>NZ_JBMDKW010000003.1:0-266426 GCF_057809915.1 Sphingobium sp. FG11
ACTTCTCAGTGGAAATTACTGGCCTCCCCGGGTCACTTCTCAACGGCAATCAACAGACCAGCGGTCTCATGCGCTTCGGTCCCAAGCACAACGACATCATCCGCCACATCGGCGATATGATCCGGTTCAAATTGGGGCTGCCTAAGCGCAAGGCACTCGTGAAGCTCCAGGAAGAGATCGCGATGCGTAAGATGCTGGAGGAGGTCATGGCAGCAGAGGAATCGACGACCGAAACCGTCGCCTAAAAACTGAGGCCGGCGCCGTCACCGACGGAGCCGGCCTCGACCCTTTTCATGGTTGCGGGATGAATCCCTCCTTAAGTCGCCTATCGCGGGATACATCCCGCACGACCCGCCAAGCGCAGAGGCAAATTCTCAGATCCGTGCAGTTGCCACTTTGCGCGGCGTCAATGGACCTGCGGTCGATCAGCCTGTGATATAGGCGCGGTTCCCAATAAGCGGCCGCGGAGCGGCGTCCGGTGCGACCTTGGCAAGACAACCCTCGATCTCATCCCAATCAATTTGCTTCCATTCGACGGCATCCTTAAACTTCATCGACACTGAATTGTTTCGCGTTCCCATCGCCTTGATCAGCAGGGCTTCGAGATCGCCGATCGTGGCGTGGGCATTCTCCGTGACTTCTTCGTTTGGTTTGCCCAGCTGCAATATGCCAAGTTTATCGGCATCGGCGATCGGCCGAAAGCCGAACCAGGAGAAGCGGTCCCACTTACCAGCATGCTCGTCTTCAGTGTGATCCTTCAGACGTTTACCGAGACCTGCGCGGGAAAGGCCGACATAATTCGCACCGTAGTTATCGTAGAGAATGTAGATGCCGTGTTGGTATCGAAAGTCGGCGACCTTGATGGTCCCTTTGTTTCGACCGGTACGGCCAAGCAACCTGAAACTGTCTCGCGCTCCAGAGCCGGGCGCCCATTCAATCTCGTCGGCTCTCCAGAACACGCCATAGCTGGTGATCCTCACAAACTTTGCTCCTCAAACTACTGCCATTCGAACCCCTAGCTTTCAGAAGTCCAGCCAAACAATGAACGGCCAATTTCCATTGCGCTGTCTTGTGTCACCGCCCATTTCGAGCTTACGCAAACCCACGTTCCACCCGCGTCCAGCCTTTTCCACGAACTGAAAGCATGCTAATGATGCTCTTGGCGCGTTCGTAAGTCTATGATTTGACTGAGAAATCAATTGCTTAGCTGCCCAGCGATCAAGCTCTTCTGGCACCACAGACCTTTCCGGCGACGTCCGGGAAGGTCCGGCAAGCAGCTGGTTTTACAGCATTTTTTCAGTGAAAATCGCCAAATGAAATCCGGGCTCATCCACCCGAATCCATTGGCAGCACCATCAGAATGATGGTGTTTTTGATGGTGCCGGAGAGCCCCTTTGGAGCTGGCACCATCATGGCACTGAATCACATCCAGATCACCAACGCCAAACCTCGGGACAAGGCCTATAAACTGGCCGACGCCGATGGGTTGTATCTCGCCGTCCAGACGAACGGTACGAAACTCTGGCGCATGAACTACCGATACCTCGGTCGACAGAATACGCTCTATTTCGGCGCGTGGCCCGAGGTAGGGATAGCTATGGCGCGCCAGCAGCGCGCCGCAGCAAGGGAGCCGATCGTCGCCGGGCTCGACCCCGCCGCCGAGAGGCGGAGCGACACGCTCGCGCGCAAGGTGGCCGCAGACAACACAAAGCGGACCTCATTTCGAGAAGGATGGCTGTTTCCACATGCCGGGATCGGCTGATATATATGCGGGGCGCACGCGCCTAACTAAACGGTCTATTTCGATGTTGTATGGCCTTCGTGCAGTTCCGTATCCATTGAACGATTGCTCTGCTCGATACATTTCATGGCTACCAGTGAGGAGTATTCTTATTTTCTCTCCTTTTGTCTGAAGCGCGATATCGCAAGAGCTAAGAAAGATTACGAACACGAAGTCTGCCTTCTTATGTGGCCCCTTCCATGAATTTAACACTATCAATACTGCCATTGGCGTGAGGCCATCTTTCCATGCCGAGCCAAGAACCATTGGCGAAAGCACTTCAGCGTCGATTACCGAATCACTTTGGGAAAATGCGATTTGGGCAGCATGTTTGATTTTCGCAGGGGATGTTTCGATATGAGGGAAGGAGCATGCGTGCGCAGGCAAGCTGGCGAGAAATAAGACGGGCAAGAGCGACAAAAAGGAAACCAATCGAAGGCGGATGATATTAAGTTTCATCTGCGAATGATGTGGCAAGATGCAGGTTACGGCAAGACCCGATCACGCATGTCAGCTTTCGAGATGCCAGTGGAAGCTTCGAGTGGCAATCTTTGGTCGTCACCCTCCCGTCCGCTTTCCCTCATCCTCATCCCGCAGCCCCCGTTCGATCTCTCCCTCACCGCTTCCACAGACGGCTGATATCGCCCCTCAGCCCCGATCATTCCGATGCAGCCCCAACAGTCCCAACGCAATCCTCACTCAGAGGATCGCTCCTGACATTAAGCGGCCGCCTGCACATCTGACACTGGTTCGTCATCGTCCCACCCGATTTTACGGATATCGTTTCGTGCGCGACAATCGGCAGCAGGTCGATTATCCCGCGAAACGATCAGCGTTGACACTTCATATATACGGTTTCGAACCCAGAAAGGCTTCAAGGTTTTCAGCTTCTTGGAGGCAAGAAAACCCGGAAATTTTAATATGGCGGAGAGGCAGGGATTCGAACCCTGGGTACCGTCACCGGCACGCCGCATTTCGAGTGCGGTGCATTCGACCACTCTGCCACCTCTCCGCAGAAGGTCCGCTGCGCCGTTGGCGTGGCAGTCCCGGTCGAGCGGCGCCAATAGCGAATGATAGGGGGCTTGCCAAGCGGGCTTGCGGCTATTTTTCTTGTGCGCGGGCGCAACAGTCCTACATTGGCCATATGAAAGACGCGATTCAGATTTTCGGCGCGGGCGTGACCGCACCACCCATCGTCCATGCCCGTTTCAGCATCGGCGATGTGGTGAAGCATCGCATGTTCTCGTTCCGCGGTGTCGTGTTCGATATCGATCCGGTCTTTGCGAACAGCGAGGAATGGTATGAATCGATTCCGGAGTCCGCTCGCCCGGACAAGCACCAGCCCTTTTATCACTTGCTCGCCGAAAATGGCGAATCCAGCTATGTCGCCTATGTCAGCCAGCAGAATCTGGTTGGAGACGATAGCGGCGAGCCGGTCGATCATCCCGCGATTTCCGACATGTTCAGCACCTATGCGAACGGCAAATATCGGCTGCGCCCGCTTCATCGTCACTGACCAGCCGGTAGGCGCGCCGTGAGGAGCGGAGCATGGTCGCTCGCGTGCCTATCCGGCGCGGCGCTCATGCTAGTGCCGGGTCCCGCGACCGGAGCAGGCGATCTCGCACCACTGCGCGCCGACAATCCCAACGCCGACCCCAGCTTTCCGTTTTCGAACGAAATTGCGGCATTCGCGAAGGCCAATGACAGCGGCCCGACCGTTGCCGACGCTACGCTGTTCATCGGCAGCTCCAGCATCCGCCTGTGGGATGTCGCCGGCAGCTTTCCCGATATCGCGACGGTCAATCGCGGGTTCGGCGGCGCGACGACGCGCGATGTGCTCCATTATTATCGCCGCCTGCTGCCGCGCGCCGCACCCCGTTCCATCATCGTTTACGTGGGCGAAAATGATCTGGCCGGCGGCGCGACGCCGCCGGAGGTGACGCGCAACATATTGACCCTGCTGGCGCGGCTGCGCGGCGATTATCCGCGTGCGCATATTTTGTGCCTGTCGCTCAAGCCCAGCCCGATCCGCTGGACCTTATGGCCCAAGCTCGCGGCGGTGAACATGACGATCGCTGCGCGCGCGCGGGCAGCGGGGTTCGAGTATCTTGATGTGGGTAAGGTGTTGCTCGCGTCCGATGGCCTGCCGGACGCGTCTCTGTTCCGCCCCGACGGGCTGCATATGAACGCCATCGGCTATCGTCGCTGGACCGGGCTGATCGATGCGTGGCTGGATCGCGCTATACTGGCCGACGTGGGGCGTGAGCAAGCATCCTGAGCCGCCAACTTTGTGATTGATCCAACACAGAGCAATATTATTACAGAGCGGCCACCAACCGGCGCGGGCGAGAGGATGCGACATTGACCAGCGATTCAACCAGGGCAGCGCCGATGGCGGAACTCACGTTGCGGGGCGTGATCCTGGGCGCGCTCATCACGGTGATCTTCACGGCCGCCAATGTCTATCTCGGCCTCAAGATCGGCCTGACCTTTGCAACATCGATCCCGGCCGCCGTGATCTCCATGGCGGTGCTGCGCTTTTTCAGAAGCGGCACGATCCTGGAAAACAATATCGTCCAGACGATCGCGTCCGCCGCCGGTACGCTCTCCGCGATCATCTTCGTCCTGCCCGGCCTTGTCATCATCGGCTGGTGGCAGGGTTTTCCCTATTGGCTGTCCGCCTGTACCATCGCGCTCGGCGGCATCATGGGCGTCATGTATTCGGTGCCGTTGCGCCGCGCGCTCGTGACGGGTTCCGACCTCCCCTATCCCGAAGGCGTCGCCGCCGCCGAAGTGTTGAAGGTGGGCGCCGGATCGCGCGAGGGCGCGGCGGAAAATCAGCGGGGCCTCGCCGCCATCGCCATGAGCACGATCGCAGCCGCCGGATTTTCGATCTTGGCCAAAACCCGCCTGATCGCGGAGGAAGCCGCGACCTTCTTCAAGCTGGGCGCGGGCGCGACATCGGTATCGACCAGCTTTTCGATGGCGCTGATCGGCGTGGGCCATCTCGTCGGCCTGTCGGTGGGAGTGGCGATGTTCGTCGGGCTGCTGATCAGTTGGCTCGGCATCGTCCCCTACCTGACGTCACCCTTACCCACGGGCGCGGACCTCGCGGATCTGGTCGGGACCACGTTCCGCATGAAGGCGCGTTTCATCGGTGCCGGGACGATCGGCGTCGCCGCGATCTGGACCCTGCTCAAGATATTGGGTCCGATCGTCAGCGGCATCCGGTCGGCGATGGCGGCGGCGAAAGTCCGCAAGGCCGGCGATGGCGGCCTGCTTGAACTGACCGAGCGCGACCTGCCGATCGGCATCGTCGGCGGCACGATTCTCGCCAGCCTCGCGCCGATCGCGCTGCTGCTGTGGATATTCGCGCAGGGTGGCCCGATCGCGCTCAATCCCGTGCCGATCATCGCGCTGACGCTCGCCTATATCCTTGTCGCTGGCATCGTCATCGCATCGGTCTGCGGCTATATGGCGGGGCTGATCGGCGCGTCGAACAGTCCGATTTCGGGCGTCGGCATTCTTGCCGTACTGGGCGCTTCGCTGATCCTTGCGGCGATCTACGGCTCGGGCGGCGACCCGTCGCAAAGCCAGGCGCTGATCGCCTACGCGCTGTTCACCACCGCGATCATCTTTGGCGTGGCGACGATTTCCAACGACAATCTTCAGGACCTCAAGACCGGGCAACTGGTCGGCGCGACGCCATGGAAACAGCAGATCGCGCTGGTGCTGGGCGTGATTTTCGGCGCGCTGGTCATCCCGCCGGTGCTGGACCTGCTGGGTAGCGCATTCGGCTTTGCCGGCGCGCCGGGCGCGGGGCCGAACGCCCTGCCCGCGCCTCAGGCCGCGCTGATTTCGGCGTTGGCCAAGGGGGTGCTGGGCGGGGATCTCGACTGGAGCCTGATCGGCATCGGCGCGGGCATCGGTGCGGTGGTGGTCGCCATCGACGAGGCGCTGGGGCGGGCGGGCAAGCTGCGCCTGCCGCCGCTTGCAGTGGGCATGGGCATTTACCTGCCGATGGCGCTGACCCTGCTGATCCCGGTCGGAGCGGTGATCGGCCACCTCTATAATCGCTGGGCGCTGCGCCAGTCCCATCCCGAATTTGCCGAGCGCATGGGCGTGTTGATGGCGACGGGCTTCATCGTCGGCGAAAGCCTGTTCGGCGTCGCCTTCGCCGGGATCGTCGCGGCGAGCGACAGCGACGCGCCGTTCGCGCTGGTGGCGGAAAACCGCTGGGGCGCGGCGCTTTCCGTCATCCTGTTCTTCGGCGTCGTCGCCGCGCTCTATGCCAGACTGCGGCGGCAGGCTTCGATGCCGCTCGATGGTTGAGCGAGCATCCCCCTTCCCCGAAAGGAAGGGGGACGACCCCTTTTTACTTCCGCGCGAACCAGGCGGCGAGTGACGGTTTCAGACGGGCGCGGGTTTCGATCCGCGTCCTGATTGCCGAAATCGAGCGGTCGACCACCTTGCGCGATTCCGGCGTCAGATATTGGGTCGCATAGGCATCCAGCTTCGTCACCATCGCCGGATCGGCCGAACTGCCGCCGAGGCGGGCGATCGCCTGGCTGCGGGCGGACACATCGATCATCGCTTCATATTGCTGGCGGTGCGCCAGCACATAATCGACCGCGAGCATGCTATGCTCCCGCCCGACCGCGCTGATGATCGCGGCGCTGGTGGTCTTGCCCGGCTCATCGGTCATGGCAAGGTCGAGCGCCTGCTTCGCCAGCGCCTCGTCCTTGGCCGCGCCGAGCAGCGAGAAGAGCTGGCTCTTTTCGAGGTCGGACTTCGCGCCGTTCGCCAGCGTGCGCAAACGGCTCCATGTCGCCTGATCGGCATTGGCGGCGACGATCGCCAGCCAGCTTGTCTTGAGCGGCCCATCCAGCGCGGTGGGATCGGTGGCGAGCGCGGCGAAGCGGCGGTTCGCCTCCGTCACCACCATCTTGTCGCCCATCGCGCCCAAAGTGCTGACGAGCGTCGCGCGCAACACCGGCACCTGCGGCCCTTCGCCCGCCTTCGCTTCATAGCCGAGCGCGGCGAGCGTCGGCGAAAGCTTGGCCGAGGCATAGGCGGCGATCTTCGCCCGCTGTGCCGCATCGCCCTCGAACATCTGGTAAGCGCCGAGCAGATAGGCGGGCACTTCGGAGAGGACGGCCGGGCTGGCGCTCGCCGGCACAGCGTCGATCAGGTCCAGCGACAGGCCGATCGGCTGGTATCCGCCAAGGCCGAGCGCCCAATTGTCGGCGAGCAGACCGTTCTGGTCGATCGACGCCAGTTTCGTGAAGTCCTTCGCCAGCGCCTGCACATTGGCCGCGGGATAGAGCGAGCGATAATAGCCCGTCTGCCCGGCATTGACGACATAGGCACCGCAGCCCGGCAGCGTGACCTGGCCCTTGCCCTCCAGGATCAGCCGCTGCGGCGCGCCACCCACGGTCTGCGCCATCACGGGCACATGCCAGCTGAGCGGCGTCTTGTCCTTGCGGTCGCGGCTATATTCGCCCTGGCTGAGCGTCAGGACAGTGTTGCCGCCCTTGCAGGTCGCGCTGTCGACCCTGACCAGCGGGATGCCCGGCTGGCTGGTGAAGTCGCGGGCGATGCCCGACAGGCCTTTGGCCCCCGCGCCCTCGACCGCGTTCCACAGATCGTCGGTCACCGTATTGCCATAGGCATGGGCCTTCACATACGCCCGGATGCCGTTGCGCCACACATCCTCGCCGGCGAATCCTTCGAGCATGGTGATGACGGCCTCGCCCTTCTGATAGGTGATGTCGTCGAACGCCTGGCTGGTTTCATCGACCGTGCGGATTTTCTGAACGATCGGATGGGTGGTGCCGAGCGAATCGAGGTTCATCGCCCGTTCGCGCCCGTCGACCCGGCCGAGCAGCGCTTCCCAGTCGGGTTGCAGCTTGTCGGTGACTTTGGTCGCCATCCAGCTCGCAAATCCTTCGTTCAGCCACAGATCGTCCCACCAGGCCATGGTGACGAGATCGCCGAACCATTGATGCGCCATTTCATGCGCGACGATTTCATAGATGGTGCGGCGCGTGCCCTCCGACGTGAATTTGGGGTCGACCAGCAGCGCCCGTTCGAAGGTGAAGATCGCGCCCCAATTTTCCATCGCGCTGAAAAACTGGCTCTGGCCGGGGCCGGCGACATTATCGAGCTTGGGCAGCGGGAAGGGTACGCCGAAATAGTCATTATACCAGGGCAGGATCGCCGCCGACGCGTCGAGCGCCAGTTGCGCCTTGCCGGTATTGCCCTTGCCGGTGATGACGCCCACTTCGGTCGCGCCGGCCATCTTGGTGGCGCGATCAAGTTCGCCAAGGCCGAAAAACAGCAGGTAGGACGACATTTTGGGCGTGGTGCCAAACGCCACCCGCGTGCGCCCGCCGCCCAGATTTTTCTGCGCCTTCACCGGCATGTTGCCGACCGCCATCTGGCCCGTGGGGACGATCGCGCTGAGGTCGAACGTCGCCTTGTAGCTGGGTTCATCGAAGCTCGGCACGAAACGGCGCGCATCGGGCGCTTCGAACTGGGTGAAAAGCGCGCGCTTCGCCTTGCCCGCATTGTCGGTATAGTCGAGCGCGAACAGGCCGTTCGCCTGCGTCGCGATGACACCGCTATAGGCGATGGTCAGCCTGTAGCTGCCAGGCGCGACCGGCTTGCCGAAATCAAGCGTCACCGTCTGCGCGGCGGCATCGACTTTTGCCGCGCCCTTCGCGGCCTTGCCCCTGGCGGGCGTCAGCAGGACATCGCCAAAGGTCAGGTCGGCGGCGTTCAGCACCAGGGTGGGCATCGCCGCGCTGACCGTCAGGTCGATCGTCACCTTGCCGGTGAAGCGCAGGTTGGCCGCATCCGGCGTCACCTCGATGGCATAATGGCTTGGCGCCGCGCCGCGCGGCAATTGCGTCGTGATGCCCGGCGCGGGACCGGCCGGAGCGCCGGTTTGCGCGCCGGTCTGGGCATCGAGCGGCGTAGCGAGCGCCAGCGGGGCGGCGGCGCACAGGAGCGGAAGAAATCTGGAGATGGTCATGGGAATGGTGACTCCGACAAGTCTGATCGGCGGGCAACGATCCGCCCGCTATACAGCACGGATTGTCACAATCCCGCTGCCCTTCCAACTGTTCCTTGCATGCGCCCATGTCGCCGGTCGAACTGCACGCGCCGTTCGTCGGCGCGAACGGCTTTATCCCCGGCCGCGATAGCCCGGAACATCCTGCGGCGGCAGCCACAGATCCTGCGGCGGCGCGCCCGATTGCCAGAATATGTCGATCGGGATGCCGCCACGCGGATACCAGTAGCCGCCAATGCGCAGCCATAGCGGCTTCATCTCGTCGAACAGCCGTTCGGCGATGCCGACGGTGCAATCCTCATGGAATGCGGCATGGTTGCGAAAGCTGCCGAGAAACAGCTTCAGCGACTTCGATTCGACGATCGTCGCGGCGGGCGCATAATCGATCACCAGATGAGCGAAGTCGGGCTGGCCGGTGACGGGGCAGAGCGACGTGAACTCGGGCGCGGTGAAACGCACCAGATAGGGGCGACCCGGGCGCGGATTGGCGACATAATCGAGGATCGCCTCATCAGGATGACTGGGAAGACTGCTGGTGCGGCCAAGGTGCAGGGGGGTGGCGTTGGCGGGAGGGAAGGTATCGGTCATGGCCGGTTATCTATGCGAATACACGGCCGATGTCACCGCCCCGCCCCGTTCATCTGGCGTTCAGCCGCCGGGCTGCCTTGGAAGCGGCATGGGGTTCCGCTTTTCGATCCTGCTGATGCCACTCCTGCTGGCGAGTCCCGCGCTTGCCCAGCAGAATGAGGGCGCGTCGCCCATCTTCAATCTGCCCCAGGGCAATGGGACCCAGCCAGCGCCCACGCGCCAGCAGGGACCGGAGATCAACGTCTATCGCGCCCCGGCGACCCCATTGGTCGCGCCGCCCGTGGTGTTGCCGACCATTGAGGCGCCGCCGGTGCCTGTAACGCCCGTTGACTCGAAACCTCCGCAGGCAGCAGCGCGCCCGGAAAGGCCAAGCCGCGCGGCGACGGCACCTGTCGCCCCATCGGAAGAAGCCGCGCGTCCCTCAACCGACCGCCCACCGGCCACGCCTGCACCGGAAGCACCCGCCGTCGCGCCTTCGCCGCCCGCGCCGATGGTTGTGGCACCGACAAAGATACCCGTGCCTGTTTCGGCGGCCGATACGGGGCCGACACGATCGACGCCATGGGGCTGGATCGTCGGCGCAGTCGTGGTGTTGATCGCCGCCGTCCTGCTGTTGCGTCGCCGCCGTGCGGATGTGGTGGCCGAGATCGAAGTCGAACCCTCGCCGCCCGTCGCCGATGAGACCGATACGGCCATCATCACGCCCCCGACTGCCCCCGAGCAAGTCAAGGAACCCGCTACCGAACCTGCCGCGTCGGAGGAGGAACGCCCCCGGCTCGATTGTTCGCTGGAGGTGACGGCGGCGCGCTATTCGCTGATGGGCGCGACCATCGCTTACCGGCTGGCAGTGCATAATCGGGGCGATCGGGCGGCGGAGGATATATTGATCCGCGTCCTGCTCGCCAATGCGGGAACGGCGCAGCAGGACACGCTCGATCGGTTTCTCGACGGGTCGCTCGGGCTGGCGTGCCATTCCATCGTCGCGCTCGCGCCCGGCGAAGGGCACTGGTTGAGCGGGGAACTGCGACTGCCGCCCGAGGAGATCGTCCCGCTTCAAGCCGGCGAGCGGGCGCTGCTCGTGCCGCTCGCCCTGTTCGACCTGCACTATCCGCTGCCGGACGGCAGCACGGGCCGGCTCGCACGCAGTTTTCTTATCGGACAAGCGCCAGCATCGGCGGACGCGCGGCTCGCGCCGCTGCGCATGGACATGGGTCCGCGCCAGTTCCGCAATCCCGCCGCGCGCGCGGTCGGCGACATCCTCGTCCGGTAGAACGAGCACAGGTCAAAGGCCCCTTTCCAGCGCCGATGCCGCCTTCTACAAGCTGGACAGAACAACGCAGAGGGTTTCCCGCATGGACATAGTGGTTTCCACCGAATGGCTCGCCGCCGAACTGGGCAAGCCCGACCTCCGGATCGTCGACGCCACGCTGTTCCTGCCCGGCACGCCGCGCGACCCGCGCGCCGAATATGAAGCGGCGCATATTCCGGGTGCGGCGTTTCTCGATCTGCCGACCCTGTCCGATCCCGCCGATCCGGTGCCGGGCCAGTTGCCAACCGATGAATGGATGACGCAACGGGTGCAGGCGCTGGGCATCGATGCCGACAGCCGCGTCATCGTCTATGACAACAGCCCGGTGCACAGCGCCGCGCGCGGATGGTGGATGATGCGCCTGTTCAACATCGGCGCTGGCGCTGCGATCCTTGACGGCGGCTTGCCCAAATGGATCGCGGAAGGACGGCCGACGGAAAGCGGCGCCGTGTCGCCGCCGCCCGGTAATGCCGTCGCCCGGCGCGACCATGGTCCGGTGCGCAACAAGGCGGACATGCTCGCCAATGTGGAGAGCGGCGCCGAACAGGTGCTCGACGCGCGCGGCGCAGGCCGTTTCACCGGCGAGGAAAAGGAACCGCGTCCGGGTATGGCCTCGGGGCATATTCCCGGCTCCATGAACCTGCCGTCATCCGCCCTGTTCAACCCCGACAACAGCATGAAGTCGGGCGAGGAACTGCGCCAGCTGTTTATCAAGGCCGGGGTCGATTTCGACCGGCCGGTCGCCACCACCTGCGGCAGCGGCGTGACCGCCGCGATCCTGCTGGCCGGGCTGGAGACGCTCGGCAAGCGCGACGTGTCCCTATATGACGGCAGCTGGTCCGACTGGGGTATCGACCCCGCCACGCCCAAGGCGACCGGCCCCGCATGAGCGAGAGCGAGAGCGAGGATGCGCGCCGGCCGCTGACCAGGCTGGCGCAGGCCGGACGGCGGCCGGAATGGACCGGGCTTCCGGGGCAGCCGGGCGGCATCGTCAATCCGCCGGTGTGGCGCGCATCGACTATCCTCTATGACGATGTCGCGCATCTGCGCGCGGCGACCACCAACACGCATGAGCGCTTGTTCTACGGCCGCAAGGGCACGCCGACCGCCTGGAGCCTGGCCGATGCGCTCACCGAAATGGAGCCGGGCGCGGCGGGGACGATGCTCTTTCCCTCGGGCGTGGCGGCGATCGCGTGCGCGCTGATGGCGGTGCTGCGGCCCGGCGACCGGCTGCTGATGGTCGACAGCGCCTATGACCCGACCCGCAATTTCTGCGAACAGGTGCTCAAACCCTTCGGCGTCGAGACCGTCTATTATGATCCGACGATCGGCGCAGGCATCGCCGCGCTGCTGACCGACGATGTCCGCGCGATCTTTCTGGAAAGCCCCGGCAGCCTGACCTTCGAGGTGCAGGATATTCCCGCCATCGTTGAGGCGGCGAAAGAACGGGGCATCGTCACCCTGATCGATAACACTTGGGCGACGCCGCTGTTTCTGCCGGCGTTGTCGCTGGGCGTCGATATCTCGATCCTCGCCTGCACCAAATATATCGTCGGCCATAGCGATGTGATGATGGGCTCGGTTACGGCTAACGACGCGCTGTTCCCGAAGATTCGCCAGACCGCCTGGAGCTTTGGCCAGATGACCAGCCCCGACGACGCCTGGCTCGCAGCGCGCGGCCTGCGGACGCTCGGCATCCGCCTGAAACAGCATCAGGACAGCGCGCTGCAAATCGCCCGCTGGCTGGAGGATCAGCCCGATGTCGCGCGCGTGCTGCACCCGGCGCTTCCCGGTTGCCCCGGCCATGCCCTGTGGCGACGGGATTTCAGCGGCTCCAGCGGCCTGTTCAGTTTCGTACTGAAAGGCGGCGACGAGGGGGCACGCGCCGCGCTGATCGATGGCCTGGCGCATTTCGGCATCGGCTATAGCTGGGGCGGGTTCGAAAGCCTTGCGTTGCCCATCGATCCCGCCCGCTATCGCAGCGCGACATCCTGGCAGGCGGACGGCCCGATGGTGCGGCTTAACATTGGCCTCGAAGATCCCGCCGACCTCATCGCCGATCTCCATGCGGGACTTGCCCGCTTCCACGCGGCGCGGCGGTGACGACGGGACTGAACCGGCTGCTCGCCCTGACACCGGGCGATGCAGGCATCGTTCACCCGCTGATTGCGCTCGCGACCGCGCTGCTACTCCATCTGGTCGCCGCCGCCCTCGCCCGCTTTCTCGCGCCGCGCCTGACCCGGCATTCGCCCGCGCTGGACCCGGCGCTGGCCGAGCGCCTGCGGCCAGCGCTGCGTCACGCTTTTTCGGCGTTGCTGATCGGCCTTGTCGCCGCGCTCTGGCCGAATGGCACCACCGCGCATCTCGTGCTGGGCGCTGGCCTTGGCCTGTCGGTCGCGCTGTTCGCCGATCAGGCGATGCGCGCGCTCACCATGCCGCGTTGGGCCGCGCTGCCGCTGGCGCTGATCCTGTTCCTCATGATCCTGTCGGGCACCAGCGGCGGGCTGGCGCCGGTGGGTCAGATGCTGGACGCCATCGGCATCGATCTCGGCAAGCGGCGCGTCACGCTGCTCGGGGTGACGCAGATCGTGGCGACCTGCATCCTCCTCTTCGCCCTCATTCGCCTGGCCAACCGGCTGGTCAGCCGCAGCATCGCGCGCGCGGACGGTTTTGACGCGACGCAGAAGCTGCTGGCGCAAAAGCTCGCGGCGATCGTGGTGCTGATCGCGGCCTTCTTCATCGGCATCGACATGCTCGGGATCGATCTGACCGCCTTTGCCGTCTTTTCGGGCGCGCTCGGTCTGGCGGTCGGTTTCGGCCTGCAAAAGACGTTCGGCAATCTGATCGCCGGCATCATCCTGCTGATGGACCGCTCGATCAAGCCGGGTGACGTGATCGTTGTGGGCGACAGCTTCGGCTGGGTGAACAAGATCGGCGTGCGCGCGGTCAGCATCATCACCCGCGATGGCAAGGAGCATCTGATTCCCAACGAGAATCTGATGACGCAGGAGGTGGAGAACTGGTCCTATTCGGACCGGAACGTCCGCGTCCGCATTCCGGTGGGCGTGGGTTACGACAGCGATCTCGCGCTCGCCCAGCAACTGATGCTCCGCGCGGCGCAGGAAAGTCCGCGCGTTCTGAGCAATCCCAAGCCTAATGTCTGGCTGACGAGCTTTGGCGACAGCCGCGTCGAACATGATATATTGGTGTGGATCAGCGATCCGGAAAGCGGTGTCGGCAGCGTGCGTTCCGACGTGCTCAACCGCCTGTGGATTCTATTCCGCGAGCATGGCGTCACCATCCCCTATCCGCAGCGCGTCATCCATGGCGCCGATATCCTCTCGCGACCGCAATAGTCTCTTTTGTTGCACACCAGCAACAATAGGGCAGCAAATGACATCGAACAGCAATAAAATCTTGTGCGCCGCAATGAGTGGAGGCATGCCCTCACCGTCAAGGCAATGCGGCCCGGCCCCCAGGGGTACAGAGGCGGCAGCTTGATGCAGGCGGGACGATCGCTGGTCCATTAAGGGGAATATAATGCGTAAGTCCATTCTCGGCCTCTCGGCTGTAGCTCTTGTCGCGCTGTCCGCGCCGGCTCTCGCCCAGGACGCACCGACTTCTTCGCTCACCGTCACCGGCAATGCCGCAGTGGTGTCCGACTATCGTTTCCGTGGTATTTCGCAGACCGACAAGCGTTTCGCGCTTCAGGGCGGTATCACCGTTTCGCACGCCTCGGGCTTCTATGCCTCGGTCTGGGGTTCGTCGATTGACGATTATGTCGCCAATGGCGGCGACCAGGAACTCGACCTGATCGGCGGCTACACCAAGACCTTCGGTGCGGCCACCGTCGATGTCGGCGTACTCTACTACTATTATCCCGGTTCGGGCGGCGTGCCGACCGACTTCGTGGAACCCTATGCCTCGATCAAGGGCACGTTCGGCCCCGCGACTGCCAAGCTGACCGTCAACTATGCGCCCAAGGCGAAAGCCCTGTCGGTCGGCAATGGCAAGGAAGACAATCTCTACGTCGCAGGCGACCTGTCGGCCTCCATCCCCAACACCCCGGTGGGCGTGTCGGCGCATCTGGGCCACAGCTATGGTCCGAGCTACCTGACCATCGGCAAGGGCTATACCGACTGGAGCGTCGGCGCGACCTACACCTGGACGCACCTGACCTTCGGTGTCAGCTATGTCGACACCAACAAGGATCTCTATTCGCCGAGCGGCCGCAACGTCAGCAAGGCTGGCGTCGTCGGTTCGATCACCGCGTCGTTCTAATCGCTAAAATCTAGGGAAAAGGCCGTGACCCTCACCGGGGCCGCGGCCTTTTCTTTGCCTGACGCACATGGGGCGCTATAAAGGTCCCATGGTTTCGCCCTTCTTGCTTGTGCTGCTGTTTCTAGTCACCATCGCGGCGATGGAGGGGTTCGCCTATGTCATGCACCGCTGGGTAATGCATGGGCCGGGCTGGATCCTGCATGCCAGCCATCATCGCCCTCGTGCTGGCCGGTGGGAGGCGAATGATCTTTACTTCGTCATCTTCGCCCTGCCCTCCATCCTGCTGCTCCTCGGCGGCGTCCAATGGGGATGGGGCGGCTGGGCGACGGCGACGGGGGCGGGCATTGCCGCCTATGGCGCGATCTATCTCGGCTTCCACGACATCATCGTCCATCGCCGGGTCAGCCATCGCTATGTGCCGCGCGGGCGTTATATGAAGCGCATCGTCCAGGCCCATCGCCTCCATCATGCGGTCGAAACGAAGGCGGATTGCGTCAGCTTCGGCTTTCTGGTCGCGCCAAAGCCCGACCAGTTGAAGCGCGCCTTGGCGCAGGGCGGGCGCGCCGGCGTGCGGCGGGCGATCGAGCGCGAAGAAGCCTGAAACAACGTTTCTCCACGCAGCATCGCCCCTTCATCTTGCGCGGCGCTTGTTCTATGGCGGTCGCCTGCTTCCGAGGGAATTTGTGATTTGATCCTGGACCTAGCCGCCGCCGCTTCAGGCGCCATCCGATTTGAAGATCTGGGGCTTAGCCCGGTCGCGCTCGATCTCGGCTTCTTCACGCTGAAATGGTACAGCCTCGCTTATCTCGCGGGCATATTGATCGGCTATTGGTATCTGCTCAAGCTGATCGCGCAGCCGGGGTCGCCCATGGCCCGTCGCCACGCCGACGACATGATCTTCTATGCGACGCTGGGTATCATTATCGGCGGCCGGGCGGCCTATGTCCTGTTCTACCAGCCCGAAATCCTGGCCCATCCGCTCGACATCTTCAAATTATGGAATGGCGGCATGTCCTTCCATGGCGGCGTGGTCGGCGTGTCGCTCGGCATCCTCTATCTGGCCCGCAAGGAAGGGCTGTCGTGGCTGCGCGTGCATGATTTTGTCGCCTGCTGCGTCCCCTTCGGCCTGTTCTTCGGCCGGCTCGCCAATTTCGTGAACGGCGAACTATGGGGGCGCGAAACCGATGTGCCTTGGGGCGTCATCTTCCCGACCGGCGGCCCGTTCCCCCGCCATCCGAGCCAGTTGTACGAAGCCGTGCTGGAGGGCATCCTGCTGTTCGCGATCCTCGCCTTCGCCTTCTGGCGAACGAAGGCGCGCTACCAACCCGGCCGGCTCGTCGGTCTTTTCCTGTTCTGCTACGGCATCTTCCGCTTCGGCGTCGAATATATCCGCGAGCCGGACGCGCAACTGATAGAATTTGCCGCGCGTACCGGCCTGCATATGGGCCAGTGGCTGTGCGTGCCGATGATCCTGGGCGGCCTTTATCTGTTCCTCACCGCCAAGGGGCGGCGCGTGCGGGTGGAGCCGATCGCGGGCGGCGCGAGTGTCAGCTGAACCGCTGACGCTCAGCCAACGGCTCGCGCGGCAGATCGACGCCGGCGGGCCGATTTCCGTCGCCCATTATATGGCGGAGGCGAACCAGCATTATTACGGCACGCGCGACCCGTTGGGAGCGGATGGCGACTTCACCACCGCGCCGGAAATCAGCCAGATGTTCGGCGAGCTGGTGGGGCTGTGTCTCGCCGATATCTGGATGCGGTCGGGCCGCCGCACCGGCGCGCTCTACGCCGAACTGGGGCCAGGGCGCGGCACATTGGCCAGCGACGCGTTGCGCGCGATGGAGAGCGCCGCGCTCGCCCCGCGCGTCCATTTCGTCGAGACCAGCGCCAGTTTGCGAAACCGCCAGCGGGCGCTGCTGCCGCATGTCATTCATCACGATTCGGTCGAGACCTTGCCTGAAACAGGGCCATTGCTCGTCGTCGCAAATGAGTTTTTCGATGCCCTGCCCGTCCATCAGATCGTGCGGGTTCAGGACGGCTGGCGCGAGCGTGTGGTGATCCGGCGCGAGAGCGAGGGCCGGTTCATGCCCGTGCCCGGATACAGACGCATCGAATCCGGCCTTCCGCCTATGGCGGCCGATGCCCCTGACGGCACTATCTTCGAAAGTCCCGTCGCCGGCGCCACCATCGCCTTCGCGCTCGCCAACCGCATCGCACGGCAGGGCGGCGCGGCGATCATCATCGATTATGGTTATGAGGGACCGGCGCTCGGCGACACGCTTCAGGCGGTGCGCGACCATGGCTTTGCCGATCCGTTCGCCGATCCGGGCGAGGTCGACCTGACCACCCATGTCGATTTCACCGTCATCGGCAATATGGCGCGGCAAGCGGGACTTCGGGTGTCCGGCCCGGTCGGGCAAGGCGCTTTCCTCCGGCGGCTCGGCATCGACGCCCGCGCCGCGCAGCTCGCCACGACCAGCCCCGACCGCGCGCAGGAGGTGGAGGCCGCCCGCCGCCGCCTGACCGATGACGATGCGATGGGCAGCCTGTTCAGGGCGATGGCCTGGGTCCATCCCGACTGGGCGGACTCGGCGGGCTTCGCCGATTAAATCTCAGTCGTCCGCATGGGAACGGTTGAGTTTGCGGATGAAGCCGATCAGGCCCGTCTGGCGGCTGCGCTTCATGCGCTCGGCATGCAGGATCGTCTGCACCCGCTCGAAACAATCCTGCGCATCGACATTGCACAGCACATAGTCATAGCCGTCCCAATGCGCGATTTCGCCCGCCGCGCGCGCCATGCGGCCGGAAATTACCTCGTCGCTGTCGGTCGCCCGGCCGCGAAGACGCTTTTCCAGTTCCTCCATCGACGGCGGCAGAATGAACACGCGCACGACGTCGCCGCCCGCAATCTGGTGCAACTGCTGCGCGCCCTGCCAGTCGATATCGAACAACACATCCTGGCCGCTCTTGAGCATCGCCTCCACCGGCGCGCGCGGGGTGCCGTAACGCTGGCCGAACACATGCGCCCATTCGAGAAATTCATGATCGGCGGTCATGCGGCGAAATTCTTCGAGATCGACGAAGTTGTAATCCTTGCCGTCAACCTCGCCGGGGCGGATCGGTCTGGTCGTCGCGGAAACCGACATCGACAGGTCCGGCTCGGCGGCCAGCAGCTTGCGCGCGATCGTGGATTTTCCCGCGCCGGAAGGAGAAGAAAGGACGAAGAGCACGCCACGGCGCTTGAAGTCGGGCGTTTCGGGGGGGATGCTGTCGGCCATGGCCGCTAGTGCCGCCGAAGGCGCAATTTTGCAAGGGGGTCGGTGGCGACCGCAGCACGCAGCCTGCCGGGGCTTTAGCCCTGCCGCGCCTTACGCGCCTCCTCAAGCTGAACAGGCTCGGCGCTTCTGTCGGGCAGCAATTTCTGGTCGCGCTTGCGATCGATCTCGCGCTTCGCCTCGAACAGCTTGCCGGCCATGTAGGCGCCGGTGACGAACAGCGCCCCCGCCGGATAGCGCATGATGAGCCGCTTCGCGCCGACTCCGGCGACCAGACCGACTATCCCTTTCTTGCCCGTATCGGCGGCGACTCGCGCAGCGATGACCGTCGCGGCCACCCGCGCGGCCTTGCGCAACAAGCCGGCCTTGCGCGGTGGGCGGATGGTGACGAGGGGCTGGGTGGTGACGGATTTCTTGGGCATCGGGCATCCTTCTGGCTTGCTCAATGTATCGCAAAGCCGCCGGTTCCGCCATGTTGATCTGGATCAGACCATATTTTCAGGCCGCACCAGCCGGTCGAACATCGCGGCATCGGCCAGCCCCAGCGCCGCGCCTGCTTCCCGCAGGGTCAATCCGTGCGCATGGGCATGTTTAGCGATCTTCGCCGCATTGTCGTAGCCAATTTCGGGGGCGAGGGCCGTCACCAGCATCAGCGAGCGATCGACCAGTTCCGCGATCCGCTGTTCATTAGCCTCCAGCCCGTCGACGCAGCGTTCGGCGAAACTGTCCATGCCGACACTGAGCAAATGGATCGACCGCAGAACCGCCGCGCCGATCATCGGCTTGAACACATTGAGTTCCAGATGCCCCTGCAAGCCGCCGATCGTCACCGCCTGATGATTGCCGATCACCTGCGCCGCGACCATCGTCAGCATCTCGCACTGGGTCGGATTGACCTTGCCCGGCATGATCGAACTGCCCGGCTCGTTGGCGGGCAGATCCAGTTCGCCAAAGCCCGATCGCGGACCGGAACCGAGCAGACGGATATCGTTGGCGATCTTGGTGAGCGCCAACGCCAGTGTCGCCAGCGTGGAGGACAGATGGACGAGCGGATCGTTCGACGCCAGCGCCTCGAACTTGTTGTCGGCGGTGCGGAAGGGCAGGCCGGTCAGCGCAGCGATTTCCGCTGCGACGGCAACGTCAAAGCCCGCAGGCGCGTTCAGACCGGTGCCGACCGCAGTCCCGCCCTGCGCCAGCGCCATCATGCCGTGCATCGCCGCCGGCTCGATCCGTTTGCGAGCGCGGTAGAGCTGGTGGACATAGCCCGAAAATTCCTGCCCCAACGTCAGCGGGGTCGCATCCTGCAAATGGGTGCGGCCGATCTTGACAATGGACGCCCACGCCTTTGCCTTGGCATCGAGTGCGTCGTGCAGCCGGTCGAGCGCAGGGAAAAGCTGCTCCGTCACCGCGCGCGCGGCCGCGATATGCAGCGCCGTGGGGAAACTGTCGTTGGACGACTGGCCGAAGTTCACACCGTCGTTGGGATGCACCGGCGCCTTGCCGCCGCGCGTGCCGGTGAGCATCTCGTTGGCGCGGCCGGCGATCACTTCATTGACGTTCATGTTCGACTGGGTGCCGCTGCCGGTCTGCCAGATGACCAGCGGGAACTGGTCGTCATGGCGACCGGCGGCCACTTCGGCGGCGGCCGCCTCGATCGCGTCGGCAAGGCCCGCGTCCAGCCCGTGCGCGCGATTGACCCGCGCCGCCGCCTGCTTGACGATGGCGAGCGCGTGAACGATGCCGATGGGCATCCGCTCGGTGTCGCCAAACGGGAAATTCTCGATGCTGCGCTGCGTCTGCGCGCCCCAATAGGCGTCGGCGGGCACGGCGATCGCGCCGATGCTATCGGTTTCGATGCGGGTTTCGGCCAAGATAGGCTCCTTGTCGGCGCAGGATGCTGTCCCGACCATCTGGGGAGCCGGTCGCCCGACCGCCAGACTTATTTTTTCTTGCCGAAATCCACCGTGACGACATTGGAGCCGTCGTCGATAACCGTCGCGGGCACGTCGTTTTCCGGCATGTCATGCGGTTCGGGCAGCGCGTCGGCCTGCGCCTGGAACTGCAGGGCGAAATTGACCGCCGGATCGACGAAGGCGGTGATCGCGCCGAACGGGATCACGAGATGCGCGCCGATCTGGTTGAAAGTCAGGCTGACCTCGAAATGATGGTCGCTGACCTTGAGGTCCCAATATTTATTCTGGAGGACGATCGTCATCTCGTCGGGGAAGCGCTCGACCAGATGGCGCGGAATATCCACGCCCGCGCCCTGCGTCTTGAAGGTGATGTAGAAATGATGCGCGCCCGGCAGTCCGCCGGAGCGTTGCACTTCGCCCAATACGCGGCCGACGACCGCGCGCAGGGCCTCCTGCACGATCTCGTCATAGGGAATCAGGCTGTCGGGCAGGTCATCGCTCATGGCGCAATGTCCTAACGCGCGCCAGCGGCGGGTCAAGTGCGCGAAGCCCGGCATCAGCGGCGCATTGCATGGCGCGCGCGACTCGCTATAGGGCCAAGCCATGCGCACGGCCGACATTCACCGCGGAACCGCGGAAACTTCGATCGACGTCGCCGTCAACCTGGACGGCACCGGCGTCTATACGGTTTCGACCGGCATCGGCTTTCTCGATCATATGCTGGAGCAGCTGTCGCGCCATTCGCTGATCGACATGAACATCAGGACCGTCGGCGATCTGCATGTCGACCAGCATCACACGACCGAAGATACGGCGATCGCCATCGGCGAGGCGGTGGCCAAGGCGCTGGGCGACAAGCGCGGCATCAGCCGCTACGGCACCGCCTATGCGCCGATGGACGAGACGCTGACCCGCGTGTCGCTCGACATTTCCGGTCGGCCATGGCTGGTGTTCAAGGCGCCCTTTACCGTGGCGAAGCTGGGCGAATGGGACACCGAGCTGATCGAGCATTGGTTTCACAGCTTCGCGCAGGCTGCGGGCATCACGCTGCATGTCGAAAATCTCTACGGCAGCAATAATCATCATGTCGTCGAAAGCTGCTTCAAGGGGCTGGCCCGCGCGCTGCGGCAGGCGATCGAGATCGACCCGCGCAAGGCGGATGCGATTCCTTCCACCAAAGGAATCCTGTGACCCTCGCGCTCATCGATTATGGCGCGGGCAATCTCCATTCGGTCGATAATGCGCTGCGCAAGGCGGGCGCGGGCGATGTGATCGTCACCGCCGACGCCGATGTCGTGGCCAAAGCCGACCGCATCGTCCTGCCCGGCGTCGGCGCATTCCGCGCCTGTCGCGACGCGCTGGTGGCGATCCCCGGCATGGTGGAGGCGATGAACGCAGCGGTGCAACGGCGCGGCGTGCCCTTTCTGGGCGTTTGCGTGGGGATGCAGTTGCTCGCCGATGCTGGCGAGGAATTCGGCCGGCATGAGGGACTGGGCTGGATCGGCGGCACGGTGCGCCGGATCGAGCGGGCCGACCCGGCGATCAAGGTGCCGCATATGGGGTGGAACGATGTGACGCTCGCCGCGACGTCGCCGCTGCTGGAGCCGGGCGAGGCTTATTTCCTGCACAGCTATCATTTCGATGTAGCGGATCCAGCCGATGTCGCCGCCACGACCGACCATGGCGGCCCGCTCGTCGCCGCCGTCGCGCGCGGCACGGTGATCGGGTGCCAGTTCCACCCGGAAAAAAGCCAGGCCTATGGCCTTTCCTTCCTGTCCCGCTTTCTGGAGTGGAAGCCATGAGCCTGATCGTTTTTCCCGCCATCGACCTTAAGGGCGGTCAGGTCGTCCGCCTCGCCGAAGGCGATATGGACCGCGCCACCGTCTATGGCGACGATCCGGCCGCGCAGGCGGTTTTGTTTGCTCAGGCGGGCGCCGGGCATCTGCATGTCGTCGATCTCGACGGCAGTTTTGCCGGCCATGCCGTCAATGCGGATGCGGTGGAAAAGATCGTCGCGGCCTTTCCCGGCCATGTCCAGCTGGGCGGTGGCATCCGCAATCGCGAGTCGGTCGAGCGCTGGTTCGACCTTGGCGTATCGCGCATCGTCATCGGCACCGCCGCGCTCAAGGACCCGGCCTTCGTCAAGGCGGCGGCGCGCGATTTTCCCGGCGGGATCGTCGTCGCGGTCGATGCGCGCGATGGCTTCGTCGCAACCGACGGCTGGGCCGAGAAGAGCGACATGCCGGTCATCGACCTCGCCCGCCGGTTCGAGGATGCGGGCGTCGCCAGCCTGCTGTTCACCGATGTCGGCCGCGACGGCATGCTCAAGGGCTGTAATATCGAGGCGACCGTCGATCTCGCCCGCGCTACCGACATTCCGGTGATCGCCAGTGGCGGGGTTGCTGGCATCTCCGATATCCGCATCCTCAGCTTGCACGCCGATGAGGGGATCGAGGGCGTCATCACCGGCCGCGCGCTCTATGACGGGCGGCTCGACCTCAAGGCCGCGCTGGCGGTGGCGCAGGCGGCGGCGTGAGCGAAGCGACCGGAAACCAGAGCCGATGACCGTCCGCACCCGCGTCATTCCCTGCCTCGACGTCGCCAATGGCCGGGTCGTCAAGGGCGTCAACTTCGTCGATTTGCGCGATGCCGGTGATCCGGTCGAGCAGGCGAAGCTGTATGACGCGGCGGGCGCGGACGAGCTGTGCTTCCTCGACATCACCGCCACGCATGAGGCGCGCGGCACGATTCTCGATGTGGTGCGCCGCACCGCCGAGGTCTGCTTCATGCCGGTGACGGTCGGCGGCGGCGTGCGCAGCGCCGAGGATGCGCGCGCGCTGCTGCTGGCGGGAGCGGACAAGGTTGCGGTCAACAGCGCCGCCGTGCAGCGCCCCGAACTGGTCGCCGACATCGCCGATCGCTTCGGCAGCCAGTGCATCGTCGGATCGGTGGATGCGCGTAAAGTGGGTGAGGGCCGCTGGGAAATTTTCACCCATGGCGGTCGCAAACCGACCGGCATCGACGCGCTGGCGCACGCGGTTCGGCTGGCGGAGCTGGGCGCTGGGGAATTGCTCGTTACCTCGATGGACGGCGACGGGACCAAGGCGGGCTATGACCTTGCGCTGACCCGGACGATCGCCGACGCCGTGTCCGTGCCGGTGATCGCCAGCGGCGGCGTGGGAACGCTCGATCATCTTGTCGAAGGCGTGATTGAGGGTCATGCCAGCGCCGTGCTCGCCGCCTCCATTTTCCATTTCGGCCAGCACAGCATCGCGCAGGCGCATCAGGCGCTGGCCGCTGCCGGCATTGCGGTGCGAACGCCGGTGAGCCTCGCCTGACGCTTTGCGGTTGACTGGGCGCGCGCGGGGCGCTTGATGGCGGCGATGCGCGACACTCTTTTTCAGCTCGAACGGACCATCCGCCAGCGGCGGGCGGCGGACCCGTCCTCCTCCTATGTGGCGAAGCTGTCGGGCCGGGGCCGGGCCAAGATCGCGCAGAAGGTCGGCGAGGAAGCGGTCGAAACCGTGATCGCGGCGATGGCCGACGACAAAGCGGGCGTGGTCGGGGAAAGCGCCGACCTGCTGTTCCACCTGCTCCTCCTGCTCGCCGATCTCGACATTTCGCTCGCCGATATCTGTGACGAACTGGACCGGCGCGAGGGCGTGTCGGGTCTGGCGGAAAAGGCCGCTCGCTCGCAGGACTGAAATCCCTTATCGTGACGGCGGCGGAAAGAAATCGCGCGCGCCGCGTTTCCGCCCCGACCCCGATACCGGGAAGTGGAGGGCACAGCATGATAAGAACGGTCCTTGGCGGTCTGCTTGGCGGTTTCGTCCTGTATGTCGTCGGCTTCCTCTTTTGGGGCACGCCGCTCAGCGCCATCGCCTTTAGCCGGACGGATGGACAGGCCAGCGCCAATCTTCAGGCGGCGATGGCGCAGGCGCTCGGGCCTTCGGGGACGGGCGTCTACATCGTCCCCGATCCCGCGACGGCGGACGGAACGATCCTGTATGGCAAGGGACCGATCGGGCAGATCTTCTACAATAGCGCCGGTTTTCCGGTGACGGACAGCGCCAGCCTGATCGGCGGGCTGATCCTGGCGCTGCTCGTGGGGCTGCTGATCGCCTTCGCGCTGCGCCTGATAGCGGCGGATTTCGGGACGCGGGCGCGGGCAACGATCCTGTTCTCGGCTGTCGCGGTGCTGTGGCTTCAGGTCGGCCAGGCGGTGTTCAACCACGCGCCATGGGGTTATATTCTGTATCTCGCCTTTTCCGATTTCGTCGGGCTGGTCGCCGCCGGGCTGATCGCCGCGCGGTTGATGGGCGAGCGACCCGCGCAGCCGGTGCAGCAAACGCCGCCCGGCAGCTATTGACGCAATAGCCCCGCCTCCTCGGCGAGCGCGATCATGCAGGCGACGTGGCGGCGGGCGACCGCCATGCGATCCTCGCCATAGCCGCCACCGACCGTGCTGGCGAGTGGCACCCCCCGGACCTGCGCCGCGCGCATCACCGCGCGGTCACGGGCATCGATCCCGCCGTCCGTCAATGCCAGTCGCCCGAGCCGGTCGTCGCCATGCACATCGACCCCAGCCTGATAGAGGATGAGGTCAGGCGCGAATCGATCCAGCGTATCAGGGAGAACCTCCATCAGCGCGACCATATAGGCATCGTCGCCGGTGCCGTCCGGCAGGGCGATATCGAGTGTGGAATGCGCCTTGCGCACCGGGAAATTCTTTTCCGCATGGAGCGACAGCGTGAAAATCTCCGGTCGCCCCGCCAGCAAGGCCGCCGTGCCATCGCCCTGATGCACATCGAGATCGAGGATGAGGATGCGCCGCGCATCGCCCTCCGCGATCAGCCGGTGCGCGGCGATGGCGAGATCGTTGAACACGCAATAGCCAGCGCCCGTATCATACAGCGCATGATGGCTGCCCCCGGCGCTGTTCGCCGCATAACCATGAGCAATCGCCAGCCGCGCCGCCGCCCAAGTGCCGCCCGGCGAGAGCATCGAGCGCAACCGCACGCGGTCGCTCACCGGAAAGCCGATCCGCCGTTCCTTGTCGCGCGGCACGGCGAGGCTCGCGACCTCCTCGACATAGGCGGGATCATGCACCGCCTCGATCCATGCGCGCGGCATGGGATCGGGCTGATATTGGGTGAACGCGACGCCGCTTTCCCGCAAAGCCTCCATCACCAGCCCATATTTGTCGAAACGGAAACGGCTGCCGGGCGTTGCGGGAAAGACGTAAGCGGGATGGTGAACGACGTGCAGCATGATCTTTTCCCGCTAACCGATTTGAACGATCGCCGCTTTGCGCTATCTGGTCCAGCATGAACCGTCCCAAACTGATCCGCTTTATCGGCATTCCCCTGCTGGCCGCCACTGCGCTGCCGGCAATCGCGCAGCCCCCTCCCGTCGCGCCGACCCTGCCCGCTCCCGCCATCGCCCCGACGCCACCGGCGATCGCGACGCTGCCACCCATTCCCCTGCCGCCTTTGTCCCCGGCACAGGAAGCCCTGTTGAACGACTGGCTGGCGAACGGCGCGGCGCAGGGCCTGATGGCGCGGGCCAAAAGCTATACGCCGCTGAAGGGAGACGCGCTGTCCGCCGCCGTGCTGGATCGCGCGCGTGCGCTCGGCACCGGCCGGGTCGATACCGCCGATTTCCTCGACATCTGGGCGCTTCGTCCGGCGCCGTTCGATCCGCGCATTTCGTTCGCGCGAGCGATTGCGGAGAATCGGCTGGCGCAATGGACCGCCGATCTGACCCCGCCCTATGCGGGCTATGACGGGCTGCGCAAGGGTCTCGTCACCTATGAGAAGATTCGCGATAGCGGCGGCTGGCCGGCGCTCGGCGCGCAATCCTCGCCCGACAGCGTGCGCGCGCGCCTCGCCATCGAGGACAAGAGCGTCAAGCCGGGTGAGAAGCTGGTCGATGTGCTTCAGCGCGCGCAGCGGCGCTATGGTCTCAATCCAACCGGGCTGCTCGACGCCCGGACGCTGAAGGAACTGAACGTGCCGGTCGACGATCGCGTCGCCGCGATCATGGCCAATATGGAGCGGTGGCGCTGGATGCCGCGCGAACTGCCGGTCAACCGGGTGCAGGTGAACATCGCCGCGGCCGTGCTCACCGTGTTCGAGGGCGATCAGCCGGTCACGTCGATGCGCGCCGTCACCGGCAGCCCGGACAATGCGACGCCGATGCTGTCGTCCAGCATTCATTCGATCGTGGTCAACCCGCCGTGGAACGTGCCAGCGTCGATCGCCAAGCGGGAATTATGGCCCAAGGGGCGAGCGGCGCTGATTCGGCAGGGCTACAAGATCGTCGGCACACCGGAAACCGGCGAGCGGATCGTCCAGCCCGCCGGCCCCGGCAGCGCACTCGGTCGCCTGAAATTCGACTTTTCCAACCCGTTCGCCGTTTATCTGCACGACACCCCGTCGCGCGCGAAATTTTCGAGCTACGACCGGCTGGCCAGCCATGGCTGCGTGCGGCTCGAAAAGCCGGTCTCGCTGGCGGAGCTGATGGTCGCGGGCGATCCCACCCTGGCCGGTCAGGTCCAGACGCTGATCGACGCGGGCAAGACGCAGCGCGTATCGCTGCCCAAACAGGTTGCGGTCTATCTTCTCTACTGGACCGCCTTTGCCAGCGCGAACGGCACGATGAACTTCCGCAGCGATCCCTATGGCTGGGACAAGTTGCTCGCACAGAAGATCGAGGCGTCGAGCCGACGCGCCGATCCCGCCGCGCCCAAAACCACCACCATCGCAGCCAAGGATTGATCCCATGCGCAAGATCGCCCTGCTCACCCTCGCCGGAGCGCTGGCCCTGTCGGCCTGCGGCAAGAAGGATGAAACCGAATCGGTGACGAACAATCTGGTCGAACCGCCGGTCGAAAATGTGATCGTCAACGAACCGGACGCCACACCGCCGCCGCCGCCCGTCAGCAATAATGTCGCGGCTCCTGCGGCCCCCGCGCCGACCGTTTCCGAACAGCAGCAGATCCAGGACGATGCCGAAGCCACCGGCATGACGTCCCGCCTGCGTCAGTCGAGCGACGATAGCGCGGCGGGTTCCGACGAGGCGGGCAATAGCGGCGGATGAAGCGATTGCCCCCGGCCTTGGACCGGGGCTGCATATTTGCTATATACAGGTTATGGATCGCCGCAAATTTACGAAGTTCGCTTTAAGCGGACTCGCCTTGTCATTTTTGTCGGACAGTGTTGGCCGGGCCGCTTTGCCCGCGACCGGGGGGCTGGTTCCGTCGATACCGCCTGCGCCCGGCCCCGCCTCGCTGGCGCTCAAACCCTACGCACCGTTGCTGGAACGCGCCAGAGCGGCGCTCGACCAGCATAGCGCGGCGTTTCAGTTGCGCGACCGTGTCGCGCTCGCGGATTTCAACGCGCCGTCGCGGGAATTGCGCTTCCATATCGTCGATCTGATCGGCGGGCAGACCAGTTCCTACCTCGTCGCCCATGGCCGGGGATCGGATCCGTCCCACTCCGGCTGGTTGCAGAGCTTTTCCAATGAGCCAAACTCGCTGGCAAGCAGTTCGGGCGCATTCCGCACCGGCGACATCTATGAAGGCCAGCATGGCCGTGCGATGCGGCTTACTGGACTCGATCCACAGAATAATAATGCCGAGCCGCGCGCCATCGTCATCCATGGCGCGGATTATGTGAGCGAGGACCATATCGCCACATGGGGCAAATGCGGCCGGAGCGAGGGATGCTTCGCCGTCGCCCGGCACATGCTGCCGCAATTGCTCGGCCTGCTTGGTCCCGGCCGGATGCTCTACGCGAACAAGCTAGACGGTATCGTCACCTGATAACGGGCGGACGGGGCAGACCCTGCCCGCCCGTCCGGTTCAGCCAGCCTGCCCCGTCATCGCGAGCACGGAAGGCTTGTTGACCGCGTCGATCGAATTGTCCGCCACCATCGCCTTGCCCAGCGTCACCGCTTCGGTCTTGACGGCCGGATCGCTGCCGGTCTGGCTGGCGCCGATCAGGGCGGAAAGCAGGAGGTTCTTGTTGACCTTGTCCGCCGCGTTTTCCGCGACCGACTTGCGCGCGAGCGTGACGGCTTCCTGATAATAGGGGGCGGCGCCCGCCGCGTCCTTGGCGGTCAGCTTCTGGTTGCCGAGCTGGACGAGGATGCCCGCCAGCACGTTGCGGCTGGCGGCATCGGTCGGCTTGGCCTCGACAACCTTGCGCCAGTGCGGCGCGGATTCGCTGAACAGGGTCATGGCCTGATCGACCTTGCCAAGGCCTGCCTGCGCCGCAGCGTCGGCATAGAGGACGTTGGCGAGAAAGGCGACATTGTCGATCTTGGCAGGGTCGGATTGCACCGCCGTCCTGATAGCAGGCAGGGCCGCGTCATATTTCGCGGCGGCAGCGGCATTGTCGCCGGCCTGCTGCGCGGTCTGGCCAGCGGAAAAGTCGGTCACGGCCTTGTTAAAGGCAGTGATCTGCGCCGGGGTCATCGCGGTCGCGGCGGGCGCAGCCTGATGCCCGGCATGGGCGGACGGTTGTTGAGCCAGGGCCGGGGCGGATGCTGCCGCGATGGGCGCGGCGATGCAGAGAAGGGCGGTCAGTCGGGCATGGGATGGCAAGGTCGGGGTCTCCCTGAACGTTCAAGACGATGGATCGGCGGCACGCCATTCCAGTCATCCAATGAGCGAAATCGGGGGAGGTTCCGCGATCCTAGCCCCGCGCCATCGCGCAAAAGGCGCAACTCGTGGCAAAATCCTTTGTCCGTTTCGCCGCGCGGGCTAATGCCTCGGCATCTTCGCCCCAACGCTCGACCTGCCAGGCTTCATCGATTTCCGCCGCGCGCCAGATCGCTTGCTCGTCCCGCGCGCCCTCGACCAGAGCGAGACCCGCCACCAACGATCCTGACAAGGCGACGACACTCGCAAGCCCTGCGAGGGTGAAGGCATCCATTGCCGCAACGATCTGCCCCAGCCGCTCCAGTGTTTCGGGCGGTTGCGGCACGGGGAGGATGCCCTGCGTTACGCAAAAGGCGATATCGTAGCGCGCCCGCGCCCAGTCGAGCAGCGGGTCCCAAGCGGCCGCCTGCCGCTCGACCAGTTCCGCCGGGCCATCGGCGCGGTAGCAGAGAAGATCGCTCTCGCCATAGCGCGCGATATCGGCGGCGAACCGCGCATGATTGGAGGCAACATGATCGATCGCGGCATTGGCAAGGCCGGTGAACGGCATGGAGGCAGGGTCGATGCTGTCACCCTGCTCGCGCCATTCCTGCGCGATCGCCTCCGCCAGCACCGAGTTCGGCAGCGCCAGCAGGGCGCGGGCCGGGGTGCGCACGGGTCGCCCGTCAAGGCGGATTTCGAAACCCGCCTCGCCCGGTACGATCGCAACATCCTTATAGAATCGCTTCACGAGCCGGTCCGCCTGAACAGGGCGAGCATCAGGCGCGGTACGATCACGAATTGAAACAGGCCGACAAGAACCATGATCGCGCCGAACGCCTTCGCCTTGTTTCCGTGCACCCAGGACAGGCGCTGCATCAGGGCGAGGAAACCGAACATCACGACGATCGCGCCGGAGAGGCGGAACAGGCTGATGGCGAAATGACGCTGGCGCGCGATTTTTTCGGGGTCGACGGGGGGCGGAGGCGGAAATTCGGTCATGGCGCGCCGATATGGCGATGGAGCGCCGCGCTGTCCATCGCGACGGCCTTCGCGCCCGCCGCCCACAGCGCTTCGGGGGCATGATAGCCCCAGCCGACGCCGATCGGGCGCACATCGGCGGCGATCCCCATGTCGATGTCGAACACCGTGTCGCCGATCATGACCGTAGTCTCCGGTGCCGCACCCGCCTCGGCCATCGCTTCAATCAGCATCGAGGGATGCGGCTTTGAGGGGTGGCGATCCGCCGTCTGGAGCGTCACGAACCGATCGCGCAGGCCGTGATGGGCGAGGCATAGTTCCAGACCGCGATCCGACTTGCCGGTCGCGACGCCCAGCAGCCAGCCTTCCGCATCAAGCGTCGCGATCAGGTCCGCGATGCCGGGATAAAGCGGTTCCGACACCGCCTGCTCGCGGCGCAGATCATGGAAGGCCCGTTTATAGGCATCCGACAGATGATCGTGAAAGTCCGGCTCGGCATCCGGCAACAGCCGGGCGATCGCATAGGGCAGCGACAGGCCGACGACCGACAGGATCGCCTGCCGGTTCGGCGGAGGCAGCTTCGCGCCTTCGAACGCGCGGATCATCGCGGCGCAGATGCTGTGCTGACTGTCCACCAGCGTCCCGTCGCAATCGAACACCGCCAGCCGGTTAGCCATGCGACTACGCCTCGCCGCGCCCGCGACGTTCGCCGCGACGGCCCTTGCGGACCTGCTTGGCGTGCGCCCGCGCAAACTTCTTTTCATCCTCGCGCGTCGGCGTCCGGTCGATCTCGTCGTCCAGCGGCATATCCCCAATCGCGGCGTCGAACCCCAGATCGGCGAGGCTCGACGCGAAATGCGATGGCAGTTCCGCCATCACGTCGACGCGCCCGCCATCGGGATGATCGACCCGGATGCGGCGCGCATGAAGATGCATCTTGCGGCTGATCGTGCCGGACAGGAACGCATCCTTGCCGCCATATTTGCCGTCGCCGACGATGGGATGGCCGATCGCCGCGAGGTGGACGCGCAACTGGTGGGTGCGGCCGGTATAGGGTTGCAGTTCGACCCACGCGGCGCGGTTGCCTGCCCGTTCGATCACGCGATAGCGGGTGCGCGCGGGCAGCCCCTCCGCCTCGTCCACATGCATTTTTTCGCCGCCCGTGCCCGGCTGCTTGGCGAGCGGCAGTTCGATCATGCCGTCGTTGATGCTGGGCACGCCGATGACCAGCGCCCAATAGACCTTGCGCGCGGTGCGGCTGGAAAAAGCCTTGGCGAAATGACCCGCCGCGCGGGCGTTGCGGGCGAGCAGCAGCGCGCCGGACGTATCCTTGTCCAGCCGGTGAACCAGCTTGGGCCGCGATTCCATGTCGAACAGCAGCCCGTCGAGCAGCCTGTCGACATGCTCGTCGGTCTTGGTGCCGCCCTGCGTCGCGAGGCCGGGGGGTTTGTTGATGACGATCGCCTGCGCATCGCGGTGGATCACCATGGCCTGCACATAGGCGATCTCGTCGGGCGTCAGGTCGATGACGCGGACGCGCTTGGGCCGTTCGGCGGCGGGCGCCTTGGCTTCGGCGGGGGGCACGCGGATCATCTGCCCTTCCGCGATCCGGTCGCCCGGCGCGGCGCGCGCGCCATCGACGCGCAACTGCCCGGTGCGCGACCAGCGCGACACGATGTTGAAGCCGACATCGGGCAGATGCCTCTGGAACCAGCGGTCAAGCCGGATGCCGTCATCGTCCGCCGCTACCCGAAACTGCCGCACGTCAAGCGATACGCCCTTGGGGGCCGATGGCTTGGCGGGGGTCGCTGCCGGTGGCGCTGTGGCGATGGCCGGTTTGGCGGCGGGTTTCGCGCGCGGCTTGAATGGCGGCTTCGCGCCATCGGGCTTGCGCGCGGCGGCTGCCTTGGGTCCGCCACGGGCGCGGCCGGGCGCACCCGCCTTCGCAGAGTCCGGCTTGCGGCCCTGCGGCGGGCCGGACCTGTCGGGTCCCGTTTTCCCCGGCCCGGTTTTCCCCGGCGGACGGCCCTTCATGCGACGCTCCGCATGGCGAAGAGGCCCAACGCCAGCGCGACGACCGCACCGATGACCGACAGCAGCGCATAGCCGATTGCCATGCCCGCCTGTCCACGCTCGATCATCAGCAGGGTTTCCAGACTGAAGGAGGAAAAGGTGGTGAAGCCGCCGAGCAGGCCTACGCCCAGCAACAGCCGTATCGGCTCACCCGGAACCATGCTGCCCCGCGCCAGCCATCCGGCCAGCAGGCCCATGGCGAAGCCGCCGAGCAGATTGGCCGCGAACGTGCCCCAGGGCCACGGCGCGCCGGGCGCCATATGGGTGGACCAGCGCCCGAGCAGGTAGCGCAGCGCGGAACCGGCCGCGCCGCCGGACATGACTAGCAAGATATTCCTCATGCCGCCCGCCTACAGGCAAATGGCGGCGAAGGAAATGGCGGGGGTGAGGGCTGGTGCGGATGCGCCAAAAGCCCATTCCCGAGAAGGCTCTCCCTACCGCCCGTGATCGGCGAGGATGTCGACGCTCGTCTTGCCGCCCGGTGCATCGGTGAAGACGATGAAATAGGCGCTACCGTCATTCTGACGGCTGCCGCCGAGCACATGGTCGCCACCCAATATCCGATGTTCGGCCGCGAACCCCGCGCGCTTCGCCATCGTATAATAATAGTCGATGACGCTTTGTTTGGATGCGGGGGTCACGAAGCTGGCCGCGCGCAGCGTGCAGCCGTCGCGATCGGCGCCCGCCGCCTCCATCAACTGCGCGCCGGGATAAAGCGTGAAGGGTTCAGGAAGGCGGTTGGCCCATTGCATCGCATAAACGAGCTTGGAATTGCAACCGGAAGCGCCGCCACCGCGCCCGGCCTGTTCGCGCGCCAGCGCGCCGAGCGTCACGGTGGACGCCATCGCTTCACCCTGGATCGGGGCAGGCGCGTTCAGCAGCTTGCCGCCGGCGATACGTTGCGCCTCCGCCTGTGCCTTGCCGGCGTCGCCATCCAGCACCGGCAGCGCCGCGCTGGCGGGCCGGTCGGGCGCGCGGACGGCGTTGCGGTTGGACTGTCCGGCCAGTTTGGGATCGACCACGATCTGATCGGCAAGCGCCCCCTTCAGCGCGGGATCGACCGCATTATTGGTGAGTTGGGCGTCGAGCGCGGCCAGGCTCTGGTCCTTGCCCTTCTTGCCGCAAGCGCCAAGCGGCAGCGCCAGCGCGACGGCAAACCAGACCGACCTGGTACAAACCGACCTGAAACCCTTCATGCGCGGCACTCCTTCGTAAACAAGCCATGAAGAGCAGAGGTTAATTTTCCGTTAGTACTTTTGGTGAATCACATCATTTTATGATCCGTTGCCCGATCCAGCTTGCCGTAACTGGCCTTGCCGGGCCTTGTCGTGCGCCTGTAAAAGCGCCATCTTGCCCGCATGCTCGATATATTGTCGGGCCTGATCGGCCTTGTCACCCTAATCCTAATGATCCCGGCGGTCATTCCACTGCTCGGCGCGCTCAACTGGCTGCTAGTGCCTATGGCGCTGTTCGGGGCGCTGATCGGCATGGTGTCGTCGAAAAATGGCGGGCGTAACTTCTGCCTGATCGTCGCAGGCTTCGGCGCGCTGCGGCTGTTCATCGGCGGGGGGTTGATCTGACCCAAGCGCAGGATCGGCCGGACCAGCGCGCCGGGTTGCTGGCGGCGTCCGTCGCCTATGGCATCTGGGGCCTGCTGCCGATCTTCGTCAAGCTGGTCGACACTGTGGGATCGCTGGAGATCGTGGCGCAGCGGATCATCTGGTCGCTGCTGCTGATCGTCCTGATCCTCGCCGCGCGCGGGGCGACCGGCGCGCTGGTCGCCGTGGTACGCGACCGGCAACTGATGCGCCCGCTCGCATTGTCGGCGACGCTGATCGGGGTCAACTGGGTGACCTATGTCTGGGCCATCAACAGCGCGCATGTGCTGGCGGCGAGCCTTGGCTATTTCCTCAATCCGCTCGTCAACGTGCTGCTGGGCGTGCTGGTGCTGAAGGAAAAACTGCGGCGCGGGCAGATCGTGGCGATCGCCGTCGCCGCGCTTGGTGTGGCGCTGATGGCGGCCACCGCGCTTTCAACGCTGTGGATCAGCGTCGCGCTGGCGCTGACCTTCGGCTTTTACGGGCTGGTTCGCAAGCTGACGCCGGTCGCGCCGATGGCGGGACTGGGTGCGGAAACGCTGGTGCTGTCGCCGATGGCCTTCGCCTATCTCGGCTGGCTGTCGGCGACCGGGGGCCTCGCCTTCGGACGGGATATTCCGACGAGCGCGCTGCTGATCTGCCTGGGCGCGGTGACGATGGCGCCGCTCGTCCTGTTCGCCACCGCCGCGCGCCACCTGCCGATGGCGACGCTCGGCCTGTTGCAATATATCGCGCCGACGCTGCAATTTCTCAGCGGGGTGCTGCTGTTCGGCGAAACGCTCAGCCATGGCCAGATCGTCAGCTTCGGCCTGATCTGGGCGGGACTGCTGCTGTTCGCGCTGGACAGCTATATGTCGGCGCGGCGGAACCGGCTAGCGGTAGTTTAGGAAAATTCCGTCGCCTCGAAGCGGATCGCCTCGCCGATGGCGGCGTCCGCGAGCGAATCTTCCCACATCACGCGATGGCCGCGTATGATCGTGCCCACCGCCTTGCCGGTCAGGTCCATGCCGTCGAACGGCGACCAGTCGCAGCGGGAAGCGAGCCAGTCGCGGCCCACCGTCCAGCGCTTTTTCAGATCCACGATGGTGAAGTCCGCATCATAGCCGAGCGCGATCCGCCCCTTGCCCACCAGCCCGAATACCCGCTGCGGCCCGGACGAGGTCAGTTCGATGAAGCGGCGCAGCGACAGCCGCCCCTCCGCCACATGGTTGAGCAGCAGCGGCACCAGCGTCTGCACGCCGGGCATGCCGCTGGGCGAGGCGGGATAGGTCTTCGCCTTTTCCTCGATCGTGTGCGGCGCATGGTCGCTGCCCAGAACATCAGGCACACCCTGGTTCAAAAAGCGCCACAATCCGTCGCGATGCGCGCCCGAGCGGATCGGCGGGTTCATCTGCGCATAGGTGCCAAGGCGCGGATAGGCATCCTCACCTGCCAGCGTCAGGTGCTGCGGCGTTACTTCGCAGGTCGCGATGTCCTTGTTCCGGGCGATATAGTCGAGTTCGGCAGGCGTAGTGATGTGCAGGATATGAATGCGCCGGCGCGCGGCGCGGGCGAGCGCGATAATCCGCTTCGTCGCGATCATCGCGCTTTCATCGTCGCGCCAGACCGGGTGAGAGGAAGGATCGCCCTCCAGCGCGTAGGGCTTGCGCGCGTTCATCCGCGCCTCGTCCTCGGCATGAATGGCAACGCGCCGCGTGCCCGACGCGAGCACCCGCGACAAGGCGCCATCATCATCGACCAGCAGGCTGCCGGTCGACGCGCCCATGAAGATCTTCACCCCCGCCGTGCCGGGAATGCGCTCCAGTTCCCTGAGGCTTTCGGCATTGTCCGCCGTCGCGCCGACATAGAAGGCATGGTCGCACCACATGCGATGATGCGCGCGGGCCAGCTTGTCATGCACCCGATCGGCGGTGTCGGTATTGGGATTGGTGTTGGGCATTTCGAATACGGCGGTAATGCCGCCCATCACCGCCGCGCGGCTGCCCGATTCGAGGTCTTCCTTATGTTCTAGGCCCGGCTCGCGGAAATGGACCTGGCTGTCGATGCAGCCGGGCAGGATGTCGAGGCCGGTGCAGTCGATCACCTCGCCCGCATCCCCCAGCGACGTTCCGATCGCGACGATCCTGCCGCCGCGCACGCCAACATCGACCACGTCCGCGCCGCCGGGCGAATGGACCGTGCCGTTTTTGAGGATCAGGTCGAAAATGTCGGACATGGGAGCGCGCGCCTTGTGAAAGACTTGGATAAGGATGCGCCCTGTCCTACCTAAAGCCGATGACCGGCACCACCCTCACCGACCGCGCGATCCTGAGAATTTCCGGCGAGGAGGCGCGGCCCTTCCTGCAAGGGCTGTTGACCCGCGACGTGTTGACGCTGGCGCCGGACGCGCCGCGCTGGACCGCGCTGCTGACGCCGCAGGGGAAGGCGCTGTTCGATTTTATCCTGTGGAGCGATGGCGACGATGTGCTGATCGATTGCGAGTCGGCGCAGGCCGATGCGCTGGCGAAGCGACTCACCCTCTACCGCCTCCGCCGCAAGGTGGTGATCGCGCGCGACGAGGGGCTGGCGGCGCATTGGGCGCTCGATGCGGCCGAGCATCCCCTCGACCCGCGTCTGGCCGCGCTGGGGCACCGCTGGATCGCGCCCGCCGATGATGGCGACGCGACCTCCGCCTTTCGCGCCCATCGGCTGTCGCTCGGCATATTCGAAGGGGCGGAGGAATTGGGGCAGGATCAGATTCTCTGGCTTGAAACCAATGCGGAGGAACTGGGCGGGGTCGATTATGACAAGGGCTGTTATATCGGTCAGGAAAATACCGCGCGGATGCATTATCGCAACAAGGTGAACCGCCGCCTCGTCGCCGTGCCGCTGGCGCGAGCGGACGACAAGCGCCAGCGCGCGGCCCTGCCCGACATGGACCTGTCCATCGAGCTGCGGCGGGTGGAGGATCTCGATCCTGCCGCCCTGCCCGGCTGGCTGGCCGATGCGATCGCGGCGCAGGCGGAATGAGGCGCATCCTTGCCGCGCTGCTGGCGGCGCTCATGTCGGTGGCGCCGGCACTGGCGAATACGCCCTGGACGCTGGTGAAGGCCTATCCGCATGATCCGGCCGCTTTCACCGAAGGACTCTTCTTTCATGATGGCGCGCTTTACGAGAGCACGGGTCTCGAAGGGCGGTCGGACATCCGCAAGGTCCGGCTGAAGGATGGCAAGGTCCTGCAACGCCAGGCCCTCGACCGTGCCTATTTTGGCGAGGGGATCGTCAACTGGAAGGACCGGCTCGTCAGCCTGACCTGGCGGCACAGGCAGGGCTTCGTCTGGAGGCTCGGCGATTTCGCGCCGCTCTCCACCTTTCGTTATGAAGGCGAAGGCTGGGGCCTGACGCAGGACGGCAAGAGCCTCATCATGAGCGACGGCAGCGCGCAACTGCGCTTCCTCGACCCCGACAGTCTTACCGAACAGCGCCGCGTCACCGTACGCTGGAACGGGCGCCCGGTCGACCGGCTCAACGAGCTGGAATATGTGCGCGGGGAAATCTGGGCGAACATCTGGTATGACAGCCATATCGCCCGGATCGATCCGGCGAGTGGCGCGGTCATCGACTGGATCGACATCGGCGCGCTCGTGAAGAAAAGCGGCGCGCGCGACAGCGAAGCGGTGGCCAACGGCATCGCCTATGATGCGGGCAGGGACCGGATTTTCGTGACCGGCAAATATTGGGACAAGCTGTTCGAGATCCGGCTGGAGCGCAAAGCGCGCTGAGCGATCCATTCACCGTTCGAACAGGCGATCGCGGAGCGGTTCGCGCGATTGCCAGCCGCGCCGTTCGAGTTCGGGCGAGTCGGCGTCCTCCGCCGGATAGCCGATGCACAGCAGCGCGGTGAGCGACCAGTGGGCGGGCACCTCCAGCATCGCATGGACGGCCGCCGGATCGAGGATCGAGACCCAGCCAAGGCCGATCCCGCGCACCCGCGCCGCCAGCCACAGCGTATGGACGGCCAGCACGCAGGAATAGCGCAGCATTTCGGGCATGGTGGCGATGCCGAGGCCATGGCCCGCCGCCGCCTGTTCATCACAGAATACCGCCATCAACTCGGGCGCTTCGCGAAGCCCGTGCAGTTTCAGCGACAGATAGTGGTCGTGACGGTCCTGCCCGGCATAGCGCGCCGCCGCCCGCGCATTTTCCGCATCCACATGATCGGCGAGCGCCTCACGGATCGCGAGCGAGCGCAGGCGAACGAAACGCCAGGGCTGGGCGTTGCCGACCGACGGGGCGAAGGCGGCGCAATCCAGCAGTGCCAGCATCTCCTCCTCCGCAATGGCGCGGCCATCGAAATGCCGGACATCGCGCCGCCAGCGCAGCAAATCCACGAACTGCGCGGCGAAGGCCGCGTCGAACCGGGGCGGCGGCTCGCTCAATATTCGATCCCCGCCTGCGCCTTTACCCCGGACCGGAAGGGATGCTTCACCATCGTCATGTCGGTCACGAGGTCGGCGGCCTCGATCAGCGCGTCGGGCGCGTTGCGGCCGGTGACGATGACATGCTTCATCGCGTCGCGCGCTGTCAGCACCGCCATCACCTCCTCGACTGGCAGATAGTCATAGCGCAGGACGATGTTCAACTCATCGGCCAGCACCATATGATAGGCGGGGTCGGCGATCATGCGCTTCACTTCGTCCCACGCCGCGCGCGCCGCCGCGATGTCGCGCGAGCGGTCCTGCGTGTCCCAGGTGAAGCCTTCGCCCATCGGCTTGAACTCGACATTGTCGGGGAAGGCGTCGAATACCGCTTTCTCGCCGGTGAGCATCGCGCCCTTGACGAACTGGACGACGCCCACCTTCATGCCATGGCCGATCGCGCGCACGACCATGCCGAGCGCCGCGCTGGTCTTGCCCTTGCCCTTGCCGGTGTGGACGATCAGCAGGCCCTGTTCGCGGGTCTTGTTGGCCATGATCTTCGCCTGCGCCACCTGCTTCTTGCGCATTTTTTCGGCGTGGCGGGCCTCGTCCGGCGCGGCCTGCGCGTTGCTGTCAGCTTCCATCCGCTTGTTCCCTTCGTAGGAGATAGACGTCCATGATCCAGCCGTGGCGTTCGCGCAATTCCGCCCGGCGCGCGACGATACGGGGACCGGCGTCGGCCAGCGGGCCTTGCTCCAGCGCTTCATGCGCCATGCCGAGATAGGCGCCCCACCAGATCGTCACGCCCTGCGGGTCCAGCACCTCGAACGCGCAACCGCCGTCGAGCATGACCACGACCGTATCCGCGCCATCGGGCCAGCCATGGGCGCGCAGTATCCGGCCCGTGGTGATCGTCACCGGCCCGGCCAGCGGGTTCAGCGGCATGGCGTGGGCAGCGGTCAACGCCTGAATGCTGGTGATGCCGGGCACGACCCGCACGGTCAGGTCCATGCCGCCCCCGCGCAGCCGCTGCGCGATCCGCAGGCTGCTGTCGTAAAGCGAGGGGTCGCCCCAGACGAGCAGCGCCAGCCGCCCGCCATCGGGCAGATGTTCGGCGATCTGCCGTTCCCACGCATCGGCGATGGCGTCATGCCAGCTATGCACCTCGTCCAGATAAGCGCCGCCCTCATCGCGCACGGGCAAGTCGAATTCCACCACCCGCACCGGCGCGGTCAGCACGCGCGCGCAAATCTCGCGGCGCAGGTCGATGAGGTCCGATTTGCCGCGACCCTTGCGCGGCAGCAAGATGAGATCGGCTCCGTTCATCGCCGCAACCGCCTGCGCGGTCAGATGATCGACATTGCCGGTGCCGATGCCGATCAGATGGAGATCAATCATTTGGCGGGCGCGATCATGTGGAAATAGGTGCCGGTCACGCGACCGCGATGCGATCCGGTTTCGGCGACCGCCGCGCCATCGGCGTCCGTCACATGCGCGAGCGGGGCGTCGCTTTGTTCGACGATGGTGGAATAGTGGAATTCATGGCCGCGCAATCGCGTGCCGGCGGCCATCCCCGCTACCGGCACGCGCAGTTCCGCATGACGATAGCCCAGGTGCATCCGCCGCTGCGCGTGGCTGGTGACGAGGCCGAGCAGGCCAGCCATCCGGTGTCTTTCGCCGCTTTTGTCGATCAGCGCCTCGCCCAACACCATATAGCCGCCGCATTCGCCATGGACCGGGCGAGTCCGCGCATGGTGGCGCAGGCCCGACAGGAAGGTGTCGGCAGCGGCGATGGTTCCGGCATGAAGCTCGGGATAGCCGCCGGGCAGCCAGACGAGATCGGCCTGTGGCGCGGGCGCTTCATCGGCGAGCGGAGAGAAAGGCAGGATTTCCGCGCCAGCCCGCCGCCAGCCTTCCAGCAGATGCGGATAGATGAAGGAGAAAGCGGCGTCGCGGGCGATGGCGATGCGTTGCGCCGGGGGCGCGGGTAGCCCCGTCTCGCCCGAGACCGTGCCGCCGCCGCGCGCGGCGTTCCGGATGGCGTCGAGATCGGCATGGGTGCGCAGGAAGGCCGCATAGTCGGCGATGGCGCGGTCGAGATCGGGATGTTCGACGGCTTGCACCAGCCCCAGATGGCGCTCGGGCAGGGTCAGGTCGCCCCGGCGCGGCAGCGCGCCCAACACCGTGATCCCCGCCAGCTCCATGCCCCGGCGCACCAGCCGTTCATGGCGCGGGCTGGCGACGCGGTTGAGGATCACCCCGGCGAAGGGCAGCGCGGGATCGAGGCTCTTGAACCCCAGCGCCGTAGCCGCGGCGGATTGCGCCTGACCCGACACGTCGACGACCAATATGACCGGCCAGCCCATCCGCCGCGCAATCTCTGCGCTCGCGCCATGACCGCTCGCGCCCCGGCTGGCGACGCCATCGAACAGGCCCATCGATCCTTCGGCGATCACCATGTCCGCGCCCGCCGCCTCGCCCGCGATGGCGGCGATCAGGTCGCTTTCCATCGCCCAGCTATCGAGATTGAACGACGCCCGGCCGCAGGCGGCGCGGTGGAAGGCGGGATCGATATAGTCCGGCCCGCTCTTGAACGGCTGCACCGTGAGGCCATCCTCATGCAGTGCGCGTAGCAGGCCGAGCATGACCGTGGTCTTGCCGGTGCCCGATGCAGGGGCGGCGATCATCAGGCCGGGGACGGTCATTCCGATGCTCCAAGGAAGGGAGAGTTCGCGTCCTGCGGGCGGAACCGTCGGTCATAACCGGGCGCGTAGAGGCTGCTTTGCGCGAAATCCTCCGCACCCAGCACCCGGCCGACGAGGATCAGGGCGGTGCGCTCCATGCTGCCCGCCACGGCATCGGCGATGGTGGCGAGCGTCGCACGGACGATGCGCTGTTCGGGCCAGCTCGCGCGCCACACCACGGCGACCGGGCAATCCGCGCCATAGGCCGGGATCAGATCGGCCACCACCTGCGCGAGATTGTGGATCGACAGGTGAATGGCGAGCGTCGCGCCCGTCGCGGCGAAATTGGTCAGGCTTTCAGCGGGCGGCATGGCGCTCGCCCGGCCCGGCGTGCGGGTCAGCACCAGCGATTGCGCGAGTTCGGGCAGGGTCAGTTCCGCCTCCAGCGCGGCGGCGGCGGCGGCGAAGGCGGGGACGCCGGGCGTCACGGTGAAGGGAATGTCCATCGCGCGCAGCCGCCGCAACTGCTCGCCCATCGCCGACCAGATCGACAGGTCGCCCGAATGAAGCCGCGCCACGTCCTGTCCCGCATGATGGGCGGCTTCGATCTGCGCGATGATCTCATTGAGTGCCATCGGCGCGGTGTTGACGATCCGCGCACCCGGCGGACAATGGGCGAGCATGGCGGCGGGGATCAGCGATCCGGCGTAGAGGCAGACCGGGCTGGCGGCGATCAGGTCGCGCCCGCGCAGGGTCAAAAGGTCGGGCGCGCCCGGCCCTGCGCCGATGAAATGAACGGTCATGGCGTGGTTCCTTGGGCGATGGCGCAGGTCGCCATGCGATCGGGGGAGATATGACGAGGGGTGAGCAAATGCGCGCCCGCACCGGCGGCGGCGAGAGCGGAGGCTTCCGCGACGCTGCCGGTGCCGCGCGCCGACTGGCTGGCGAGGGACCGGGTTCGGGTCGGCGCGGCGGCAAGACTATCGGCCGCAACGCCAGTCAGCGGCAGGCCCAGCGCCTGCGCGAGCGGGACCAGCGCCGCGACCTTGTCATGCGCGGTGGCCAGATGCGTGACCCGCAATTGCCCCTGTTGCGCCAGCGCGAAAGCAGCGTGCAGGGAGTCGAGACCCACGCCCGACCGGAAGCCGAAACCCGCGACGATCATAGCGTCACGCTCCATTGCACCACCGGATAGCGCGCGCGCCAGCCATGGCGATTACCGAGCGGCGCGGCGTCAGCCAGTTCGATGCGCAGCAGGCCCCCACCCTTTTTGCCATGCCAGCGCGCCAGCAATGCTTCGGATTCCAGCGTCACCGCATTGGCGACCAGCCGCGTGCCAGCCGATAGTCGCGCCCACAGCGCCGTCAGCAACGCGTCCGACAATCCCCCGCCGATGAACACAGCGTCGGGCGAAGAGGATGGGAGTGTATCAGGCGCGGCGCCCTCCAATATGTCCAGCCGGTCTACGCCCAAAGCCAGCGCGTTGTCGCGGGCGCGAGCGGCGCGCACCGGGTTCGCCTCGATCGCTATGGCGCGGTTGGCGGGATGAGCGAGCAGCCATTCGATGCCGATCGATCCCGATCCCGCGCCGATATCCCAGAGCAACTCGCCCGCGCGCGGGGCCAACGCCGACAGGGTGAGCGCGCGCGCAGGCCGCTTGGTGATCTGGCCATCGGACGCGAACCATTCGTCGGCGAGGCCGCTGGCGACCGGCAAGGCCGCGCCCGGCCCGGCACCATCGATTCCGACCGCGACCGGATGAGTGATATCTGTCAGTGTCATCGCTTCGGCAGGAACGCGGCGCACGCGCTCGCGCGGCCCGCCCAGCGCCTCCATCACATACAGCAACGACGCGCCGAAACCCTGCTCCGTCAGATACGCCGCCAGCGCCGCCACGGCCTCGCCATCGCGCAGCAAAGCGATGATGCGGCGGCCCGGCCCGAGATGCGGCCGCAGCCGTTCGAGCGGCGCGGCGTGCAGGCCGAGGCAGGCGACATGCTCCAGCGGCCAGCCGAGCCGAGCGGCTGCCAAAGCGAAGGTCGAGGGCGCGGGATGCGCGACCCATTCATGATCGTCGAGCAGACGCGTCACGCTGCTCCCCGCGCCGAACCAGAAGGGATCCCCCGACGCCAGCATCACGACCCGCCGCCCGCGATGCGCCAGCAGGGGCGCGATGCCATCGGCAAAGGGCACTGGCCATGGGATCGCGGGGCAGCTAAGCGCTGGCAGCAGCGACAGGTGGCGGGCCGATCCCATGACCAGCTCGGCCTCGCGCAGCGCCGCCCGGCTCGCGGCGGACAGGCCATCCGGTCCGTCCTCGCCGATGCCGACGATCGTCAACCATGGGTCGAAAGCCGCCTCAGCCATGCCGAATATCCTGCTGCTGGGCGGCACGACCGAAGCGAGCGCGCTCGCCCGCCTGCTGGCCGCGCGCGGCATCGGAACGACGCTCAGCTATGCCGGCCGGACGGCGCATCCCCGCGCGCAGCCGGTGCCGGTGCGCATCGGCGGCTTCGGCGGGATCGCTGGACTGGCGGACTATCTGCGCGAAAAGCGCGTGACTCATCTGGTGGACGCCACCCATCCCTTCGCCGCGCAGATGAGCGCCCATGCGGTCGCGGCGGCGCGGCTGGCGGGCGTGCCCCATATCGCGCTGACCCGTCCCCCATGGCACCCCGTCGCCGGGGACAGCTGGCGCCATGTGCCCGACATAGCGGCGGCGGTGGCGGCGCTCGCCGGACCTGCCCGCCATATTATGCTGGCGCTCGGGCGGATGCATGTCGATGCCTTCGCCGCGCAGCCGCAACATCATTATCTCCTGCGTTTCGTCGATGCGCCGGATCGGCCACCCGCTTTGCCGCGCCACAGCCTGACCGTCGATCGGGGGCCGTTCACCCCGGAAGGCGACATCGCGCTGATGCAGGCGCATGGCGTCGATCTGGTGGTCGCCAAAAATGCGGGCGGCACGGGTGCGGACGCCAAGCTGGCCGCCGCGCGCGCGCTCGGCCTGCCCGTGCTGATGATCGACCGCCCCATATTGCCGGAACGGATGGAAGTGATGCGCCCCGAGGACGTGATCGCCTGGATCGATCATGCGGCCGACCGGGGCGTGTAGAGAATCGGTCCCGCCGGCCGGTCGATGATCCGCGTCTGGCTCGACCCGACGATCACCATCGTGCGCATGTCGGCCATGTCGGCACGCGCTTGCCCCAGCGGCACGATGCGCAATTCTTCCTGCGGGGTCGAGACCGCGCGGGCGAACAGGATCGGGCGATCGTCGCCGCAGGCCTCCCGCAGCACCTCCAGCACGCGCGCGAAGCCTTCGGGCCGGGCCTTCGACCGGGGGTTGTAAAAGGCCATGGCGAAATCCGCCTCCGCCGCCAGCCGCAACCGCTTTTCGATCAGCGGCCAGGGTTTCAGATTGTCGGACAGGTTGATGGCGCAGAAATCATGGCCAAGTGGCGCGCCCGCCCGCGCGCTGGCGGCGAGCATGGCGGTGATGCCGGGCAGCACCTGAATGTCCAGATCGCGCCAGTGGGCGGGACCTGCCTCCAGCGCCTCGAACAGAGCGGCCGCCATGGCGAACACGCCGGGGTCGCCGGACGACACCACCACCACGCGCTTGCCCGCCGCCGCCATTTCCAGCGCGTGCGCGGCGCGATCCAGTTCGACGCGGTTATCCGTGGCGTGCAGCACCAGCCCCGCGCGCGGCGCGATGCGCGCGACATAGGGGATGTAACCGACGATGTCGCTGGCGGCGTCGAGCGCGGCGCTGACCTGCGGCGTCACCAGCGCCTCGTCGCCCGGCCCAAGGCCCGCGACAGCAATCCAGCCAGCCGTCACGGCCTGCGTCGCGTTCATGGCCGGCGTCCTTGGCCGTGGATCAGCAGGATCGAGAAATAGGGGGTGACGCTAGTCGCGTCGCCAAGGCGGGTGACGCGCTGGCCGGGCATGGCGGCATGTTCGACCAGCCACGCCGCTTCCTCGCGCCCCGCCGCCGCCACGGCCCGGCGCAGCTTGGGCAGGTTGCGCCCGATCTTCATCACCACCAGCGCATCGGTGTCACGGATGCGCCGGACCAGCTCCTCTTCGGGCAGGGTCGCCATCGCCACGGTCAGCACATCGTCGCCCCAGGTGATCGGCACCCCGGTCGCGTTCCACGCGCCCGCCATGCCGGTGATGCCCGGCACCACCTGCACCGGCACGATCCCCGCCAGCCTGCTGTGCAGATGCATGAAGGACCCGTAGAAAAACGGGTCGCCCTCGCACAGCACGACGATCTCCTCGCCCGCCAGCGCCAGCGTGGAGAGTGTGTTCGTGCATTCGGCGTAGAAAGCCGAAAGACAGGCATTGTAGCGCGGATCGGCGAGCGGAATTTCGGTCGTCACCGGATATTCCATGGCGATTTCGATGACATCGGCGCGCAGCATCCCCTCGGCGATGCGCCTTGCCTGCCCCGGCCGCCCGGCCTTGCGGAAATAGGCGACATGGCGCGCGCCACGCACCAGCCGGTCCGCCCGCACGCTGAGCAGGTCGGGCGCGCCGGGGCCAAGGCCGACGCCATGGACCGTTCCGACCGCGCTCATTCGGCGCGGCTCGCGAGCGCGTTGACCGCCGCCACCGTGATCGCGCTACCGCCGAGGCGTCCTTCGACGATGCAGCAGGGGACCGGCGGCGCGGCCCACAGGGCGGCCTTGGATTCGACTGCGCCCACAAACCCCACCGGACAGCCGATGATCGCGGCGGGGCGCGGACAATGGGGGTCCTCCAGCATGTTGAGCAGGTGGAACAGGGCGGTCGGCGCGTTGCCGATCGCCACCACCGCCCCCGCCAGATGCGGCCGCCACAACTCCAGCGCGGCGGCGGAGCGGGTGTTGCCCATCGCCCGCGCCATGTCCGGCACCTGAATATCGTTCAGCGTGCACACGATCGCATTGGCGGCGGGCAGGCGCGCGCGGGTAATGCCTTCGGACACCATGCGGGCGTCGCACAGGATCGGCGCGCCTGCCGCCAGCGCCGCGCGGGCGGCTACCGCGAAACCGACCGAAAAGCGGATATGCGCCGCCAGTCCGACCATGCCGGCGGCGTGGATCATGCGCACCGCGACCTGTTCCTCATCGGGCGAGAAGGCGGTGAGATCGGCTTCGGCGCGGATCGTGGAGAAGGACTGGCGATAGATGGCCGCGCCATCGGTTTCATAACTATGGAGCATCAGGAAAGTCCGAAATGAGCGAGAATCTGCGCCGGGCCAAGGCCGACGTGAGGGGCGGGCGCGCCGGCGGGCGCATCGAAACCGAGGTCGAACAGGCCGTCGCGTCCCGTAAGCGTCACACTGGCCGCACCGGCATGCGCGCAGCCCTTGGCGCAGCCCGACACATGCAGCCGACCGTCGATGTGCGGGGCGAGACGCTGCGCAAGGGCGCGCGTCTCCACCGTCGATTGCGGACAGGCGGGCGCGCCGGGGCAGGCATCGACATGGAGCAGCGGATCGGCGGGATCGGCGATCAGGCCCGGCAGGGGCGCGTCAGCCGCCCCTTCGAGCAACAGCACGCGCCAGGGGGTAATCCGGGCGGCTTCGCCCTGCATCGCCTGCATCAGACGCTGCGCCTCGACCCGCCCGAACGGCAGGCCATAGGCCATGCCCAGATCGTTTGGCCCCGGCGTGATCGGCGCGGCGGCGGGTGCCGGAAGAGAGTCGCCCGCCGCCCATGAAGGCAGCGGCGCGCGATGCCGCGCCATGCGTCCGGCCTCGATCCCGCCGCTCCACGCGAACCAGTGGGCGAGCGCGATCAGGCCATCGACCTCCTGGCCGAACGCGACCGGCACGCCGGCGGCCCGGCTATCGGCGCGCAGGATCAGCCCGCCATCCGCGCCGCGTTCGATGCGGAAATCGCCCGGCTCGCCCGACAGCAGGCAGGCGTGACCGGCGTCGATGACGAACCCTGTCTTGCCCGGCAGGTTGGGCAGGTCGTCCAGCCGCGCCAGCAGGTCCGTGGCGATACGGTGATTGTCGTCCCCGGTCCGCCAGTCGGGCGCGACGAGGATATTGCGCCGCTGCTCTCGCGCCGGATCGGCGTCCACCAGATCGAGCGCGATCAGCCGGTCGAGCAGCGGCCGCCAGCCTTCCTCGCGCAGCCCGCGCAGCTGGAGATTGGCGCGGCGCGTCATGTCGATCAGGCCGTTGCCGTGGGTCATGGCGGCGTCGCACAGACCAAGCAGTTGCGCGCGGGTCAATCGCCCGAGGCGCGGCTTAACCCGCACCAGCAGCCCGTCGCCCGCCTGCATCGGTCGCCAGGCGTCGGGGCACCAGCCCTTGACCGCAAAGCCGCTCATGCTCCGCCCTCGACTGGCAAGCTGGCGAGGATGGAATTGCGCCGCGTCTGCCACAATCCTGCGGCATGGAGCGCGGCGAAGCGCTGTTCCATCGCCGCCAGCGCTTGCGGATTGGCCTGCGCCATGAAGGCGCGGACATCGTCCCGCCCGAGCGTCGCGTCATGATAAAGGTCGAACAGATGCGGCGGCACGCTGCCCGAAAGATGGGCGAACGCACCCATATGATCGAGCGTCGCCGCCAGTTCCGCCGCGCCCCGAAAACCGTGGCGCATCATCCCCGCGACCCAGCCGGGATGCGCGGCGCGGGCGCGCACGACGCGGGCGATCTCCTCGGTCAGCGTGCGCGCCACGGGCTGCGCCGGATCGCGATTGTCCAGATGATAGAGTGACGCCGTGCCGCCCGACAGCGCTTTGGCGGCGGCGAAACCACCCTCGTGCGCGGCATAGTCGGCGGCCAGCAGTAGATCGGTTTCGGGCAGATCCTGAAGATGGACGAAGGCGTCCGCCCCCGCCACGCGCAGGCGCAGGCCATCGGGATCGGCCCGCGGGTCAGTCGCGTCCCCGCTCGCGTCGAGGATATGGGCGGACGCCGCCAGCCATGCCTCGCCCGCCGTGCGCCGGCTCTCGTCGCTATAGACTTCGGCGGCGTCGCCAAGGCCCAAGCCATAGCTGCCCGCTGCCGGGCCATAAACGCGCGGGCTGGGGGCCTGCCCGGCGAAGGGGTTCCAGTCGGCCGGCTCGTCCCGCCCGCATAGCGCGCGCACCGCCTGCCCGAACAGTTGCGGCAGCATCGGGAAGGCGTCGCGGAACAGGCCCGACACCCGCAGCGTCACGTCGATGCGCGGGCGGTCGAGCAACGCCAGCGGCACGATCTCGATGCCCGACACCCGCTCGGACGTCAGGTCCCATAGCGGCTTGGCGCCGAGCAGGTGCAGCGCCATGGCGAACTCCTCGCCCGCCGTGCGCATCGTCGCCGATCCCCACAGATCGACCACCAGCCCGCGCGGGTAATCGCCCTGATCCTGCAAATGCCGCCGGATCAGCTCTTCGGCGAGTCGAACCCCCTGCGCATGGGCAGCGCGCGAGGGCACGGCGCGCGGATCGATGGCATACAGGTTGCGCCCGGTCGGCAGCACGTCGCCGCGCCCGCGCCACGGCGAGCCGGACGGGCCGGCGGGCACGCGCCGGCCATCGAGCGCCGCCAGCAGCCCGGCCCGCTCCGCCGCGCCCTGATCGCCCCGCCCGAATATATGCAGCCCGTCGCCGAACTGGCTTTCCTTGACGTCGCAGACGAAGCGGTCGATCCGGGTGATCGCCTCAACCGGGGTGGCGGCGGCGTCGAGGCCGAGTTCCGCCTCCAGCCCCAGCACGCGCGCTTCGGCCTGAATGGCGTCCTGCAAGCGGGCGCGTCGACCCCGGTCCAGCCCTTCGGCGTTGGAAAATTCATCGAGCAGCGCCTCGATCCGCGCCAGCCCCGCGCCGCTCGCGCTCTGCACCAGCGGCGGCGGCACATGGCCGATCGTCACCGCGCCGATGCGCCGCTTGGCCTGCGCCGCCTCGCCCGGATCGTTGACGATGAAAGGATAGACGAGCGGCGTCGCGCCGATCAGCGCCTCGGGCCAGCAATCGCCCGACAGCGCCACCGACTTGCCCGGCAGCCATTCCAGCGTCCCGTGCGCGCCGATATGCACGAGCGCGTCGACGCCCTGATCGCGCAGCCACAGATAGAAGGCGACATAGGCATGGCGCGGGCAGCGGGACAGGTCGTGATACTCATCGTCGCGGCTGGCGCGCTCGCCGCGTTCGGGCTGGAGGGCGATGAGCATTTCGCCCGCGCGCAGGGCCGTGAAACGGAACGCGCCATCGACGACCGCGCTGTCCGCCTCCGGCTCGCCCCAGTTCGCGGCCAGATCGATGCGCAGCGCGTCGGGCAACTCCGCCAGCGCCGCGCGATACTCTGCCAGCGGCCAGTGCAGATGGTCCTGCCCCAGACGAGCGGCGAGGTCCGCCACGGCCCGTGCGTCATAGCCCGCCGCCGCCAGATCGGCGAGTATCGCCTCGACCGAAGCCAGCACATCCAGCCCGACAGCATGCGCCATCTGATAGGATTTGCCGGGATAGGTGGACAGGATCAGCGCCATCCGCCGGTCGGCGGCAGGCTTGCGAGCGAGCGCGATCCAGCCCGCGACCTTTGCCGCGATCGCCTCGATCCGGTTAGCGTCGGCGCGGTGGATAGTGCGGGCGAAACCGAGGTCGGGATCGCGCTCGCCCGCTTCCTTGAAGCTTGCGACACCGGCAAAGATGCGTCCGTCAATCTCCGGCAAAACGACATGCATGGCAAGGTCGGCCGGTGACAAGCCGCGCGATGTGTCCGCCCAGCCCGCCCGGCTCGCGGTGGCGAGCGCGAGCTGGAACACCGGCACGCCCGCGCCGTCGAGCGGGGTGTCGCCGCTCTCGCCGCGCGCGGAAAAGGCGGTGGCGTTGACGATCGCGGCTGGCGCGAGGCCACGCACCCATCGGTCGATCCGGTCGCGGGCTTCGGGACTTTTGAGCGACGGCGCGAAGATCGACAGCGCCGCGAAGCCGCGCCTTTCGAACGCGGCAGTCAGTGACGCGAAGGGATCGAGATCATACGCGGTCAGATAGGAGCGGTAGAAGATGATGAGCACCAGCGGCCGCTCGGGATCGCGCGGGAAGGCTTCGGGATCGACAACGCCCAGCGCGGGATGCCAGCCGCCGACCAGCGGCAGCGGCGCGCTATGCTGCGCCGACTCGTCGATCAACCCGGCCGCCTGTGCAAGCATGGCCAGCGCGGCCTGCGCCGATTCCGCCCCGCCCGCGTCACACAGCCGCGCCAGGTCGCGCAAAACGGGCACGGGCACGGTCGACGCGGCATCGAGCCGCCCGTCTTCAAAGCCGTCGGCGGGCAGCACCGCCAGCGCGACGCCGCGCGAACGTGCCAGCGCCTCGACCTGTTGCAGCCCATAGCTCCAATAGGGGGTGCCACCGATCAGCCGGATCAGGATCGCCTTCGCGCCCGCCAGCGTCCGCTCGACATAGGTGTCGACCGACAACGGGTGCATCAGCGTCGCCAGACTGGCGAGCCGGAGCGTCGGAAAGCCAGCATTGAAGCCGCGCGCCTGATGCCATGCCGCCGCGAACGCGCCAAGGTCGCTGTCCGAAAAGGACAGGACCACGAGATCCGCGGGCGACTGCCCGAGATCCTGCGGGACGGCATTTTCCTCCATCCCGTGCGTTTCGCGGAAGATGACGTGCATCGCGCGCTTTTATCCCAGCAGTGTCGCGCGGATCGCGTCGGCGTCGATATGGTCATGCTCGGCGATGACGACCATCGTCGTCCGCCGTGCTTCGTCCGGCCGCCATGGCCGGTCATATTGGTGCCGCACCCGCGCGCCGACCGCCTGCACCAGCAGCCGCATCGGCTTGCCCGCGACGGCGGCATATCCCTTCACCCGCAGGATATTCTGGTCGCGCGCGAGCGCCTCGATCCGGGTGGCGAGCAAAGCGGGATCGGCGATTTCGCCCCATTCGACCACGATGCTGTCGAAATCCTCATGCTCGTGATCGTCCTCGCCATCATGATGCGACGGGCGCGCGGCGATATCATCCTCGGCGGCAGCGGAAAGACCCAGGATCAGGTGCGGATCGACCACGCCTTCGGTCAGTTCGATCACCGGCACGGGCCGGGGCGATTCCGCCGCGATGACGGCGCGGGCGGCGGCGACGCCCTCCGCCCCGGCGAGATCGACCTTGGTCAGCAGCACCATGTCGGCGCAGGCAAGCTGGTCCTCGAACACTTCGGACAGCGGCGTTTCATGGTCGATGCCGGGATCGGCGGCGCGCTGCGCGTCGAGCGCGGCGACATCGGGCGCGAACCGGCCCGCCGCGACCGCTTCGGCATCGGCCAGCGCCAGCACGCCGTCCACGGTGATGCGGCTGCGGATCGCGGGCCAGTCGAACGCCTTGAGCAACGGCTTGGGCAAGGCCAGTCCGGATGTTTCGATGAGGATATGGTCGGGGCGCGGATCGAGCGCGAGCAGCGTTTCGACGGTGGGGATGAAATCATCGGCCACGGTGCAGCAGATGCAGCCATTGGCCAGTTCAACGATATTTTCCGCCGGGCAATCGGGAATGGCGCACGACGCCAATATGTCGCCATCGACGCCGAGCGAACCGAACTCGTTGACGACCACCGCCAGCCGCCGCCCGCCCGCATTGCGGATCAGGTGGCTGATGAGCGTGGTCTTGCCGGCGCCCAGAAAGCCGGTGACGATGGTGACCGGCACCTTGGACAGGTCGGACATGGATAACTCTCCGCGCGCCGGAGCGAGACAGAGCGGGGCTTGCCGGACAGGTCCGGTCGGCGCGCAACGACGGGCGGGCGCGACACATCGCCCATAGCCACGCGACCGTGCAGCCCCAGCCGCACAGTTCGTCGCTCAGACGGAGAGTTACCGTGCCATGACCATCCCCTGGACCAAGGCAAGAGCGACCGGAGCGCCGGCAGGTCTCCTGGCTCGCGGGTCACAGCTTGATGCACGCCTTCCCGAACGTGGCGCCGATGCGCCGTCCAGTGACCGCTCCCTTGATGGGGAGCCTGTGCATCGCGCTATCCGCTTACAGTTGCAGGGACAGCCGCGGATTTGGGCGCTTTGGGGCGCCCGCACCGCATTCCCGATTAAGCCCCGAAAGGGGGCACCGGCGCGATCATGCGAGGTCCGGCTTTACCCGGTCCTTGCGCGCTCGCCCTAGATCAAAACCGGCCCCAAGCCAATGCTGTTTTGCCAACCCGCCGGGTCAGCCCGGAGCGCCGATGCCCATGCAGAGATATTTCAGCTCCATATAATCGTCGAGGCCGTGGCGGGAGCCTTCGCGACCAAGGCCCGATTGTTTCACCCCGCCAAAGGGGGCGACCTCGGTGGAGATGAGGCCGGTATTGATGCCGACCATGCCCGCTTCCAGCGCTTCGGCGACACGCCAGACGCGGCCAAGGTCGCTTGCGTAGAAATAGCTGGCGAGGCCGAACTCGCTGTCATTGGCGAGGCGGATCGCCTGCGCCTCGTCAGAAAAGCGGATGACCCCGGCGAGCGGTCCGAACGTCTCTTCGCGCGCCAGCTTCATGTCCGGCGCGACATCGGCGATGACGGTCGGTTCATAATAGAAGCCGCCAAGGCTGCTGCGCCGCCCGCCCGTCAGCAGCGCGCCACCGCCTTTGATCGCGTCGGCGACATGCTCCTCCACCTTTTCGACAGCCTTGCCGTCGATCAGCGGGCCGACCGCTGTGCCTTCATCCAGGCCATAGCCGACCTTGAGCGCCTTCACCTTCCCGACCAGTTTCGCGACGAAGGCGTCATAGACACCGTCCTGCACGTAAAATCGATTGGTGCAGATGCAGGTCTGGCCGTTGTTGCGGAATTTCGACGCCATCGCTCCTTCGACCGCCGCGTCGATATCGGCATCGTCGAATACGAGGAAGGGCGCGTTACCGCCCAGTTCCATGCTGGCTTTCTTCACCGTGTCGGCGCAGGCGCGCAGCAGCGCCCGGCCGGTCTCGGTCGATCCGGTGAAGCTGATCTTGCGCACGAGCGGGTTCGTGGTCAATTCGCCGCCGATTGCGCGCGCGGAGCCGGTGACGATGTTGATGACGCCCGCCGGAATGCCCGCCTGCTGCGCCAGCACGCCCAGCGCCAGCGCGGAAAAGGGGGTCGCGGACGCAGGCTTGATGACGATCGTGCATCCCGCCGCGAGCGCCGGGGCCAGTTTGCGCGTGACCATCGCGGTCGGAAAATTCCAGGGCGTGATCGCGCCGACGACGCCGACGCCCTGTTTCAGCACGACGATGCGCTTGTCGGCGGCGTGGGAGGGCACGACCTCGCCATAGGCGCGCTTGCCTTCTTCGGCGAACCATTCGACAAAGCCCGCGGCATAGGCGATCTCGCCCTTCGCCTCGGCTAAGGGCTTGCCCTGCTCGCGGGTCAGCAATTCGCCCAGCGCATCCTGATTCGCCATCATCAGATCGAACAGCCGCCGCAGCAGCGTCGCGCGGTCGGCGGCGGTGCGGGCGCGCCAGCCGGGCAGCGCCGCCTGCGCCGCCGCGATGGCCCGCGCCGTTTCCGCCTGCCCCATGGCGGGCACGCAGCCCAGCCTGACGCCCTTGCCCGGATCGGTGACATCGACGGTTTCGCCACTGTCGGCGTCGCACCATTGACCGTCGATATAGCATTGTTCGCGCAGGAAATCGGCGTGGGTCATGATCGGCGATCCTCGAAGCAGGCGGGCGAAGATGCGCCGCCCCGCTCCCTCATTACGAGCCTGCCGCGCGGATGTTCCCTTATTCGGCCTTGTCGATCTTGGCCAGCAGCGCGCCTTCGCTCACCTGCCCGCCCTCGCTGGCGTTGAGCGTCGCGATGATCCCGTCAAAGGGCGCGACGAGGCTATGCTCCATCTTCATCGCTTCCAGCGTGAGGAGCTTCTGCCCCTTCGTCACGGTGTCACCGGCGGTGACCATGACGGCGATGATCCGGCCCGGCATGGGCGACAGGATCGCGCCATCGGACGCGTCCGCCCCGCCGGCACCGCCCGCCCGGAAGGGCGAGAGCCGCCAGACCTGCCCGCCCTGCGCCACCAGCATATCGTCGCGCGGCGCGGCATCCTCCTCGCGCGGATCATAGGCGATCGTGATCGCCTCGCCATCGATCAGGAAGTGGCCTTGTCCCCGTCGCGGCGCGTTCAGGCGGAAGCCCGCCACCGTGCCGCCCAGCGACAGGGCGGCGGCGGCATCGGCCAGCGCGGCGGCGTCGGGCCGGGTTGGCGGCATCAGCGCATCGCCTTCCCGCGCGATCAGGCCGGTGTCGAGCCGTGCGGCGGCGAAATCGGGATGGCGCAGCGCCTTCACCAGAAATCCCGCATTGGTCTTGAGCGGCCAGACGGCGCTGTCGTCCAGCGCCCGCGCCAGATCCTCGCGGGCGGCGTCGCGGGTCGGACCATGGGCGATGAGCTTGGCGATCATCGGATCGTAGAAGGGCGAAATCTCCGCGCCCTGCCCGACGCCGGTGTCGATGCGCACGCCATCGCCCAGATCGAAGCGGTCGAGCCGGCCGATCGAGGGCAGGAAGCCCTTGGCCGGGTCCTCGGCATAAAGACGCGCCTCCATCGCCCAGCCGGTGATCGACAACTGATCCTGCGCCAGCGGCAGCGACTCCCCGCTCGCCACGCGCAACTGCCATTCGACCAGATCCTGCCCGGTGATCGCTTCCGTCACCGGATGTTCGACCTGGAGCCGCGTGTTCATCTCCATGAACCAGATGCGGTCGGCGCGCAGCCCTTCCGACCCGTCGGCGATGAACTCGATCGTCCCGGCGCCGACATAATCGACCGCCTTCGCCGCGTTGACCGCCGCCCGGCACACCGCTTCGCGCGTGGCGGCGTCCATGCCCGGCGCGGGCGCTTCCTCGATCACCTTCTGATGGCGGCGCTGGAGCGAACAATCGCGTTCGAACAGATGGACGACCTCGCCATGGGCGTCGCCGAAGATCTGCACTTCGATATGGCGGGGGTTCGTCACCCATTTTTCCAGCAGTACGGAATCATTGCCGAAGCTGGACGCCGCCTCGCGCTGACAGGACAGCAGCGCGTCGGCGAAGTCGCCCGCGCTGTCCACCTTGCGCATGCCCTTGCCACCGCCACCGGCTACGGCCTTGATAAGGACGGGATAGCCGATCGCGTCCGCCTCCGCCCGCAGACGATCGGGCGACTGATCCTCGCCCAGATAGCCGGGCGTAGTGGGAACCCCGGCGGCCTGCATCAGCGTCTTGGCCGCGTCCTTGAGACCCATCGCGGTGATGCTGGACGGATGGGGACCGACCCAGATCAGCCCGGCGTCGATCACCGCCTGCGCGAAGGCGGCATTTTCCGACAGGAAGCCATAGCCCGGATGGATCGCCTCCGCCCCGGCCGCCAGCGCGGCGGCGATGATGGTGTCGCCCAGCAGGTAGGACTGGCCGACCGGCGACGGCCCGATATGCACCGCCTGGTCGGCCAAGCGGACATGCAGCGCATCGGCATCGGCGTCGGAATAGACCGCCACCGTGCGAATGCCCAGGCGGCGGGCCGTGCGGATGATCCGGCAGGCGATTTCGCCGCGATTGGCGATGAGGAGGGACTGGATCATCGATTTACATCCGGAACAGGCCGAACTGCGCGCGATCGGCGATCGGCGCGTTCAGCGTAGCGGCGAGGGCGAGGGTGAGGACGTCGCGCGTCTGCGCCGGGTCGATGACGCCATCGTCCCACAGCCGCGCGGTGGCGTAATAGGGATTGCCCTCTTCCTCATATTTGGCGCGCACCGGGGCCTTGAACGCTTCCGCTTCCTCCGGCGTCCACCGCGCCGCGTCGCGATGCACGGTGGCGAGCACCGACGCCGCCTGCTCGCCGCCCATCACCGAAATGCGGGCATTGGGCCAGCTGAACAGGAAGCGCGGGCCATAGGCGCGGCCGCACATGCCATAATTGCCCGCGCCGAAGCTGCCGCCGATCAGCAGCGTGATCTTGGGCACCTGCGCCGTCGCGACCGCCGTCACCAGCTTTGCGCCATTTTTGGCGATGCCTTCCGCCTCATATTTGCCGCCGACCATGAAGCCGGAAATATTCTGGAGGAACAGCAGCGGGATGCGGCGCTGGCAGGCCAGCTCGATGAAATGCGCGCCCTTGAGCGCGCTTTCGCTGAACAGCACGCCATTATTGGCGATGATCGCGACCGGCATGCCACCGATATGGGCAAAGCCGCAGACCAGCGTCGTGCCATAGAGCGCCTTGAATTCATGGAATTGCGACCCGTCGACCAGCCGCGCGATCACTTCCCGCACATCATAGGGCGCGCGCACATCCTGCGGGATGACGCCATATAGCTCCGCCGGATCGAACCGGGGCGGCTGCGGATCGCGCAGGTTGACGTCGGCCGCGCGGTCGGGCGCGAAAGTCGAAACGATGTCGCGGACAATGGTGAGCGCATGATCGTCGCTCTCCGCGACATGATCGACCACGCCCGACCGGCGGCCATGCAGGTCGCCGCCGCCCAATTCCTCGGCCGTGATGACCTCACCCGTCGCCGCCTGCACCAGCGGCGGACCGGCGAGGAAGATCGTGCCCTGGTTGCGCACGATCACGGTTTCATCCGACATGGCGGGGACATAGGCGCCGCCCGCGGTGCAGCTGCCCATCACGCAGGCGATCTGGGGGATGCCGCGCGCCGACATTTGCGCCTGATTGTAGAAGATGCGGCCGAAATGCTCTCGGTCGGGGAACACCTCCGCCTGATTGGGCAGGTTCGCGCCGCCGGAATCGACCAGATACAGGCAGGGTAGATGGTTTTCGAGCGCGATCTCCTGCGCGCGCAGATGCTTCTTCACGGTCAGCGGATAATAGGTGCCGCCCTTCACCGTGGCGTCGTTACAGGCGATCATCACCTGCCGACCGGACACCCGCCCGATGCCAGCGATGATGCCGGCGCCGGGCACCTCGTCGCCATAGAGACCGTTGGCGGCAAGCTGGCCGATTTCCAGAAAGGGCGATCCGGCATCCAGCAATTGCTCGACCCGGTCACGCGGGAGCAGCTTGCCACGGGCGTTATGCTTGTCTCGGGCATGATCCGGCCCGCCCAGGGCGGCGGCGGCGGCCTTGTCGCGCAACTGCGCGGCGAGCGCGCGGTTATGCGCGGCATTGGCGCGAAAGCCCTCGCTGTCCGGCACGAGCTTGCTGTCGAGAACCGGCGCGCTCATACCCCGATCAACTCCCGGCCGATCAGCATCCGCCGGATCTCGTTGGTGCCCGCTCCGATGTCGAGCAGCTTGGCGTCGCGCATATAGCGTTCGACCGGCCAGTCTTTCGTATAGCCCGCGCCGCCCAGCGCCTGCACCGCCTCCAGCGCGACCTTCATCGCGTTTTCCGACGCCAGCAGGATGGCGCCAGCAGCGTCGAAGCGCGTCGTCTTGCCCGCGTCGCACGCCTTCGCCACGGCATAGACATAGGCACGGGCGGAATTGAGCGCGACATACATGTCGGCGATCTTGGCCTGCATCAGCTGGAACGCGCCGATCGGCTTGCCGAACTGCGTGCGCTCACGGACATACGGCAGGACCACGTCGAGACATGCCTGCATGACGCCAAGCTGGATGCCCGCCAGCACCGTCCGTTCATAATCGAGACCCGACATCAGCACGCCGACGCCGCCATTGAGCGGCCCCATGATATTCTCTTCCGGCACCTCGCAATCCTCGAACAGCAGTTCGGAGGTCGGGCTGCCCCGCATGCCCATTTTCGCGATCTTCTGGCCGATGGAAAAGCCCTTCATCCCCTTTTCGATGAGGAAGGTGGTGATCCCGCGCGATCCCGCATCCGGATCGGTCCGCGCATAGACGACCAGCGTGTCGGCATAGGCCGCGTTGGTGATCCAGAACTTGGTGCCGTTGAGGACATAGCGATCGCCGCGCTTCTGCGCCTTCAGCTTCATAGACACGACGTCCGATCCGGCCCCCGCCTCCGACATGGCGAGCGAACCGACATGCGCGCCGGAAATCAGCTTGGGGAGATAGCGGGCCTTTTGCGCCGGAGTGCCCCAGCGCCTGATCTGGTTGACGCACAGATTGGAATGCGCGCCGTAGGACAGGCCGATGGAGGCTGACGCGCGCGCCACTTCCTCCTGCGCGACGACATGCTCCAGATAGCCAAGGCCGAGGCCACCATCCTCCTGTGCCACGGTGATGCCGTGCAGGCCGAGTTCGCCCATGGCGGGCCAGAGCTGTTCGCGGGGAAACCAGTCCTTCTCGTCGATTTCGGCGGCGAGCGGCGCGATCTTGTCGGCGGAAAAGCGGGCCGTGCTCTCGCGGATCATGTCGGCGTTATCGCCAAGCGCGAAATCGAAATCGGTCATGGAAACTCTCCTCAACCGCACGCCTACCAAGCGCTAGGCGATATTGAAATTGAAACTTTCCTTCACCCGACTATAGATACCATCTATAATGGAACGCTATTTGCTGCGCTATTTCCTGGCGGTGGTCGACCGCGGCAGTTTTTCACGCGCCGCCGCGCATTGCAACGTGTCGCAACCGACGCTGTCGGTCGGCATCGCCAAGCTGGAAAAGACGCTGGGCGCGCAACTGTTCGCCCGCTCCAGCCAGCGCATGCAACTGACGCAGGCGGGTACCCGGCTGCTGGACTATGCCCGGCGGATCGAGGCCGAATTCAACGCTGCGCAACGCGCCATCGCCGAAGAGGGCGATGCGCCGGGGCCAAGGCTGCGGCTGGGCGTGCTGCACAGCATGCCCGGCGCGCTGATCGCCGACGCCGTGGCGGCGCTGACGCCGGAAGAAAAGCGCGGTGTCGAGATCGTCTATGGATCGGAGCGCGACCTGATCGGCAACCTCGATCGCGACCGGATCGACCTCGCCCTTTCGCTGACGCACAGAGGCGGCGGGCGTTTCGTGGAAAAGCCCATCACGCAGGAAGGCTATGCCATCGCGCTGGCGGCCGGGCATCCGCTGGCGCATCGCGCGGAAATCGCGGCGGAGGAGATCGCGGACGAAACGATGATCGTGCGCCGCCATTGCGAGGCGCTGGCCGACACCAGCCGCCATTTCACCGAACGCGGCGTCCGCCCACCCTTCGCCCTGCGCTCCACCAATGACGAGCGCGTGTTGCAGATGGTCGCGGCGGGACTTGGCCTGACCGTCATGCCGGCGGGCTATGCGCATCCGGGCGTGGTGCGGCCGCGCCTAGCGGGCTTTACCCTGACCCGTTCCATCGGCTTCCTGTTCGCCCGCAAGAGCGGTTATCTGCTGCACGAGCAGACGCCTCTGCCCACACGCCTCGAAGCGATGCTGGCGGGCGGCGGTGGCGATAAAACGCCACCGGGCGACGGGCCGGGCCTTCTCAATCCCGCCGCATCCGCGTAGCGATGGGCGACGCACGAAGGGGAGATGAGTATGGATAGCCCGGAACCACCGGTCAGGGCCGGCGTCTTCGCACCGCTCGCCGTCTCCACCTTCCGCAACATCTGGCTCGGCAGTCTCGTCTCGAATACGGGCGCGCTGATCCAGGGCGTCGCGGCGGCCTGGGTGATGACGGACATCGGCTCGCCCGGCATGGTCGCGATGGTGCAGACGGCCACCTTCCTGCCGATCGCGCTGCTCGCCGTCCCGGCGGGGGCGATCGCCGACATGTATGACCGCCGCAAGGCGCAGATGGCGGCGCTCGGCTTCAGCATGGCGGGCGGGCTTTTCCTGACGGCGCTGGCGTTCGCGGGCTGGATCGTGCCATGGACGTTGCTCGCCATGTGCTTTCTGGTCGGCTGCGGCGTGGCGATCTATTCGCCCGCCTGGCAATCCTCCCCCGGCGAGCAGGTGCCGCCACCGTTGCTGCCGCAGGCCGTCGCACTGAACGGCATCAGCTATAATATCGCGCGCAGCTTCGGCCCGGCGGCCGGCGGCGCGATCGTCGCGGCGGCGGGAGCAAGCGCGGCCTTCGCGGTGAGCGCGCTCTGCTACCTCCCGATCCTGCTCGCCCTGCTCCTGTGGCGACGCACCCCGCCGCCTTCCCGCCTGCCGCCCGAGCGGCTGGGCCGGGCGATGATGGGCGGCCTGCGCTATATCATGCACATGCAGCCCGTGCGCACCGCGGTCGCCCGCTCCTTCATCACAGGGGCGCTCGGGGCCGCGCTCCTCTCGCTGATGCCGCTCATCGCCCGCGACATGCTGGGCGGCGGCGCGCGCGCATTCGGCATGATGCTGGGCTTCTTCGGACTTGGCGCGGTCGGCGCGATCTTCATTCTCCAGCCCGTTCGCCGACGGGGGAATGAAAAGGTCGCGGCCGGATGCAGCATCGCGATGGCGGGCGCAGTCGCGGCGTTGGCGTTCAGCCACACGCTCGCCGTCTCGTCCGTCGCCTTGCTGATGGCGGGCGCGGCCTGGATGATCCAGATGACGACCGTCAACATCGCCGTGCAGCTGTTCGTGCCTCGCTGGGTGACGGGGCGAGCGGTGGCATGCCTGAACGCGACGATCGCGGGCGGCATCGCCATCGGCGCGGTTCTATGGGGCATGGCGGCGCAGGGATATGGCACGCAGACCGCCCTGTTCGTTGCCGCTGGCTGTCATGCGCTGGCGCCGCTGGTGGGGCTGCTCCTGCCGATCGCCGATCGGGAAGATGCCGCCCGCACGCTCGACGAGCCGCTGGCCGACCCCGAAATCAGGCTCGGCATCACCGGCCGCAGCGGCCCGATCATCATCGAGCTGCGATATCGCGTGCCGATGGACGAAGCGCGCGGATTTTACGATCTGATGCGGCATGTGCAGCGCATCCGCACCCGCAACGGCGCTTATGGATGGTCGCTCAGCCGCAATATCAACGATCCCGAACGCTGGGTCGAACGCTATCGCAGCCCGACGTGGCACGATTATCTGCGCCAGCGCAATCGCTCGACCGTGGAGGAGATCGAGGTCCAGCAGCAGGCGTTCGCCTATCTGGATGGAGAGATGCAGACGGCGATCGAACGCTGGCTGGAACGGCCCTTTGGTTCGGTCCGCTGGCAGGCCGGGTCGCCCGATCAGGACCCGGTCGGCATGGCGGGAGAGAATTGACCACCGACGCACAGGGCCGTCTCTGGCCCGCTATTTCTCCTTGCTTCCAGAGTTAATGGATATACATTAATGCCATTCGGAGTTGCCCGTCCCCGGTCAGCCTGAGTGGAGGAGGAATGCCGTGCCAGCATCGAAACATATGGCGCTCGGGTGGATGATGGAACCGGCCGGCACCCATGCCGCCGGCTGGCAGAATTTCGCGGATCAGCGCGACCCGGTCAACAATATCCGCTTCTTCGCACAGATGGCGCAGGAGGCCGAAGCTGCCAAACTCGACTTCATCTTCCAATATGATTCGCCCTCGATCCGGCCCGGCCCGCTCGACGTGGTCGCCCGCAACAGCATCTATACCAACCTGCTGGAGCCGTTCACGCAGATGGCCGCCCTGTCCCAGCTGACCTCGCGGATCGGCCTGGTCGCGACCGGATGCACCAGCTATTACGAACCCTATAATATGGCGCGCATCGTCGCCTCGCTCGATCATATCAGCGAAGGCCGCGCCGGGTGGAACATCGTGACCGGACGGCATCCGCTGGCGGCGCTCAATTTCGGTCATTCGGACGGCATCGCCCATGCCGATCGTTATGAACGTGGCCGCGAATTCACCGACACCGTGCTCGGCCTGTGGGACAGTTATGAAGACGATGCCTTCTGCCGCGACGTGGAATCGGGCTTCTATGTCGATCCCGCCAAGATCCACGTCCAGAACCACAAGGGCAAATTTTACGACGTGCGCGGCCCGCTGAATCTCGCGCGGCCGCCGCAGGGGCGCCCGGTGCTGGTACAGGCCGGCGCATCGGAGGACGGGCGGGACTTCGGCTCGAAATATGGCGAAGTCATCTTCTCAATCAACGGCACCATGGAAAAGTCGCGCGAATTTTACGACGATATGAAGCAGCGCATGGCGAAACATGGCCGCCAGCCCGATGAAATGCGCATCCTCAACGCCCTCAACGTCATCGTCGCGGACAGCAAGGAGGAGGCGGTCGCCGCCTATGAGGCGATGCAGGACAAGCTCCATCCCGAGGTTATCAGACACATGGTTTCGGTCGATCTGGAAGCCGATCTGTCGGATCTGGGAGTGGACGATCTCGTGACGATCGACCGCCTGCCCAAGGAAGCCAATTCCAGCAAATCCGCCGACGCGGTGCTGCGCGAATGGTTGTCCGAACGGCCCATGACCGTGCGCGAACTCTACCGGAAGTTTTCGCAGAGCCGCTCGGCCAGCACCATCCACGGCACCGCGATGGAGGTGGCGGATTTGATGGAGGAATGGTTCCGCGCCGGCGTGGTCGACGGGTTCATGATGTTCTTCCCGCTGGAGAGCGGCATGCGCGATTTCGGCACCAAGGTCGTCCCGGAATTGCAGCGCCGCGGGCTGTTCCGCACCGAATATGAAGGGACGACGCTACGCGAGCATCTCGGCCTGCAACGACCGTCCTTTCCTCGCGCTTAGGGCGCTGGCAAGGCTCTTGCGATCGTGGCGCAAGAGGATCACACTTGGCTTCAGGTCGGGGCGCGCATAGCGCGGTTCCCGACAAGGCTTCCACGGAATTACGGTTTCGATCGCCAGAGGAGTGGTGAATGGAGAGCTTCAACCGGGCGGATGACCGCATCAGCCGTCGTCGCCTGCTCGCCGGCGCCACCGCCAGCGCGGCCGGTCTCGCCGCCACGCCATCGATCGCGCAATCCCTGGTGGACCTGCACCTGCCCGGTGGCAATGCCCGTCGTCCGTTGACGACCGCCTTCCCCCAAAAAGGGTCGATGATCCTCCAGCGGATGCACCCTCCGCTGCTGGAAACGCCCATGCGCGTTTTCAACGGCGATGTCTTCACGCCCAACGACCAGTTTTTCGTACGGTGGCATTGGGGGGATATTCCCGCGTCGATCGACGTCGCGCGCTACCGCATCCGTATTGGCGGCCATGTCGATCGGCCGCTGTCGATCAGCATCGCGGAATTGCTGCGCATGCCCCGCATCGAACTGGCCGCCGTCAATCAATGCGCCGGCAATTCGCGGGGATTGTTCCAGCCGCGCGTGCCCGGTGCGCAATGGGGCCATGGCGCGATGGGCAATGCGAAATGGGTGGGCGTGCGGCTGCGCCATGTGCTGGACAAGGCCGGGGTGAAGCCGGGCGCCGTGCAGGTCCGTTTCAGCGGCGGCGACCAGCCGTTGATCGCCGGCGCACCCGACTTTCGCAAGGCGCTCGACATCGATCATGCCCGCGATGGGGAGGTCATGATCGCCTTCGCCATGAACGGACAGCAATTGCCGCTGCTCAACGGCTTTCCCTGTCGACTGGTCGTGCCCGGCTATTATTCGACCTACTGGATCAAGATGCTCGATTCGATCGAGGTCTTGCCCCAGGCAGACGATGATTACTGGATGGCGAAGGCCTACCGGATCCCGACGGCGGCCGGCGCCAATGTCGCGCCCGGATCCAAGGATTTCCCGACCACTCCCGTCAACCGGATGATCCCCAGAAGCTGGGTGACCAGTCTGGAGGAAGGGCAGTCCGTCGCCTTCCGGCCTGTCCTGCCCGTTGGCGGCATCGCGATGGGCGGGGATCATGGCGTCACCCGGGTCAGCGTCTCTGCGGATGGCGGACATAGCTGGTACGCCGCCGACCTCGGACCAGATCATGGCAAATATAGTTTCCGCCGCTGGGACGCGCGCATTCCGCTGCCCGGTCCGGGGCCGGTTAATCTGATGTCCCGCTGCTGGAACAGCGCCGGTGTCGCCCAGCCGATGCGGCCGATCTGGAATCCTGGCGGCTATATGCGGGGCAATATCGAAACCACTCATGTCAGGGTGGGCTGACCATGGGCATGAAAGGCATATTCATCATGGCAATCGCGATGATCGGCGCCATGGCGCTGATCGTCCTTGGCCCCTGGTCCGATCGCCAACCATCCTCGTCGTTGCCGGCCGCCAAGGCCCCCGGCGCAGCGACGGTGGGGCGGGATTTCAAGCTGACATCGGTGGCGGTCGATCTTCCCATTGATGACAAGGCATTCCCCGACGGTCCCGACGCCGCGCTCGTCAACGCCAGTTGCACTGCCTGCCATTCGGCGAGCATGGTGCTGACCCAGCCCGCGCTGTCCCAGGATCAATGGAAGGCGATCGTCGTCAAGATGCGCGATATCTATCATGCCCCGGTGCAGGAGCAGGATATTCCCCGGATCGTGAACTATCTGAGCGCGAGGGAGGTGACAGGGTCCGATTGATAGGTACGATAAACGCGACATTCCGTTCGAGCGGAAGAGAAGAGGAGATGCCGCGTGCCGATTAAAAAAGCTTATGTGGACACCAGAGACGGCCAGATTCACTATCGATATAGCGAAGGTGGCGCGGGGCTGCCGATCCTGTTCTTCCACATGACCGCCAGTTCGTCCGCCTGTTATGAAAGCCTGATGACCGCGCTCGACGGCTATTGCCCGATGTATGCTTTCGACCTGCCCCATTATGGGCAAAGCTTCATGCCTACCGCCGAGCCATCCTATGATTATATCGCGGACGTGCTGATGGAAGCGATCGACAATCTGGGGATCGGGAAATTCCACTGTTTCGGCCATCATGGCGGCACCAATGTCTCCACCCAGATGGCGGTGACGCATCCCGACCGCGTGGCGAGCATCATGCTGGCGGGCGTGACCTATCCGACGATGGAGGAAAGCGCGCGCAACAGCGCCTTCATCTACGACAATCCGCCCGACATCCGGGGATCGCAGGCCATCACCGCGTGGACCCGCGTAGTGAAGGATTGCGACAGTTCCGCGCCGATCGAACCCGATACGCCCTTTTACCCTGTGCCGGCGGACATCTATCATAGCGAGCTGATCGACACGCTGACGGCTGGAACCGAATGGCATTGGGGCTATCGCGCGGTGTTCAAGCACGACATGCAAAGACTGCTGGGACTCGTATCCTGCCCGATCCTGCTGGTGTGCGGCACGCGCGACATCATCTTTTTCTGGCACGAGCGAGCGAAGAAGGCCCTGCCCCATGCCAAGGTTGTCGAGCGCGAAGGCTATGGCAGCTATTATTGCGCGTTCGCGGGCGACGACCTCGCGCCCTTTGTCCGGGACTTCGTCGATGGGGTGAACGCCTGAGACCCGGCCAATCCTGCGCGGAAATCGCCCGCGCTGGATTGGCCGGTTCAGATCACCGGCATGTTCTTGATATTGGACGTTCCCCCGGTCAGCGCCCGACCCAGCAGTTCCAGCGACAGGCCGGCATTGAGCGCATTGTGGCGTGAACCCACGCTCAGGTCGCGCCAGTAGCGCTGGATCGGGTTCGTCTGCACGAAGGCCCCCGGCCCCGCAATGTCGAGCAGGATATCCGCCGCTTCGCGCAGCAGGCGCATGGCGTAACCGCAATCGGCCTGGGTCTGAACCTTTTCCATGGTGGAGACCGCACGCTCCTGCGCGATGCGATCGACGACATCGCAGGCGCGATACACATGCATCCAGGCGGAATCGATCTTGATCGCGGCTTCGCCCAGCCGTGCCAGCAATTGTTCGGACGCGGACTGGCGATCATAGTTCCAGCCCAGAATCGGGCGATCGTTCATCTTCTGACGCACCGCTTCCAGCATGCCGCCCGCCGCCCCCATCATCGAGGGCAGGACGGTCAGACCGAATTGCGGCTCGGTGGGCCAGCGGTCGCGAGCCTCCGCCCGCTCTTCGCCGACAAGGCCAATCATGTTCCCGAGGTCGCTATCCTGGACGAACAGGGCCGCAGGGACGAAATGCCCGTCCGCTTTCACCCGGTTGCTGCCCGATGCGGACATGCCCGCGACGTTCCAGTCGCGGATGATTTCGACATCGTCGGCCGACATATCGATGAACAGATTGCCGGAATCGATCTGCGCACCATTCTCGTCGCGCACTATCACCCCGCACAACGCCCAGTCAGCGTGAAGGCAGCCCGACCCGTAGGGCCATTGTCCGGACACGAGATAGCCGTCGCCGGACCGGACCGCGACCCCGCCCTTGGCACCGACGAAACAGCTCAGTTCGTCACCCCGTTTGAACAGCATCGCGCGCTGCGCGTCCGGCAACGAACCCACCATGCCGGTCGTGCCCGCCAGCAGGCCAAAAGCCCAGGCGGAACCGGGGCAGGAGCGCCCGATTTGCGCGACCGTTTCCACGAAAGTCCGCATCGACGCGCCTTCGCCGCCGGTGCGCCGCGCGACCATGATGCGAAAAAGGCCGGCGGCCTTGAGCGCGTCGAATACCGGCGGCGCGATGGCGCCTAAGGCTTCCGCTTCACCCGCATGACGGGCGATCAGGGCCTGCAAGGCTCGCACCCGCTCGACAGGCTCAGAGTCGCTGGTGATTGCCGGATCGACGTCGATATCAAGAGCCATGGTACATCCTATCGCTTTAAGCCTAAACGATTTTTTGCTTCAGAAGCCGGACCTTTGCCGCAGCCACTGAATGATCAGTCGCGCCAGGGCGATGCGCTTCGTCAGGAAGCCGTGATCGGAATCGAGGATGACATCGTCGAATATCCGCACCCCCGCGTCCCGCATCGCCTGCGCGATCGGCTTATGACAGGTTTCCAGTGGCGCGACCGTATCGCGCATCGCGCCGACAAGCAGCACATGCTTGTCGACCAGATCGCGCGCACGGACGGTCGGGCGCATCCGGTCATAGTCCGCCTGGGTCATAGAGGCCAGAACACCCTCCACATCGACCCGGCCGGCCGTCACCCGCTTCGTTCGTTCAAGGCTGGCCTTCGCCTGTTCCGCGGCTTCGGGGCTGGGCGCGGGCGCCATGGTGTTGGACGCGACCGCGATGACGGACTGAATGCCAGGATCCTCCGCACAAGCGGAAATGCCGACATTGCCGCCCCCGCCGCTCAACCCCATGACCGCGATCCGCGAGGGATCGACGCGCCATCCACGACCCTGCGGCGTGCGGATATCCTCCGCGACCGTCGAGCGGACATAGGCGGCGGCGGCGAGCAGATCATCGACCGCGCCCGTCAGCGTATAGCGGTGCTGATTGTCCCACATGCCGCGTGGGTGAAAAGTCATGACGTTGATCCCGGCCGTCATCAGCGGGATGATGACGCTTTCCAGCCGGTCGCCGCCATACCATTGGGGGCTGAGGATGACGGTGCCCCTGAGCGCCTGTCCCTGCGCGATCCAGACCGTGGCGTGAACGACGGAACCCTGGCTGATGAAGTGGGTGACGAACTGCTCGAACGGAAAATCGGGGTCCAGCACGCAGGGGTCGGATATGGTGGAATCAATCAGGTCGTTGGTGTTGAATATGCCGTCCATTCGCATGGTCCTTGCTATAAAATGGTGATCGCGGGCCTTACTCCCGAAGCAGCGCGCCCGCCTTGCGATAGCTGTTCTCGGTCAGGCCAAGACCGCATATCGTGATGCCGATCAGCGCCACCGGCAGCGCCAGGGTCAGCAATGACCAGCCGACCATGGCGCCCGATCCGAATATCGAGTCCGTGATGAGTCCGACCAGCGTCGGCCCCAGGCCGATCCCGGCCAGCGCCAAGATCAGATATTGCAGGGCGATGATCTGGCCGCGCATATTGGCTGGCACCGCTTCCTGAAGCGCGAGCGGCGTCGCGCTCTGCACCATGGCGACACTGAACAGCAGCAGTACAAAGCCCAGCACCACCAGCAGGGGCGATCCCATCACGCCGAAAAAGGCGGCCGGTACATAAGTAATGAAACCGAACAGCATCGGCCGCGTCCGCCCGCTCAGCACGCCCTGCTTGATCGCGCGATCGGAAAGTGCGCCGCTCACCAGCGTCCCCGCGATCGAACCGACGATCATCGCCACCCCGATCGGCCATCCGGTTTCGGCAGCGGACATGCCGAAATTGCGTTGCAGCAGGGTCGGCGCCCAGGCCCCAGCCCCATAGCCCGCCGTCGCCGCCAGCGTACCCGACGCGGAAATCCGGATCAACAATCCCTTATGCTGCCAGACGTAGCCCAGAAAATCGCGAACCGACGCCGCATCACTGGCCGCTACGCCCCGTCGCGGCGGCTCGCGCATGGTCAGCATCAGCAGGCAGGCGAAAAGTCCGGGCAACCCCGCGAACAGGAACAGCAGCCGCCATGGCTCCAAGGCGAGGAAGCCACCCAGGTTCAGCCCGGCGGCCGGTATCTGGCTCAATAACAACCCGCCCAGCAGCAGGGATGCGCCACTCCCCACCGACATCGCCATATAATAAACGCCCGTCGCGCGGCCGCGTTTATGCGGCTCGAAAAAGTCGATGAGTAGCGAATAGGCGGCAGGGCCGAGTACGGCTTCGCCAATGCCGACGCCCGTCCGCAGGATCAGCAACTGCGTATAGCTGCCCGCAAAGGCAGACAGCGAGGTAAGGAGGCTCCAGCCGAGCAGCCCGAACAGGATGATGTTCCGCCGGTTCTTGCGATCGACGAGGCGACCGAAGGGAATGCCGAAAATAGCGTAGGTAATGGCAAAACCATAGCCGTGAAGCAGGCCGAACAGCGTATCGCTGATCGCGAACTCCTTTTTCAGCGGCGCGACGATGATCGTCGTGATGTGCCGATCCAGCTGCGACAGGAGCGTGACGATGCAAAGCACGGCCAGTGCATACCAGGCCGCAGTGACGCGCGAGGATTCTGGCGGGAGCGCATGCGATGGCCGATCGGGGGATTCTTCGTCGATGAAGGGCTTTGCCATGGCTTGTGTTTCGCTACCCTTCATCATGATCCTTACAAGCGCCGACCGCCCCTGGAGGAAAGGATCAGGCGATGCCCCGCCGGATGTTCGGCGTCGTCCGTCCGATGGTGCGGACACCGCCGGCAGCATCCTGATTTTTTTCTCCCGGCGGCAACTTTAGACGGCTGGCATTTCCAGCGTCAAACAAATGGTCCTCATGTCGCATCTGACCATTATTAATACGCCGCCGGAGGGCGTCATACCAGTTAAGCATGACGCCCTCCGTCTTCAATTGGGCGAACCGGGATTCAGAATTTATAGCTTGCTTCGAGGCCGTAAGTGCGCGGCGGATTCCAGACCACCGTATATTGCGCGGTCAGGCCATTGAAATAGCCGCTGGCCTTGTAATCGACATTGCGGATATTCTTGACGAAGGCGCGCAGGCTGTATTTGTCGCTGGCCGGCGTGAAGGTCACATAGGCGTTCTGGATATTATAGGCGGGCTGGTCGAGCGCCGCCGTGTTGAACTCATTGAAATGAATTCTGCCGCTCCAGTAGGATTCGCCGCGGAAGGACAGCTTGCCAGCCCCCACCTCGGCATCATATTGCAGACCGATGGTGAGGCTGTAGGGCGCGGCGCGATTGAGCCAGTTGCCCGCTACCTGCTGGTTGCGTGCCGGATCGGTCGTAGGACGTTGATCCGAAGCGGCGCAGGCGGCCTGGGCCACACCGCCGACCGGGGGGAGCTGTACGGTCTGGTTGCAGTTGACGAAATCGGTATATTTCGCACTCTGCACCATGGCGGCGGCGTCCAGCTTCAACTGCGGGGTGATGACAGCGTCCAGATTGGCCTCGATCCCCTTGATCCGCGATTGCGCCGCATTGACCACGGAAAAGCCGCCAATCGTGCCCAAGGTCTTTTGCACCTGAAGATTGCCATAATCATACCAGTAGCCGGCAATGTTCAGGCGAATCCGATTGTCGGCAAACTGGGTCTTGAGGCCGACCTCGCCGCCCTTGATGGTTTCGGGCTCATAGGCATTGCCGCATGTCCCCGCCGAAACGCCGCCGGCCTTGAAGCCCTTCTGATAGGTCGCATAGGCCATGATCTTGTCGGTGACGTCGAACTGGATGCCCGCCTTAGGTGTCCAGGCGGTGAATTTCTGGTTGGTTTTCTTGTCGAGGCAGGCGGTGTTGAGGATGCTCTGAACCGTATCCTTCTTGTCGATATTATAGCGCACGCCGCCGATCAGGCGCAGGGAGTCGGTGACGCTGAACGTCTGGTCGGTAAAAAAGGCGATGGAATGCGCCTTCAAGCGATTGACCGTCGCATATGTCGAAATGGCTGGAGCCGTGGGGTTGCGAAGCGCGCTGTAGACCTGCGACGCTGATTTTACGTTATCATTGAAATAATAGACCCCGAATATCGATTTCAATCGTCCGTCGAAGCTGTCCGCATTCAGGTTCAGTTCCTGCGTATAGGTGTCGGACTGGAACCTGTTGTAGACGGTTTGCGCCGTGAACCCGCTGCCATCCAGATCGACAGGCATGTAATTTTTGTATTTCTGATAGGCCGATATCGACTTGAGTTGCACATCGTCGCTGATGTCCCAGGTCAATGTCGCCGTCGCCGCATATTCCTTGCTATTATTTTCGCTCGGGAAATCAGCATAGACCTCCCGCGGACGGAAGGATTGGGGGCCAAGCAAGGCCTGCATGGCGGGATTGAGCGATGGCGCAAGAACACCCGGATTGAAGGAGCTGCGGGTGTTGCCATAAGACCCCTCAAGGTCGAACTGCACCGTGTCGCTCGGCTTGAACGCGAGGATGCCGCGAACGCCGGTAAATTTGTTTTCGAAAAAGCGGCTCTTGGGCGCGCCGGGCAGCAGGTTTTTGACGAAACCCTTGTCGCGATTGTCGAGCATGCCGGATATGCGGAATCCCACCGTGTCGCTGATCGGACCGGAAATATAGCCCTGAAGCGCGTAGCTGTCGAAATTTCCGACGCGGCCGGTGATTTGTGCTTCGGTCTTTTCGGTCGGCCCGCGCAGAATATAGTTGATGACGCCGCCGGTCGCATTGCGTCCGTACAAGGTGCCCTGGGGACCCGACAGCACTTCGATCCGCTCCAGATCCATCAGCGCGAGGTTCAGGCTGCGCGCGCGCGCCTGATACACGCCATTGACATGAACCGCGACCGACGGATCCTCGAAACCGCCAGTCAGGTTGGTGCTGATGCCACGGATCGTGACGGTATTGCTGCCATAGGTATAGCCCACCTGCAACGACGGCACACGGGTAGTCAGGTCGCCAAGCCCACGGATCTGCCGGTTTTCCAGCGCTTCCTGCGAGAAAGCCGCGATGCTGGCAGGAACGTCCTGAATGTTCTGCGCTCGCTTCTGCGCCGTCACGACGATATCGCTAACGCCTACGCCCTGCGTCGCGCCTTCGGCCGGTGCCTGCGCAAGTGCCGGCAAGGCGTGCAGGCCGATCGACAAGGCGATGCCCGCGCCGACCAGAGTCGACGACCTCATCATGGATGCTCTGTTCATAGTCTCTCCCCTATCGGCGGCGAGGCGTCCTATGCGCCACGCCGAACCGTTAAATGTAATGACGAAAAGCGGTCAGCCATCCGGGTGGCGCATGCCGAAAACCCAATTGTGCGCCAACATCCGCTCGATTAGGATGGGCAACCCAGAATAGGCGGGCATGGCCTGCCAAACGGCGTAGTTTATGAATGGTGCCGGATGTTGGAAAACCCGGCCTCTCCCTAAGCCGTTACCCGCCCTCCTTTCGAACATATTCACCGGCCTGAAACCCACACCGGACGCGATTAATGACGATTATTAATATTCAATCGCTGCTAATATAAGCAAGAGCCGTGCTCAAATGAGTTTTGCACATTCTGACTTGAGCAGGATTCATGATGGCCAGGCGCAAGCCGCTAGAAGGACTCGCCCAACATTGCCGCAGCGCCTCGGTGACGGCTTCCGCCGCCTCCATGAGAGCCATATGGCCGCTATCGGCGAAGACGACATAATGGGCATGCGGAATCGCCGGAGCAAATACCCGATTACCGTTTCGAGATCACGAAAGCGACGACTGGCGGCGTGAAAACGCGCGGCATGTTCCGGCTCGGCAGGGCTTACAGGTGCGCTGGAAGTTGACGCCCCCTACCCCCCGTGACAGATGAGGAACGATAATATTGCGGTCTGACACGCGGCAGCGCCCATAGCGGATCAAGGGGGGCATGTGGACTTTTCTTTCTCCTATGATGAGCAGCGGATTTTGCTCATGATAACCCAGAGCCACTATTGGTCACTGGAGACCTTCCTTCGCTACAAACAGGAATTTCTCGCGGTACATGAAAGGATCCGAACCCGGCGCCGCCATTATCGGGTGTTTGCGGATTGTACGGATTATCCCGTGCAATCGAACGAGGTCGTCGAAGCGTTTGCGGGCTTTTTTAATACGCTGATGAACGAGAATAAGGGGCATTACGCTATTATCGCCGGCAGCACGCTGAACAAGATGCAGGTGCAGCGCGTGATACCACAATCCCACGTGAAGGTTTTCACCGACCGCGACGCCGCGATGGCATGGCTGTTCGAGCCGGGCAGTCTGCCGGATATGTAAGCGATCATGGCCCGGCCGCGACCGATGATCCGATAGGATCGGGATCAGCTGGTTGCATCCGCGGGGCAAAGGCGTCATTTTCGGGAGCGCGGTGCCCCAGCCGCGTCAGCCGGCAGGAAAGCGCCACGCTTTCCATATACGCGCCATGGGAGAGGTGATGTCCGAATTCATCAAGACGGCCGTCAAAGGCGGGATTCTGGAAATCGTCCTAACGCGACCGGATCGCAAAAACGCCATCACGGCCGACATGTATCTGGCGCTCGCCCATGCTTTCGAAAATGCCGAGCGGGACGAGGCCATCGGCGTGGTCGTGATCCTGGGGAGCGAAAGCATCTTCACGGCGGGGAATGACCTGCTCGATTTTCAGACCAACCCGCCCTCGTCCGACGACAGTCCGCCCTTCATCTTCATGCGGGCTATGGCGCGTTCGACCAAAGTCATCGTAGCCGGGGTCGTGGGACCGGCCGTCGGCATCGGCACGACCTTGCTGTTGCACTGCGACCTGATCGTCGCGGGCCGGAGCGCGACCTTCATGCTGCCGTTCGTCAGTCTGGGGCTGGTGCCCGAATTTGCCAGCTCCCGCCTGCTGCCCGCCATCATGGGCCGTCAGCGGGCGGCGCGCCACCTGCTGCTGGGTGATCCCTTCGACGCGGATACCGCGCTTGGCTTCGGCCTTGTGTCCGAAGTGGTCGAAGATGGCGAAGTCGCCGATCGTGCGCGGGACTATGCCCGGCGGCTCAGGGAAAAGCCGCCCCGCGCCCTCGCCCGGACCAGAGCGATGATCGTGCCCGACTTGCAGGACATCGAGGCGGTCATCGCGCATGAAGCTGCTATTTTTGCCGAAGCGCTCAAAGGCGCGGAATTTGCCGAAGCCGCCGCCGCCTTCTTCGAAAAACGCCCGCCTCGCTTCACCTGATCGTAGCATCGAAGAAAGGCACTATGGCGACTCGCGCTCGACTTTCGATCAGGCGTCCTCGGTTTCAAGGGCGGGGCAAACCTCGGTCAGATCAAAGGGCGGACGCACGATATTTTCGATGGCCTGCCTGATCAGACCGGCCAGCCCGGCAATCGCCTCATGCGCGGACGGCAATGTCATAACACCGATAAAATAGGTGGGCAAAGACACGTTTTCCAGTTCCATGGCCGGCAGGCGGTGCCCGGTAAAGGCCGATGAGCGGCAGGTTAGCGCCAGTCCCGCTTCCACCGCGACGCGCAGGGCGGAGATGTTCGATGTTTCCACGATAAGCTGGTGGGGCCGCCCCGCCGCGTCCAGCGCGGCGACCGCGCAATCGCGCGCAAGACAGGGCTTGGTCATAAAGGCAAGCGGAAGGGTTTCCCGCTCCGCCAGCCTCGGATCGCCGAGCCACACCATGCGGGCCGGGGCGACCGAGAATTCATCCCGTTCGACCGAATGATAGACCGCTATGTCGATCAGGTTGGTCGCGAACAATTCCCTGATCTCGCGCGAATGGCCGACCCGAATCTGAAGTTCCGCCCCCGGATTGAGCTGAACGAAGCGGGCCAGCACGCCGGAGAGGATTTCATCCCCGAAATCCTGCACGACGCCGACGCGGACGGGACCGTTCAGTCCGGCGCTGTCGAGGCTCTCGACCGCCTGGTCGTTCAGTTCCAGGATGCGGCGCGCGAGGTCGAGCAATCGCTCTCCCGACGATGTCAGGACCAGCGTGCCCTGTTCTCGCCGGAACAGGGGAACCTGCACAATCTCGGACAGGCGCTTCATCTGAAGGCTGAGCGCCGACTGGGTCAGGAAAATCTTTTCGGTGGCGCGCACGATCGACCCGGTGTCCGCGATCGCCACGAAACTCCGCAATAAATTGGTCGGCAGGTTAACTTGCACGCATTCCTCCCATTCCGGGCGCCGGGGCCTCGCCCCTTTGCGCCGCGCCCGCCGAGGCGGCCCTCTGCGGGACCTTTCCTCGGAAACCGATCATCATTCACGAAGTCGTATATGGCGCCTTTCTTTTTATAGAGTCAAAGCAGCGTGAACAAGGTCGAGCGCGGAATCAATGCGCCGCGACCGGGGCAGCCCAGCTTACCGGGGCGGGGGCAGCTTCGAGTTCGAGCGCCCGCGCAACGTCGGGACGGGCCAGATCACGCTGCACCTTGGCCGTCCACCGACCCAATGGCGCAAAGTCGATTTCCAGCCTTTGCGCCCAGCGCCACAGGACGATGTTGAAAAGATCGGCCGCGCTGAACGATACGCCATTGAGATAGTCGCCCGACTGCCCGATCCTCTCGTCCAGCTCGGCGAGCGCGGCCGCGACGCGGGCCTTGCCCGGCGCTTTCAGCTTCTCCTTGACCTCTGCGTCGTCGGTATAGCGTTCACCCCGAAAACATTGCGCGATATGGGCATGGACGGACGATGAGAACCAGCACATCAATTCCATCGTCCGGCCCAGCAGCAACGGGTCGTCCGTCGGCAGAATCCCCGAGCCGGGAAAACGCGCTGCGAGGTAAGTCAAAATGGCGTTCAGTTCGGTAATGGCGACACCGTCCGCCGTGATGGCGGGAACCCGGCCATGCGGGTTGATGGCGAGATAGGCCTCGTGACGCTGTTCGCCAGCCATAAGGTTGAGCGAAAAACGGTCATAATCGGCACCCGTCTGCTCCAGCGCCCAGAGCGCGACCAGCGCGCAGCTTCCCGACGCGCCGTAAAGTTTCAAGGACATTCCCTGGACCCCTCAAATATCAAGCCTGACGCAGCCGCCGCTATCGGCCACGGTCAGCGGGCAGCACATTGCCCACATATGGTGCTGATGAGAATTAGCCGGACCAAGCTCAAACGAATAATCGTCAGATCGGTCATGAGTATTGCTCAATCCTGCAATCGGGCATGCGATCCGGGCAGAAGGATGACGCCCTCGACAGCGCTTGAGTGTCTCCAACATCCGATCTTAAGGAAACTCGATTGCCCCGCCTTCGCCGCCCGTCCACAAGCCATGTCAAGGCAGAGGGGGAATAGGCTGGCGATGCGCCCGGTTCAAACGACGACGATCTCGCCCCGTGGCGACCTGACCATGGTGACGGCGGCGGATCTCTATTGCGAACTCTATGAGCCGGAAACCACCGGATCCCGCTCGCTTCGGGACTATTGGCCCGGCCTTGCGGTCACAGGCGCGGCTTTGCTGGCCGCCAGCTTCCTGGCTGGCCATTATGGTGCGCCGCTCGCGCTGATGGGGCTGTTGATCGGCCTTTCGCTCAGTTTTCTCAATCAGGACGTGCGGCTGCGCAAGGGGCTGGGCGTGGCATCGCATACGCTTCTGCGGGTCGGCATCATGCTGGTCGGCCTGCGCATTACCGCGTCGCAGATCGCCGATCTTGGCCCCGCCGCGCTGTGCGCCGCGGCGATCATCACCGCGACCACTCTGGTTTCGGGCATCGTCTTCGCGCGCATGCTGGGCTTTGGCAACAGCTTCGGGACGCTTGCGGGCGGGGCGGTCGCGATTTGCGGGGCGTCAGCGGCAGCGGCGCTGGCGGTGGTGCTCGACACCCGCCGCCAGAATCCGGCGCACCTGTCGATCGTGCTGGTCGGCATCGCCGCCGTCAGTGCGATCGGCATGTCGCTCTACCCGATGCTGGCGCATGTTCTCCATCTCAACGATCAGCAGGCCGGCTTCTTTCTGGGGGCGTCGATCCACGACGTCGCGCAGGCGCTCGGCGCGGGCTATTCCTATTCCGAGCGGGCCGGCGAAACCGCGACCATCGTGAAGCTCAGCCGCGTCGCCCTGCTGATGCCCGTGCTGGCGATCGTCGCCTATGCCGTGGCCAAAAGCGCGGGCGAACGGCGCATGGTCGGCAAGGTGCCGTGGTTCCTGGTCGGCTTCCTGCTGCTGGTCATCGTCAATTCGACCATCGCCATTCCGCCGGCCATCGGGTCGGCGCTGAGCGGCCTTGCCAGCGCGCTGATCGCCGCAGCCATCACGGCCGCCGGGATCAGCTCGCCCCTGGCGTCGCTGTTGACCACGGGCCTGAAACCCCTGCTCGTCATTATCGGCGCATCACTGGTCGCGCTGTTCTTATCCCTGGCGGCTGCCGTGATGCTGTTTTAAGGCGCGGAGATGACCGACATTCCCAACATCGCCCGCTTGCGCGCCTTCGTCGGCGCGCTTGCACAGGCGGTCGAGCAGCATGGTGAGGAAAGCGCGCTTCTGGCGGCGGCTCATCCCCTGCTGGCCGATCTCGTGGCGCAGGACGACTGGCTGCCCGCCGATTGCGCGGCGCCCGATCCGCGCACCTATCAGCAATATCTGCTCCATTGCGACAGCAGGCAGCGCTTTTCGGTGGTCAGCTTCGTCTGGGGGCCGGGACAGGCCACGCCGATCCACAATCACGGCACCTGGGGGCTGATCGGCATGCTGCGCGGGTCGGAGGTCAGCCAGCGCTACGAGCGCGATCAGGCGGGCCTGCTCCGGCCGGTCGGTCCCGCCGCCCGGCTGGAACCCGGCGTGGTCGAGATGGTGTCTCCTGCGATCGGCGACATTCACCGCGTCTGGAATTACCATCAGGACCGGCCATCGATCAGCATTCACGTCTATGGCGCCAATATCGGCGCGGTGACGCGCGCCGCCTATGGCGAAGACGGTACGGCCAAGCCGTTCATATCCGGCTATTCCAGTGCAACGCTTCCCAATCTGTGGGACCTGTCGAAAGAGAAGATGTGACGAGAATCATGACCCCGGCCGATGTCCGGTTCCATCTGCTGACCCGGCAGGAGATCGCGCTGCTCGATGTGCGCGAGGAAGCGCCGTTCGCGCTGTCGCACCCGCTGTTCGCATCGCAAATGTCGGCGGGGCTGATCGAGATCGAGGCGCTCGACCGCCTGCCGCGCAAGGATGTGACGATCGTCCTCTATGACGATGGCGAAGGATTGGTCGCGGATGCCGCGCGTCGGCTGGCGGCGCTCGGCTATAGCAATATATTCGCTCTCGAAGGTGGTCTGAAGGGGTGGGAGGCGGCTGGCGGCGAACTGTTTCAGGACGTCAATTCCTATTCCAAAGCATTCGGCGAACTGGTGGAGGACCGGCGGCACACCCCGGCCCTGCCCGCGCCGGACCTTGATGCGTTGCAACGCGACAAGGCGGACGTGGCGGTGCTCGACGCCAGGCGCTACGACGAATATGCGGCGATGAGCATCCCCGGCGGCACCAGCGTGCCCGGCGCCGAACTCGTCCTGCGCGCGCAGGCGCTGGCCCCCGATCCCAAGACCACCATCGTCGTCAATTGCGCCGGACGAACCCGCAGCATCATCGGCGCTCAGTCGCTCATCAATGCCGGACTGCCCAACCCCGTCTATGCGCTGCGTAACGGCACCATCGGCTGGACTCTGGCCGGGCTGGAGCTGGACCGCGGCAAGAGCGATCGCGCGCCCGATGTGGGTGACGAGGCGCAGCAGGTGGCGCTGGAGCGGGCGCGCGCCGTTTCCTATCGCGCGGGCGTGCGGCTGCTGACCGGCGCGCAGGTCGCGCAGCTCGCGATCGATGCGACCCGCACCCTCTATCGCTTCGACGTGCGTTCGCCCGAAGACTATGCGGCGGGCCATGTTCCGGGCTTCCGCAGCATGCCCGGTGGCCAGCTGGTGCAGGAAACTGACATGGTCGCGCCGGTGCGCGGCGCGCGTATCGTGCTGTGGGACGATCGCGGCGTTCGCGCGCATATGAGCGCCTCCTGGCTCGCCCAGATGGGCTGGGACGTCTATGTGGTCGAAGGCGATATCGGCGACGCCGTGGAAAGCGGTCGCTGGACGCCCACCCTGCCGCCGCTGCCTGCTACCGACCGGCTGTCGGTCGAGGAACTCGCGCGGGGACTGGAGGCGGGACAGATCGTGCTGATCGATCTCGCGCCGTCACCCGTTCACCGCGCTGGTCATATTCCCGGCGCCCGCTTCGCGATCCGGGCGCGGCTCGACGCGGTGCTGGCGACGCTGGGCGACGATGCGAATGTCGTGCTGACCTCGCCGGACGGCGCGCTCGCCGCCTTCGCCGCCGCCGATGTCGCTAGCGACCGAAAGGTGCGAAGTGTCGAAGGAGGCACCGCCGCCTGGGTCGCCACCGACCGTCCCCTGACGCCCGGTTTCGACGATGCGCTGACCCCGCCCGACGATATCTATAAACGTCCCTATGTCGGCACTGACAATGCGGCGGCCGCCATGCAGGCCTATCTGGACTGGGAATATGGGCTGGTCGATCAGTTGCGACGCGATGGCTCGCATGGATTTGTCGTCATCTGACGATCACGGGCGCCGATCCGCGATCGGCGCGGACGCGCCGGACGGGCACCCGCCACCCTATCCGGCTGCGTCGGCGGACCTGTTCGCAGCCGGGTCAGAGCGATGCCCCAGAAGCGTCTGCGCCAGCACCAGCGTATCCTGGGACGGCGGCGCCGCGATGCCCGCCGCGATCATGTCCACCAGATTGGCGACGTGCAGTTCGCATATTTCACGGCTTTCATGGAAGGACATCGCCTCCACCCGGAACAGGCCCCATATGACGTCGCGACTTAAAATCATCCGGCGGACTTCCAGTATCGACGGATCGACGCCCGGTATTGTGCTCATCAGGCCATAGGTTTCGACCAGCGCAGGCGACATCAATTCGAATTCATCCGCAAGATATCGAAATTTCTCGATGGCAAACAACTGGGACATGAAGCGAACCCAATAACAGTTGCGCCAGTCGGCGAAAATTTCGTCCGCCATGGGCCGGATCATAACCGATGCAATCGACACCGGCGATATCGCACCTCCATCACGGCGCTTCGCTGCATCCAGCAATCGTTCGCGCCGCACATTGATCGCCGATATGCGGTAGCGCAATATGGCCCGGATCAGTCCTTCGCGGGATCCGAAATGATAATGCGCGGCGGATTCGTTGCGCTGGCCGGAATCCATCGCGATCTGTCGCAGCGACGTCCCTTCCATGCCATGAAGCGCGAAACGACGCTCCCCCGCCACGATCATCGCCTCCTTGGTGGAAAGCGGCCTTGGGGCCTCTCCGTTCGTCATATCCTGCCCCGTCACCATTGCACCATCAAGCCCTGTCTAGCCTGTCTTGCTGCGGTTCGCATCCCTTGTCCTACCCACTTCAAGTGGAACCGCACCACTGATGCAGGGCGTAGTTTCATGCCGTGCCGAGCGTCCCGGCGATGTCGATCAGCGCCGCCAGTGTCGGCGCTTCATCCGCCGCGCGCCATGCCAGTCCCGTTTCCAGAATGGGCGCATCGCCCGCCAGCGACAGATAGGCCACCCCGGTCCGCGCGAGATGGCGCAGCGACGCCGGGACCAGCGCCATGCCAAGGCCCGCAGATACGAGGCTGATGATCGTCTGCATCTGGATCGCCTCCTGCTGAATCCGGGGCTGGTGGCCCTTGGCGCGATAATAGCCCATGACCAGTTCGTGGAAATCGGGCGAGACGCGCGCCGGGAAGATGATGAGCGGATGCGCCATCCATCCATCGTCCGGCAACATGCTTCCGGCAGGCAGCAGCTTGCCCTCCTCGATCCACGCCTGCGGCACCGCCGCCACCAGCGGCTCGGTGACGAGCGGGCGATAGGCGAGCGCGGGCGGCAGCGCGGCGCGGGCGGCGATCAGAATCGCGGCACTGATCCGTCCGTCGAGCAACGCTTCGACCTGCACATCGCTGGTCGCTTCGGTGAGGTCGAGGGCGACATCGGGAAAGGCGGCGGAGTAGCGCTGCACCAGCCGGGGCAGCACGCTGTAATCTGCGGTACTGACGAAGGCGAGCGACAGCCGCCCCGCCGCGCCGGTGCGCAATCGTTCCGCGACGGCAGGCAGCGCCATGACTGCCGCCACCGCCGGACGGACATGGTCCAGCCACTGACGGCCGAACAGGGTCAGCGTCACGCTGCGCTTCGACCGTTCGAACAGCGGCGCACCCAATTGCCGTTCGAGCGTCTGAATCGACTGGCTGAGCGGTGGCTGCGTCATGCCCAGCCGCTCCGCCGCCCGCCCGAAATGCAGCGCATCGGCGACCGCGACGAAATGGCGAAGCTGGCGCAGGTCGATCATGGCATCAAGTCTCCGGACGACCTTATACCGTTCCAATAATATATTTCACAACCTTTGGACGAGGGCCTAAACGGATACCGAGACTCATCCGCCTGCAAGGACCGCCGCCATGCCTCATTATCGCTCCCGCACCAGCACCCATGGCCGCAACATGGCGGGCGCGCGTGGCCTGTGGCGCGCCACCGGCATGACCGACGCGGATTTCGGCAAGCCGATCATCGCCGTCGTCAACAGCTTCACCCAGTTCGTGCCCGGCCATGTCCATTTGAAGGATCTCGGACAACTGGTCGCGCGCGAGATCGAAGCGGCGGGCGGCGTCGCCAAGGAATTCAACACCATCGCCGTGGATGACGGCATCGCCATGGGCCATGGCGGCATGCTCTATTCGCTGCCCAGCCGCGACCTGATCGCCGACAGCGTCGAATATATGGCCAATGCCCATTGCGCCGACGCGCTGGTGTGCATCTCCAACTGCGACAAGATCACGCCGGGCATGCTGATGGCGGCGATGCGCCTCAACATTCCCGCGATCTTCGTGTCGGGCGGGCCGATGGAGGCGGGCAAGGCCGACATCAGGGGTCAGACCGTCGCGCTCGATCTGGTCGACGCCATGGTGGTCGCTGCCGACGACAAATATACCGACGAGGAAGTGGCGGTCATCGAACGCTCCGCCTGCCCGACCTGCGGCAGTTGTTCGGGCATGTTCACCGCGAACAGCATGAATTGCCTCACCGAAGCACTCGGTCTTTCGCTGCCCGGCAATGGCTCCGTGCTCGCCACCCATGCCGATCGCGAGAAACTGTTCCGTGAGGCGGGCCACACGATCGTCGATCTCGCCAAGCGCTGGTATGAGCAGGATGACGCGACCGCCCTGCCACGCAGCATCGCCAGCTTCGCCGCGTTCGAAAATGCGATGAGCCTCGACATCGCCATGGGCGGATCGACCAACACGGTGCTCCATCTGCTCGCCGCCGCCTATGAGGGCGAGGTGCATTTCACCATGGCCGATATCGACCGGCTGTCGCGCCGCGTCCCCTGCCTGTGCAAGGTCGCCCCCGCCAAGCAGGATGTGCATATGGAGGATGTCCACCGCGCGGGCGGCATCATGGCGATCCTGGGCCAGCTCGACAAAGCGGGCCTGATCGACGCCAGCCTGCCCACGGTCCACTCCGCGACGCTGGGCGAGGCGCTCGACCGCTGGGACATCAGGCGCACGAATAGCGAAAGCGTGCGCGAATTTTTCAAGGCCGCGCCGGGCGGCGTGCGTACCACCGTGGCGTTCAGCACGTCCAACCGCTGGAAGGAACTGGATCTCGATCGCGAGACCGGCGTGATCCGCAGCGCGCAGACGCCCTTCTCGAAAGATGGCGGGCTGGCCGTGCTGTTCGGTAATCTCGCGCCCGAAGGCTGCATCGTCAAGACGGCGGGCGTGGATGACAGCATCCTCACCTTCCACGGCACCGCGCGCGTCTATGAAAGCCAGGACGCGGCGGTCGCGGGCATTCTCGGCAATGAAGTGAAGGAAGGCGACGTCGTCGTCATTCGCTATGAAGGGCCAAAGGGCGGCCCCGGCATGCAGGAAATGCTCTATCCCACCAGCTATCTGAAGTCGAAGGGGCTGGGCAAAGCCTGCGCGCTCATCACCGACGGACGTTTTTCCGGCGGTACATCGGGCCTCTCCATCGGCCATGTCTCCCCCGAAGCCGCGGAGGGCGGCCTGATCGCGCTGGTCAACACTGGCGACGCGATCGTCATCGACATCCCCAATCGCGTCATCCGCCTCGACGTGGACGATGCGGAACTGGCCCACCGGCACGAAGCGATGGTCGAGCGCGGCAAGCAGGCGTGGAAGCCGTTCGGCCGCAAGCGCGCCGTCTCCCCCGCCCTGCGCGCCTATGCCGCGCTCACCACCAACGCCGCGCGCGGCGCGGTGCGCGACGTGGCCCAGGTCGAGAAGGATTGAGGAGGAGCGCAAGATCGGGGCGCTTCCCCTCGCGAAAACAGCATCGGCTTATAGCCGACTCCAAAGGTTCACGCCCCTATGATAAGTCTACATACCATAATGGCGGGGGAGGACCGGCGAGTCAACGCGCCGCTGCGTTCATTCGCCCGTAAATTGCGGTCGGCGCTTTTCCATGACGGCGTTTACGGCTTCGCCGAAATCGGCGGTGGCGAGGGTCAGCCCTTCATAGGCGACGCCCGCTTCGAACACCGAACTGAACAGCTGGCGCAGGGCGATGTTCGTGACTGATTTGGTGTAGCGGATCGCCGATTGGGCACCGCGCGCCAGCTTTTGCGCATATGTGTCGACATAGGCGTCCAGTTCGCCCGCCGGGACGACGAAGCTGATCAGGTTCATGCGCTCCGCGTCGACCGCATTGATCGCGTCGCCGGTCAGCAGATAATGTTTGGCCTTGGCAAAGCCGATCAGTTGCGGCCAGATCATCGCGCCGCCATCGCCCGCTACCAGCCCCAGCCGCACATGGGGATCCGCGAAATTGGCGTGGTCCGCCGCGATCACGATGTCGCATAGCAACGCCACCGACGCGCCAAAGCCCATCGCGTCGCCATTGACCTTGGCGATGATCGGCTTGGGGCAGTCGAGCAGGCCCATGACGATGCGGCGCATGGTCTTGGCTTCATGCACGAACGGCGCGCGATCACCCTTGACCTGCTTTTCCAGCCATTCGAAATCGCCACCGGCGGAAAAGGCGCGGCCCGCGCCGGTCAGGACGATGATGTCGCTGTCCATATCGTCCGCTGCATCGAAAAAAGCCTTTGCCATTTCCTGGTGCAGCTCGTGATTGACCGCGTTCAGCAGCTCGGGCCGGTTCATGGTGATGGTCAGCACGCGACCGTCGCGGGTGAAGTCCAGCAGCTTGTAATGATCGAAATTCATGTGCCCTCCTCGGCGACCACCGTCTTTTGCTATGATTAGAACAGCACGTTCAGATGATCGAGCGCATGGATCGCGAAATGGGGGATGAATTGCGGCTCGGGATGATCGGGCGACAGACGCAGGCCGGGCAGCCGTTCCAGGATGCGGCGGATCGCGATGCGCATCTCGCCCCGCCCCAGTTGATTGCCGATGCAGAAATGGATGCCGCGTCCGAACGCCAGATGATTGCGCACCCCTTGCCGCCCGATCTGCACCTCGTGCGGGCAGGCCCATTGCTTAGGGTCGCGATTGCCCGCCAGATAGCTGAGCATCAGCACCGCGCCTTCGGGAATGTCGGTGTCGCCGATCCGGCTGGCCTGCGTGGCGACGCGCCACATATGCGGCACCGGCGAGTGCGAGCGCAGCACTTCCTCGACGAAGCTGGGCACGCGACTGGGGTCGGCCTCGATCGCGCGGCGCAATTCCGCCTTGGTCAGCAGCAACCACAGCGCCGTGACGATGCCGGTCGTGGTGGTTTCATTACCGGCGACCAGTAGCTGGTGTGCGATCGCGATCAGTGCGGGATCGCTCAATTTCTCACCATCGATCTCGGCATGGACGAGACGGCTCAGGAGGTTTTCGGTCGGATTGGCGCGATAATCGACCGCGCGCGCGTGCAGGTAATTCTGCATGTCGATCAGATGGTCGGTGATCTCCAGCTCGCGATCGGGATCGAGCAAGGGATTGTTGCGCTCCACCGTGACATCCGACCAAAGCTTGAACCTGTCATAGTCGGCGCGGTCGACGCCAAGCTGGTCGGCGATGATATACATCGGCACCTTGATGGCGAATTCAGGCAGAAGATTGGCCTCGCCGGCAGGCAGGATGCCGTCGATCAGCTCATCGACCAGCGCCTCGATATAGGGTTCGAGCGACTTGACGTAGCTCGGCGTGAACGCTTTTTCGACCAGGGCGCGATAGGATGTATGCTCCGGCGGGTCGTTGGTGACGAGCGTGTGCATCTCGGGGAAACCGCGCTCGGCAAAACGGCGGGCGACCTCTTCCGCGACGGGCGAGTCGTGGCGGCCGACGACCACCGTCGTCTTGTTGGAATAGATTTCGGGATGCGCCGATATATGACCGATATCGTCATAGCGGGTGACGACATACATGCCCGTCAGCGGATCCTTGTACACCGGCGCTTCGGCCAGCAGGCGGTCCAGAAAGGGGAAGGGGCACATCTGGACATCCGCCGATGCCAGGCTACCTATATTATCCTGCTTCGTCATTGCGCGTCTTCCAAACTTTTCCTACCAAAGAAGGACGCTACCATATGATACGCTAGCGCAAAGATCAATGCGGGAGGAGCGCCATGACCGGCACATTGGAGACATTGTTGGCTATCGAGGAGATCAAGCGGCTCAAGGCGCGCTATTTCCGGTTGATGGATACAAAGGACTGGGTGGGTTTCGCGGAGATTTTCACTGAAGATGCGCTGTTCGACGTTCATGACGCACTGGAGGAACGCCCCGACCCCGCCGCCGCAAAGCCACTCATTCGCGGGCGCGCAGCGTTCGTCGATTATGCGAGCAGCGGCATGGCGCTGATCACCAGCGCGCATTATGGTCATATGCCCGAAATCGACATCCTGTCGGACGACGAAGCGACCGGCATCTGGGCGCTTGATGACATATTACGGCCGCCGGCAGGCGGGCCATTCACCCTGTTCCGGGGCCATGGCCATTATCATGAACGCTATAGCCGCGTTGATGGCCAATGGCGCATCGCTTCGTTGAAGATCACGCGGCTGATGGTTGAGATGACGTAATCGTACCGGGCGAACGCTTCGGGCGATAGAGCAGGAAGGCAAGCCCGATCGCCACGAAGCTGCCGACGTGGAGCAGGATGGTGGGCGTATAGCTGCCGAAACGGTCGAACATCGCGCCCGCCAGCGGGGCCGCCGCGAACAGGAACGGTAGCTGGATCAGATAGCAAAGCCCCATGCCCAGGCCGATATTGGCCTGTCCCAGCCATTCGCCCATCGTCACGCCGAACAGCGTCAATATGCCGTTGCAGCACAGGCCGATGGTAAAGGCGAGGCCGAGCAATATCGGCAGTTGCGCGCCGGCTACGATCAAGCCGAGCCAGGGCAGGCATTGCGCCAGAGCCAGCACGGCAAAGCTTGGTCCGCCGCCGATCCTGTCGGCCAGCCAGCCGAACAGCGGCGCGCCGACCAGCCCCGCCAGCCCGAAGATCGCCAGCATCAGCGATGCCGAGGTGAGCGGCACGCCTCGCCCGGTGGCGAGTGCGACCATATGGGTCATGATGGCGAGGCCGGCCGCGCTGAGCAGCGCGACCCCGAGGCTGAGGATGAGGAAGCGGGGCTGACGCAGGATTCGCGCCGCCGATAGCGGGGCTTCCGGTTCCGCGCCGTCCTGCGCCTTGCCGCCCATGGGCTGCTGCCCGATCCGCGCCGGATCGTCGACCAGCAGCCAGGCGAGCGGAATCAGCGCGGCGAGGATGAGGCCGTTGCCGACCAGCGTTCCGGTGAGGCCGAAGCGGATCAGCAGCGCGGCGGCGAACAGCGGCATCAGCGCATTGCCGAGGGGCATGTTGATGATGCCGAGCGCCTTGCCGCGCCCGGCCACGAACCAGTTCGACACGATCGCCGTGCAGGGAACGACCCCGGCGAGCGTGAAGCCCGGACCGATCATCAGCGCGTAGATGCCAAGAAATAGCCGGATGTCATGCACCTGGCTAAGCAGCAGATAGCCGCCGGCGTTGAGCGCCAGCCCGATCAGGATCAGCGTCCTCGCCGATATCCGGCGCAACAGCCCCCCGACCAGCGGCGCGAGGAGACCCAGGGTCAGCGTCACCATGCTCAGGCCCATGGACGCCACGGCGCGGCTCGTGCCGAAATCCCGCTCGATCGTTTCCATCATCGCGCCATAGGCGGCGAAATTGACACCGAGCGCACAGTTCATGATGAGGAAACAGATGCCCACCATATGCCAGCCGGCGAATGCTGCCTTCATGTCCATCCTCCCGATATTCGCGACCGGGCATTGACGGCCCGCGCCGGCAATAGGTATGTATGCATATGATAGGCTATGCAACTGTCATGCGCGACCGGAGAGAGATCGATATGCCCGCTGAAAACACGCCCGTCCGTCAGATCGCCTATTTCGTGCCGGATGTCGTCGCTGCGGCGCGGGAGCATATGGCGACGTTCGGATCAGGCCCCTTTTACGTCGCCGAACATATTGCGCTGACGCTGAGCCTCTATCGCGGGCAGCCAGCCGAACTCGATCATTCGTCCGCCTATGGCCAGTGGGGTGATGTGATGGTGGAATTCGTGCAGCAGAATAATGAGGGACCCTCGGTATTCCGCGACATGTACCCGGACGGCGGGCAGGGCCTGCATCATGTCGCGCTGATCGTCGACGATATGAAGGCGGCGATGCAGCGCTATGAGGCGGCCGGTCATGCCACCGGCCTGTATGCCGAGGTCGCGCCGGGCGTCGGATTCGCCATGATGGATTGCGTCGAGTCGCTGGGCCATTTCGTCGAATTATATGAGCCGACGCCGCCATTGCTGGCGGTCTACGATCTCGTCCGGTCCGCGGCGCAGGATTTCGACGGCAGCGACCCGATCCGCTATTTCGCGGTCAACTGAGCCGCGTCGGCACCCTCAATCCTCGTCGATATCGACCGCGCTGGGATAGGCGTTCCCCAGTTGCTGGTTGGCGTATGTCAACAGCGCGGTCAGTTCATCGGCACGCTTCTTGCCAAGGCGGGTTTCCAGCAAGGCGATCTGATCGGTGGTCGCGTCCGCCAGCGGGCGACGCAGTTGCCGGCCCTTTTCGGTCAGATGCACCATGACCACGCGCCGATCGGCCTGGGTGCGGCGGCGTTCGACGACGCCCGCCCGCTCAAGCCGCGCCAGCGTCTGGCCGACCGTGGCCTTGCCGATCTCGAGCCGGCGGGCCAGATCGACCTGGGAGAGCGGTTCGTTGAACCACAATTCGCCCAGCACATAGGCTTGCGCCGGCGCGATGCCCGAGCCGCTGATCCGCGCCATATAATCATTCTGGGTCAGCCGGGACAGCAATTGCGCCTGATAGGCGAGGCTTTCCTTGAACAGCGGGAAAGAGGCGTCGTCGTCCACCGGGCGCGGATCATCCTTGCGACTCTTAGAACGTGGTGCGCCCACTGTTAAATCCCCCAATTGTGTATCGCTGACCGTCGCCCATGCGTAACCAGATATTCATGGAAATGCCAAGTCCCTCCAGCGATCAGCCATGCAGATGCGCTGTCGCTCTGGCCGCGATATCGCCCAGTTCGGTGAGGCTTGGGTTGCGACGCAGCGTCAGGCCACCATTCACCTGCAAATTCTGCCCGGTCATGAAACATTCGTCCGACGCCAGCCAGATGGCGGCGGCGGCGATATCCTCCTTCGTACCCACCCGCCCGAGCGGATATTCGCGCTGGAAGGCTTCGACAAGTTCGGGAATCTGGAACGTCACGCCCGCCATTGGCGTCTCGGTGATGCCCGGCGAGATCGAGTTGGCGCGGATGCCGCGAACGCCATATTCATTGGCGACGGTGCGAATGACATGATCGATGCCCGCCTTGGTGCCCATATAGGCGGCGTGATTGTCGAGCATGATGGTCGCGGTCGCCGACGAAATCTGGATGATCGATCCGCCCGCGCCCATGGTACGCAGCATCGCCTGAATGAAGAAGAACGGCCCCTTGAACTGGATCGCCAGCATCTTGTCGAGATCGGCTTCGGTCGTTTCCTCGGTTGGCTTGAGCAGGCCCCAGCCGGTGGCGTTGATGCCGATGTCGAGCTTGCCGAACCGTTCGACCGCGACGTCGGCGGCGGCGTCGACCTGCACCTTGTCGCTGATGTCGGCGATCGCATAGGCGCCGCCCAGTTCGTCGGCAAAATCGCTCAACGCCTTTTCATGGCGTCCTGCCACGACTATCTTCGCGCCCTCGGCGGTCAGGCGGCGCGCGATGATCTGCGCCATATTGTCCTTGCCTGCCGCGCCGAAAACCAGCGCCACCTTGCCAGCCAGCCTCATATCCTGCTCCTATGCTTGTCGTACGGCATGTAGTTAGCATATATACAGTCCGCTGCCATCCTATTATAGATGCGCGACGGTAAGGATAGTCAAGGGAGAGGATTACATGGCAGGAAGACTGGACGGCCGCATCGCGGTGATAACGGGCGGCGCGCGCGGGCAAGGTGAGGCGACCGCCAGGATTTTCGCAGCCGAAGGTGCGCGAATCGTGGTGGCCGACATGCTGGAAAGCGAAGGGCAGGCCGTGGCCGCAAGCATCGGCGAGAACGCCCTGTTCGTGAAGCTGGACGTGTCGGACGAACAGCAATGGGTGGCGCTGGACAAGGCGATCACCGACCGTTGGGGCGCGTCGGTCGACATATTGGTCAACAATGCCGGGATCGTCCATCCCGCAGCGATGCTCGACCTGACCAAGGATGATTTCGAACGCGTGCTGCGCATCAACCTGATCGGCGCGTGGCTCGGCATGAAAGTGCTGGGCGCGGGCATGATCGCCAAAGGCAAGGGTTCGATCGTCAATATCGTGTCGTCCTCCGGGCTGTGGGGCATGAATGGCCTGACCGCCTATTCCGCCAGCAAATGGGCGCTGCGCGGCATCACCAAGACGGCGGCGATGGAATTCGGACCCAAAGGCGTGCGCGTGAACGCGGTCTTCCCCGGCGGCATCAACACCGCCATGGGCAATGTTACCAATGAGGACGCGTCGGAGCTGAACAAATATTATGTCGGCCAGCCGATCGCCCGGATCGGCGAGCCGGAAGAAGTGGCGCGGACCAGCCTGTTCCTGGCGAGCGACGATGCATCCTATGTCTGCGGCGCGGAAATCGCCGTCGATGGCGGTATGACGATGGGCGTCTATACCCCGTTCCTCCCCGGCGCACCGGGCGCCTGAACGGCCGGGCGGGGGCGATGCCTCGTCCCTGCCCGTATGCCGATCACCGCTTGCCGAACGCCAGCCGCAGCCGCGTCAGGCCGTGGGGAGATATAGGGGCGACGTTTAGGCAAAGCTTTCCTCGCCGCAAGCGGGGGCGCTTCTTCTGGTCCTGCCGCCCGGTCATCCGGCAGCTTCTTGCGCACGGGCGGGACGATATTTATCCAGTTCGATGCGCGAAATCACGCTGTTATGCACTTCGTCCGGTCCGTCGCCCATGCGCAGCATCTGCATCCGCGTGAAAGAATAACCGAGGCCGAAATCGTCGCTCAGCCCCGCCGCGCCATGCGCCTGGACCGCGACCTCCGCCACCGCCCGGCCGATGCGCGTGGCGGCGACCTTGATCTGGGAAATTTCGCTGCGGGCTTCCTTGTTGCCGACCGTATCCATCAGATGCGCGGCGCGCTGCGTCAGCAGGCGCGCCATGTTGATGTTGATCCGCGCTTCGGCGATCCGTTCCCTCCAGACCGACTGGCTGGCCAGTGTCTTGCCGAACGCCACGCGCGACAGCAGCCGGCGACAGGTCATTTCCAGCAGCCGCTCGCACTGACCCAATATCCGCATGCAATGATGGATGCGGCCCGGCCCCAGTCGCCCCTGCGAAATCTCGAACCCGCGCCCTTCCCCCAATATGATGTTTGCGACCGGCACGCGGACATTTTCGAACAACAGTTCCGCCTGCCCCTTTGGTTCGTCGAAAAAGCCCATCACGGGCAGCGGGCGCACCCATGTGATCCCCGGCGTATCGGTGGGAATCAATATCTGCGACTGTTGCAGGTGGCGCGGCGCGGTGACGTCGGTCTTGCCCATCAGGATGAAGATGCGGGTGTTGGGGTGATAGGCGTTGGTAATCCACCATTTGCGGCCGTTGATTACATATTCATCGCCGTCGCGCTCGATCCGCGTTTCGATGTTGGTGGCATCGGATGACGCGACCGCCGGTTCGGTCATGCAATAGGATGATCGGATATCCCCGGCCAGCAGGGGTTCGAGCCATTGTTCCTTCTGCGCGTCCGTCCCGTAGCGGTCGAGCACTTCGATATTGCCGGTATCGGGGGCGGAACAGTTGAACACCTCGGACGCGAAATGGACCCGGCCCATGATTTCCGACAGCGGCGCATAGTCGAGATTGGTGAGGCCCGCGCCATTGTCCGAATGCGGCAGGAACAGGTTCCACAGTCCTTCCGCCTTTGCGCGCGCCTTCAGGTCGACCATGATCTCGGGCACGCGAAACTGTTCCGGCCCGGCATGGAGCTGCTGCTCGTACAACGCCTCATTGGGATAGATATGCGCGTCCATGAAAGCCTGTACGCGCGCCGCCATTGCGCGCGATTTTTCCGTTTGCTCGGGGATCATGCTGCTACTCTCTCCGAATTTGGTGCCACACCGCCACGCAGATGCGCGAGCATATAATGTGCTACCATACGACATTGACTTTTGCTAGGGGTGGGCGAATATACAAACGCCCCTGGACCGCCGAGTCCTCGGTAAAAAAAGGAGAGCGATGGATGGCCGGCAATGTTTCGCTGCAATGGGACCGCGAAGGCGTCGCGCTGATCACGGTCGGCGATGGCGGGGCGTCCAATCACACGGTGACGGCGGCCACGGTCTCGTTCCTGGCCGATGTGCTGGACGAAGCGATCGGCGGCGGTGCGCGCGCCATCGTGCTGGCATCCTCGGTCGAGGGCCACTGGCTCGAACATGCCTATCTCGACGATATCGTGCAGCTGGTGTCGGGGCAGGCGGCGTCGGGCGATCCGGCGGGCTGGTTCCGCAGTCTCCAGACGCTCAATCGCGGGACGGCGGTCACGATCGCGGCGATCAACGGCGACACGTCGGGCGGCGGCTGCGAACTGGGATGGGCGTGCGACCTGCGCGTGGCGGAGGAGCAGGCGCGCTTCAGCCAGCCGGAAGTCATTATCGGCGCGGGCACTGGCATCGGCGGCACATCGCGCCTGATGCGCCTGATCGGCCGCACCGTGACGGCGGAGGTCGTGCTGACCGGCCTGCCGCTTACCGCAAAGCGGCTTTACGAACTGGGCGGCGTCAATCGGCTGGTGGGCAAGGGCGAAGCGGTGGCGCAGGCGCTCGACATCGCCCGGCACATCGCGACGCTGCCGCCGCATTCGGTCGCGGGCATGAAGAAGATGCTGGGCGAGGACGAGGATCTGAACCAGACCGACGGCATCGCCAACGACCAGACGATCAGCCAGTCGCTGTTCGTCAACCCCGACAGCGTAGCCAGCATGAAGGCGATTCAGGCGCGCTTCGACGCGGGCGAGAGCATGGACGCGGTATATTGGCACGCCGCCTGACGACCGGCGCGTAACCATCATAACAGGAGAGTAAAATGGATCTGGAACTCGCTGGCAAGAAGGTCATCATCGGCGGCGCGACGCGCGGCATCAGCCGGGCCACGGCGAAGCTGTTCGCCGACGAAGGCGCTCAGCTTGGGCTATTCTCGCGCAACGGCGACGCGCTCGACGATATGAAGGAAGAACTGGGCGACAAGATCGTCACCCGCGAGTTCGTCTGGGAAGACCGCGAGGGCTATAAGTCCATGCTTTCGGGCCTCGCCGGGGAACTGGGCGGCTGCGACATCTTCATCCACTCGATCAGCTCGTCGGGCGCGCAAGGATCGGGCGACTGGGACGCGAGCTATCAGCTTGATATGCTGGGCGCGGTCGACGGCACCGAGACGCTGGAGCCTTATCTGGAAAAGTCCGGCGACGGTTCCGTCATCCTGATGTCGAGCACGGCGGCGTTCGAAACCTTCCTCGTGCCCCAGGCCTTCAACGCCATCAAGGCGGCGGTCATCACCTATGGCAAGCAGCTGAGCCAGGCATGGGCGGCCAAGAAAATCCGCGTCAACATGGTGTCGCCGGGGCCGATCACCTATCCCGGCGGCAACTGGGAAGGGGCCAAGGCGCTGGCGCCCGATCTCTATGCGGGCATCGTCGGGCAAATCCCGGCGGGCCGCATGGGGTCGCCCGAGGAAGTGGCCAAGGCGGTCGTGTTCCTCGCCAGCCCGGCGGCCTCCTATATCACCGGGACCAATCTGGTCATCGACGGCGGCTTCACCAAGCGCGTCCAGTTCTGAAAGGCACCGATATGGCGACGACGGCGCGATATGCGGAAATCCGGTTCAACGACCGGCCGATCAAGCAGCCCATGGTGGACCCTGAATCCCTGCTGCTGGAGCCGGGCGAGGTCACCGCGGATTTCGAAGCCAAGTCGCCCTATCGGCTGGACGAACTCCATCCCGATATCGCCAGCTATCGCGCCGTATCGACCCGGTGCTTCCTCGATCCCGCCGCCAAGCTGGCGGAAGAGGAGAAGATGTGGAGCAAGGTCTGGCTGGTGGCGGGCATCGCCAGCGACGTCGCTCATGTCGGCGACTGGTTCAAATTCGATATCGGCCCGCAATCGATCATCGTCGCCCGCGCGAAAGAAGATGAAGTCCACGCTTATTATAATGCGTGCAAGCATCGCGGGAACGAGCTGGTGCAGGAGGAATTCGGCCATGGCGCGACTTCCTTTACCTGCATCATGCATAGCTGGCGCTATGATCTGAGAGGCAAGAATGTCCGCGTCACCGATCGCGAAACCTTTCGCGAAGAGGCGCTGTGCCAGAATTTGAATCTGACTCCGGTCCATGTAAAGGTCTGGGGCGGGCTGGTGTTCGTCAATATGGATGCCGACCCGATCCCGTTCGAGGAATATTTCGCCGACGTGCTCGATATGCTCGGGTCCTATCGGATGGACGAGATGTTCCTCGTCAAGGACCTGACGATCGAGGTGCCGGCGAACTGGAAGACGATGTATTCGGTCTTCAACGAAAATTACCATGCGCATGCCACGCACCCGCAGATCAAACCCTATGTCGACGATTATTTCATTCAATATGACTTCTATCGCCACGGGCATAACCGCAACCTGTTCCCGGTCGCGCAGGTCAGCGCGCGCTGGCCCGACGGGCGGTTCATCAATGCGGGCCTCGCCTTCTTCATGCAGGAAGCGGGCCTCAAGGCGGTCGGGTTCAAGGGCGACGCCCGCCATGTCCGCCGCGCGATCCAGCAGGCCAAGCGCAAGGCCGACAATGTCTATGGCATGGATTTTTCGGGCTTCACCGACAACCAGCTGACCGACGACTGGAATCCGTCGCTGTTCCCCAACGTGACGCTCAACATGCATCCCGAGGGGATATTGCTGCAACGCTTCCGCCCGCATCCGACCGACCCGGAAAAGGGCTATCACGACGTGTTCGTGCTGTCCGCCAAGCTGGCACCGGGCCGCCGCCCGCCCGCCTATATGGGGGTGGAGGACCATGTCGACGTGTCTGGCAAGGTTCGGCCGCCGCGTCGCCACACCACGCATGACGACCCGCAGGGCGGCGAAGTCGTCGAGCAGGACATCGCCAACATGATCACCCTGCAACGCGGCATGCATTCGCGCGGCCTCGCTGGCACCATCGTCTATTCGGAACAGGAACGGCGCATCCAGCATTTCCTCGCCGAACTCGACCTCTATCTCGACGATAAAAAGGGCTGACGCCGGCTGAGGGCGCGCTTCATCCGCTCCGGCTCCCCTTTTCAGGCGGGATGACAGCGACGGCTTGCCGAATGTCGTTATTAGGCATATCGTATGTATGCAGCCTAAATGGCGCGACATGCGGAGAGTGCGATGCGGACCGACGATATAAGCAGTTTCAACCCGTTCGAGCCGGATCATCTGTCCGCGCCGGCGGAAGGCTATGCGCTGATGCGTCAGGAAGCGCCGATCTTTCGCCTCCCCCTGCCAGGCCCGTCGCCCGTGTTCATCGCCACGCGCAAGAAGGACATTGAGGCGATCGCCCGCGATACCGGGACTTTTTCGAGCCACCCGGTGCCGTCGGTATGGCGCTGGGGCGAGTTCGACCCGGAAATCGCGGACATCTTCAAGGAGGCTGGCTACAAGGTCGTACAGACCCTGCAGGCGACCGACCCGCCGGTATCGCTCGCCTATCGCGGCATTGTCGAGCAGGCGCTCAACCGCAAAAAAGTGATCGCAATGGAGCCGGAGATCAGTGCGATCATCGACCGGCTGATGGCGGCGCTGCCCGATGGCGAGCGCGTCAATTTCGTCGATGCCTTTTCCGTGCCGCTGCCGCTGGAGGTGATCTGCCTGATCCTGGGCATGCCTTATGAAGATGCGGCCTTCCTCAAATTCTATTCCGACGAGTTCACCCATCTGGTGGACCCGGTGCATCCCTTGTCCCGCGCGCTGGAGGCGACGAAAACCATCGTCAAAGGCTATAAATATTTCGCGCAGATGATCGAGCGGCTGCAACGCACGCCGGAGGATAATCTGACGAGCGCGATCGCCAATGCGGAGATCGATGGCAGGCCGCTGACGATGGAAGAGCGGCTGTCGATGGTCCATGTCCTTATCATCGCGGGCAATGAGACGACCCGCAACGCGCTGTCGTCCGCCATGTTCGTGCTCGCCACCCGGCCGGACATATGGGCGGTGATTGCGGCGAACCCGGAGCGCATCCCGGACTTTGTCGAGGAGGTGCTGCGCGTCCACGCGCCCGCCGCCACCACGCCGCGCACCGTGATGAAAGATACGCAGATGCATGGCGTCGATCTGCCCAGGGGATCGAGCCTGTTCGTCATGTGGGCGTCCGCCGGGCAGGATGAAGCCACGTTCGAGGCCCCGATGGCGTTCGACATGGATCGCAAGAACAAGCGCGGCCACATCACGTTCGGCATGGGCGTCCATCATTGCGTCGGCAGCTTCCTGGCGCGCGCCGAACTGACCGCTGCGGTCCGTCGCTGGACGCAGGATCTGGAACGGGTCGAACTGGCGGTGCCGGTGGAAGAGATCCGCTATGATCCCGTCTTCGCCTTCCATGCGCTGAGCGACCTGCCGATCCGCGCGTTTCGCAAGGCGCGCTGATGCAAGAGCGGGGAGACGGGCGACGCCGCATGGCCGTGATCCTGATCGACGGGGAAAAATGATGCGACTATCGTCGGCGATCGGCCGCTCGACATCGCTTATGCATAAGAAAATCGGAGAGTAGAATAATGTCCATTTCCGCCCGTCTGCTGCGTTCGCTCAACCGGACGGCGACAATCCTTTACGGCGAAACGCCTACCTATGCCTCCGATGAGGAAGCCATTCAGGCATCGCTCAAAATACTGGAATCGCGGGACGTTTATGCCGACCGGCTGTTTACGGGATGGCGCGACCGGCTTGCGGCCCAGTTGTCGGGGCTGGTCAAACGCCTGGCGCTTGAGGACGTCGCGCCGGACCTGTTCGCGGCGATCGAGACCCTGCGTGCCACCCTGGCGGAGGCTACCGCCGACAGCGAGGCCGCAGAAGCGTTCCAGCAGCGCACGATGCGCGACTGGTCCCTGCTGGTCGAGAAACTCGCCGCCGACCCCCGCATCCCCGCGGCCGAGCGCACGCGGATCGTGTTCGATACGGCCGACGCCGAACTGACCCGGATCGCGGAACTGTGCGGCGGCCTGCTGCCGACGGGCGATGCGGTGGACATCTCCGTCACTGCCCCCCGGCTGGAACGCTATCTGATCGACCGCTTCGCCGACGAGAGCATCCGCGTCACCGCTTTTCGCCCGTTGCCCGGCGGCTATGGCAAGGAAACGACATTGTTCGAGGTCGAGGGGAAGGCGCTCGCCGGCGCATTCGTCATGCGGCGCGATCGCGACGAGCCGACGATGGACAATGACTGTCACCGGGTGAGCGCCGAATTTCCGGTGATCCGCGCCGCTTGGGACAAGGGCTTTCCCGCGCCGGAAGCGGTGTGGGTCGATACCGACCATAAGCTGCTGCCGGGCGGCGATTTCCTCATCATGGCGCGCGCGCCGGGCGAAGCGGGCGGCAATGTCCATGGCGCGTCGGGCGCGGTGGACGGCGCGCTGACCGACCTGCTCGCGGGCAGCGTCGCCCGGTTGCACCAGTTGCCCGCGATGCGCGAACTGGGCGATCTGACCAACGGCATATCGACGCAGCTTTGGGACCTGCCCTTGCGGGAGGTCAGCCGCCGCTACATCGCGTCGATCCGCGACCTGTATCTGGCGGAAATGGTGATGCCTTCGCCCGCCGTGCTGGCGCTTTATGGCTGGCTGCTGGATCATGTGCCCGACGCGCCCGGTCGCCCCGTGCTGCTGCATGGCGACATCGGCTTTCATAATTTCATCATTGACGCAGGACGGCTGAGCGCCGTCGTCGACTGGGAGTTCGCCCATATCGGCGATCCCGCCGACGATGTCGGCTATGTCCGCAACACGGTGGGCGGATCGCTCGACTGGGGCGATTTCATGACGGCCTATCGCGCGGCGGGCGGCCCGGACCTGTCCGAAGAGCGGGTGCGCTTCTTCCAGATATGGGGCCATGTCCGCAACCTGACCGCGAGCCAGCTCACCACCAACAAGTTCGAAACCGGGCGACTGGACGAATTGAAGCTCGGCCATGTCGGCCATTCGATGATGGCGGGTTTTCTAAAGCCGATCCGGGACATGATGGCGGCGCAGTAAGGAACCGGCCTAGCCTGCCCAGGGGTCGACCATGATCTTGGCGGCATGCGACCCCTGGCGCAGCGCCTCGAACGTCTCGGGCAGCGCGGCGAGCGGGATCGTCTCGCCCACCAGCGCGCGGGGTTCGACCGCGCCCGAATCGAGCGTCGCGACGCACTGCATGAAATCGGCGAGGCCATAGGCGACGCTGAATTGCAGGGTGATGTCCTTGTACATCGCGATGGCGGGCATGATCGAATCGGGGCGGATGCAGCCGCCGAGCGTCAGCACCGTGCCGCCATTGCGGACGAGGTTGATCGACTGCTGGATCGCCCCGGCCGATCCCGCCGCCTCGATCACCACGTCGGGCGGGCCGCCCAGCGCCTTGTCCAGTTGCTCGGGGAGATCGTCGCCGACCGTCAGAAAGGCATCCGCGCCCATCGCGGCGGCCAGATCCTGATTGCGCGCCGTCCGCGCGATCATCGCGATCGGCCCGGCGTTCAGCCGCCGCGCCCACCAGGCCGCCGACGCTCCGATCGCCCCCGCGCCCAGTACCGCGACGCGCATTTGCGGCCCCAGACCTTGCAGCCGTCGCACACCGCGCAGCGCCGATGCCAACGGCTCGACCAGTGCGCCGTCCTCGAATGTCAGCGCCTGCGGCAGCCGGATCGCGCGCCGCGCGTCGATCAAAGTATATTCGCCATAGCCGCCCGCCATCGATTCGAGCGCGACGCAATGGAGCGGCATGTCCGCGATGCAGGCGGCGCATTGGCCGCATCCCGCCATGGGCAGCGCCGTCACCCGGTCGCCGACCGCGATCGTCTCGACGCCGGGGCCGACCTCCACCACTTCGCCCGCATATTCATGGCCGAGCGCGGTGCCGCAGGCGACGTCAAAGGCGCTGCCGCTGGTCATGTGCAGGTCCGACCCGCAAATGCCACAGCGGTGCACGCGGATCAGTGCGCGATGGGGGCCGGGGACGGGCACCGGGCGATCCTCGATGACGAGGGGTTGTCCGGCCGCGACGAAAATCGCTGTTCTCATTTTCCAAAGCCCTTTGTTTGCGTATCATATGCTGCCATACAAATAGCGGCTGCGCCAGAGAGGCCGACAAGGCCAGGACGCTCACGAGGAGAGAGACATGCCCGACGCGACGACCGTGCCCCTGCGTTATGCCGATGTCGATTCCGGCTGGGTGACGGCGGCGTTGCATGACCGCTGGCCGGACGTGACCGTGTCGCGGGTCGAGCGCGGCCCGGTGTTCGGTTACAAGCAGAATAAATTTCGTATCACCGTCGACTATGCCGCTGGCGGCGATGGCAAGCCGCGCAGCTTTAGCGTCAAGGGCAATTTTCCGGGCGAAAATGATCCGTCGACCGGCTCCGCTTGGGCGATGGCGAACGAGCTGCGATCGTTCCGCGACGTGGCGCCGCTGGTTGCCGCGCCCGCCGGGCCGCAATGGCACCATATCGACATTACCCAAGACGCATCGGCCATCCTCATGGAAGATCTGACGCCGCTGGGCGCGACCTTCTTCCACGCCTTTCATACGCTGTCGCTGGGGCAGGCGATGGCGTTCGTGGACGCCTTTGCCCGGATGCATGCCAGCGCGTGGAACCATGCGATGTTCGATGAGGGCGGCGCGATGGGGCCGGGGTCGCTGGCGCATGAGAACCGGCGGCTGGTGAACGACGTCTATTTCCCGACCTTTTTCGCGCCCGACCATTGGCAAAGCTATGTCGAACTGCCCCGTGGCCGGGCCATGCCCGCGCGGTTCCAGGATCTGGACAAGGCGCAGGACGCCTGGGGCCGCCTGTGGGCGCTGTTGCCGCAAACGGCGATGACGGTGATCCATGGCGACGAGCATCTGGGCAATCTCTATGTCACGGCGTCCGGCCAGCCGGGCCTGATCGACTGGGTCGCGCGACCCGAGCACTGGCCCGTCGGCATTGCCTATTTCATGCTCTGCGCGCTCGACATCGCCGACCGGCGGACATGGGAGCGGGCGCTGTTGTCGCACTATCTCACCCGGTTGAAGGTCTATGGCGCCGCCGATGTGCCGTCGTTCGAGGACGCCTGGTTCTTCTATCGCTGCGCCGCTTTCTACCCGGTGGTGACCTGGCTCAACAATAGCGGCGTGTGGCAGCCCGAGGCGATCAACACCGCCAATGCCGTGCGCGCGGCGACGGGCGCGCTGGATCATGACAGCTACGGATTGCTGGGCCTGTAGGATGGAAGAGGGCGAGATGAAGGAGGCCGCCATGATCGGGGTCAACGCCAATGCGATCATCGATGAAAGCGACCTCGACATGCCGTCGGCGACGACGATCCTCGACGGCGTGCCGGTGGTGGTGACGGCTTGTGTCCAAGACATGGCGGAGACCTGACGATGGCGGAGAACCGCGTCCTCCATGTGCTGCTGATCGTGGGCGGCGGCTTTCACGATTTCGATCTGGTGCGGCTGGAATTGCTGACGCTGCTGCGCGAAAATCCGCGCATCCGCACGACCTGCACCCATGACTGGCGCGACATCGCCGCGCTCGATCAGGCGGATATGGTCATCGCCTACACGACCGGCATCTTTCCGGATGCGGACGGGCTGGCGGCGTTGCGCCGCTTTCTCGACCGGGGCGGCCGCTGGCTCGCGATCCATGGCGCGGCCGCCTATATCGAGTTCAAGGGGCCACAGGTCGAGATCGGCGGCATAACGCTGCCGGGGCTGACCGACACGCCGGACAGGCAACCTGACTATATGGACCTGCTCGGCTGCCGCTTCGTCTCGCATCTCGCGCCGCAGGAAATCGCCATCGAAAGCGTTTCGGACCATGAGATCGTGCGCGGGCTTCGTCCCTTCGCCGTGGTCGACGAACCCTATATCCTGGAAATCCGGGGCGATTGCGAAGTGCTTTTGTCCTCCCGCTACACCGGCGAAGCGCCCGGCTATGTCGAAGGGCCTTGGCTGGAGGATGTGCCGCGACCGCAGGCGTTGCTGCACCGGCGGGGGCTGGGCGAGACGCTATATCTCGCGCCCGGACATTGTATCGGTCCCTATGATCTGCGACCCTTCATCGACGAACTGCCCGCCCATCCCGGACCCTGGGCCAATCCGGCCTATCGCGAATTGCTGCGCCGCGCGATCCGCTGGGGCACTGGAGCGCCAGCCATTGCCTGAGGCGGACAAGGCCCTGATCCTTCGTCTGAGGCCATCGATTTTCAGGAACAGGCGCGAGCCTGGGCTATGGTCGGGCAGTGTCGATGCACATTTGCGCGCTCACGCCATCCTCCACGGGTGAACGCACGATAAGTATCTTGCATAAGATACTATAGCGCACTAGATCGGGCGTGGAAGCGCCCGGCGCGGCGAGCGGGTCCAGCATGCTTCCGCGCGATCAGGACGGTTAAGTTTCGCGATATTGCTGGTTTTCCAGCCTCCATCAGGTGACGGACATGACGGATCTCGGTATTTCGCGCTTTGGCGCCTATGTTCCCCGGCTGCGACTGGACCGATCGGCCATCGCCGCCGCGCATGAGTGGATGGCGCCTTCGCTTCGCGGTCAGGCAAAGGGAAGCCGCGCCTTCACGAGCTGGGATGAGGACGCGATCACCATGGCGGTGGAAGCGGCGCGCGACGCTCTTGGCGGGCGCGCGGACAAAGTGCGCTCGGTGCGCCTCGCCTCGACCAACCTGCCCTATGCCGATCTTCAGAATGCGGCCATCGTCGCGCGCGCCATCGGTGCGGCGGGGGATGTCGCGACGTCGGATGCCGCCGGATCGCAGCGCGCCGGCACCTCGGCCCTGCTTCAGGCGCTCAAGGGCAATGAGGCCAGCCTCGTGATCGCCTCCGACAACCCATTCGCCAAACCCGTCAGCGCGCAGGAAATGAGCTTTGGCGCGGGCGCAGCGGCGTTCGTCGTGTCCAGCGAGGATATTGTGGCCCGGCTGGTCGGTTCGGCCAGCGTTTCCAATGTGTTTGTCGATCACTTCCGGTCCGCCGATGCAGCCAGCGACTATGTCTGGGAAGAACGCTGGGTCCGTGACGAGGGCTATGCTAAGATCGTGCCCGCCGCCGTGAATGCGGCGCTGGCCGATGCGCAGCTCGCCATCGGCGACATCGCGCATTTCGTCATGCCCTCCTACCTCAAGGGCGCGGCGGATGCGGTGGCCAGGACACTCAAATTCGCAGGGGCGATCGCCAGCGGGCTGGAGGACGGGGTCGGCTATGCGGGCGCTGCCCATGCGCTGTTGATGCTGGCGGCGACGCTGGAAAAGGCGCAGCCGGGCGAGCGCATCCTGCTCATCGGCTTTGGTCAGGGTGCGGACGTGCTCGTCCTGCAGGTGACCGACGCGATCGCCTCGGCCCGACCGGCGCGCGGTGTCGCCGGGTCGATCGCCGACGCCGTGCCGACCAATAATTATCTGCGCATGCTGTCCTTCTACAACAGATTCGACGCCGAATGGGGCATGCGATCGGAAAAGAGCGCCAAGACCGCGCTCACCGAACAATATCGCTCCGCCGCTCAGCTCGAAGGCTTCAATGCCGGCAAGTGCGGGCGGTGCGGCACCGTACAGTTCCCGCAGCTCCAATATTGCGTGAATTGCCAGGCATCGAGCGAGGCGTTCGAGGATCTGCCATTGCGCGACGAGCAGGCGCAGGTGCTGACCTCCACCGCCGACTGGCTGTCCTATTATCCCGCGCCGCCGCTCTGGGTCGGCTTCGTCCGGTTCGATTCGGGTGCGCGCGTGCTGATGGAGATGGTCGATATCGGCAAGGACGGTGTCGATACCGGCGCGAAGCTGCGCATGGTCTACCGCATCAAGGAGAAAGACCGGCAGCGCGGCTATAATCGTTATTTCTGGAAAGCAACGCCGCTTAGCCCGGCTTGAGGAGTCTGTACCATGGCATCGGGCATCAAGGACAAGGTCGCCATCATCGGCATGGGCTGTTCCAAATTCGGGGAGCGGTGGGACGCCGGCTCGCCCGAATTGATGAAGGAATCGTTCGAAGAGGCGCTGGCCGACGCCGGCATCGAGCGCGAACGGATCGAGGCGGCATGGTTTGGCTGCTGGGGCGACAGCATCAATGTCGGCAACTCCTCCATTCCGGCGGCGATGGCGCTGCGCCTTGAGGGCATTCCGGTCAGCCGCGTCGAAAATATGTGCGCGACCGGCACCGAGGCGTTGCGCAGCGCGGTCTATGCCGTCGCGTCGGGCGCGGTCGATATCGCGCTCGCGATCGGTTCGGAAAAGCTCAAGGATACGGGCTTTGGCGGGCTGCCGCCGCCATTCAAGGGCACGTTCAACGATATGTGGATGCCGATGGGCTCCGCGCCTGCCGGCTTCGCGCAGCTAGCGCCCTATTATCGCGCCAAATATGGCACGACCAAAGAGGATCTGAAGCGCGCGATCAGCCATGTGTCGTGGAAGAGCCACCAGAATGGCGTCCACAGCCCCAAGGCGCATTTCCAGAAGGCCGTTTCGATGGAAACGATCATGAATGCGCCGATGATCTCCGATCCGCTGGGCCTGTTCGATTGTTCGGGCGTATCCGACGGGTCTGCCTGCGCCATCGTGGCAACGCCGGAAATCGCCCGCGCGCTGGGCAAGACCGATCTCGTCACCGTCAAGGCGTTGCAGCTATCCACCAGCTCCGGGCGCGAGACGCAGATGAACGATTGGGACGGCAGCTATGTCGCGACCACGCGCAACGCGGCGGCGCGGGCGTATAAGGAAGCGGGCATCACCGATCCCAGGACGCAGGTGAACCTGTCCGAAGTCCATGACTGTTTTTCGATCACCGAACTGGTGACGATGGAGGATCTGGGCTTTTCCGAAGATGGCCGCGCCGTGTTCGACGTGCTTGACGGGCGGTACGACCGCGATGGCGCGATGCCCTGCCAGATCGACGGCGGGCTTAAATGTTTCGGCCATCCCATCGGCGCGTCCGGCCTGCGCATGGCTTATGAAGTCTACAGCCAGTTGCTGGGCCGTGCCGGGGCGCGTCAGCTGTCCAGCCCATCCATTGGTCTGACGCACAATCTTGGCGGCGTACCCTATCAGGGGGTCGCGGCTATCTCTATCCTGGGGCTTGCATAATGGCTGGACTGTGGTTTGACGACCTTGAGGTCGGGCAGGTGTTCAACCACCCGATCCGCCGTACGCTTACGGAAACCGACAATCTGCTGATGTCGACGCTGACGCATAATCCGGCGCAGCTTCATCTCGACGCGGAATATATGAAGGGCACGCCCTTTGGCCGCCCGCTCATGAATTCGGCCTTCACCCTGGGGTTGATGGTCGGCATTTCGGTGGGCGACACGACGCTCGGCACGGCCGTCGCCAATCTGGGGTGGGACGAGGTGCGCTTCCCCAATCCGCTGTTCGCGGGCGACACGATCCATGTCGTGACGGAAGTGATCGAACTGCGTGAATCGAAATCGCGGCCGGAAGCGGGCATCGTCACCTTCCGGCACACGGCCTATAATCAGAAGGATGAGCTTGTGGCGTCGTGCAAGCGCTCGGGTCTTCAGCTCAAAAGGCCGGCAGCATGAGCTTGCCCCTGCGCTCCTTCCTGTTCATTCCGGGCGACAGCGAAAAGAAGCTGGGCAAGGTGGACGGCGTCGATGCCGACGCGTTCATCTTCGACCTGGAGGATGCGGTCGCGCCCGCGCGCAAGCCGGTCGCGCGGCAGATGGTGCCGGCCTTCATCAAGGATCGCCCGCGTAGCGCACGCAAGTCGCAGCTTTGGGTGCGGGTCAATCCGCTCGATACGCCCTGGACGCTGGAGGATCTGGCCGCCATCGTGCCCGCCGCGCCCGATGGCATCATGCTGCCCAAGGTGAACGGACCGCAGGATGTGGCGCAGGTCAGCCACTATCTGGACGCGCTGGAAACCGCATCTGGCATCGAGCCTGGGTCGATCAAGATCCTTCCCGTGGCGACCGAAACCGCCGTCTCGCCCTTTCGCCTGGGCGATTATGCCGGTGCTGGCCTCGATCGCCTCTACGGCCTGACCTGGGGCGCGGAAGATCTGAGCAGCGCGATCGGCGCGAGCGGCAATACCGATGCATCCGGGCAATGGACGCACACCTACAAGATGGTGCGCTCGCTCTGCCTGCTCGGCGCGCATGCCGCCGGCGGTGAAGCGGTCGATACGCTGTTCGTCGACTTCCGCGATCCCGAGGGCCTGCGCGCATCGTGCAAGGCGGCGCGCGCCGAGGGCTTTTCGGGCCGCGTCGCGATCCACCCGGCGCAGGTGGACATCATCAACGAAAGCTTCTCGCCTTCCGATGACGAAGTCGCCTTCGCCCGGCGCGTGGTGGATCTGTTCGCGGCCAACCCGGATTCGGGCACATTGGGCCTCGACGGCAAGATGCTCGACATCCCCCATCTCAAGCAGGCGCAAAAGACGCTCGCCATACACGAGGCGCGCAATGGCTGAAGCCGGTCTGCGAAACGATGGCGGTCGGGGGATATTCTCCGCCGAACATGAACAGTGTCGCGACAGTGTCGCGCGGGTCGCCTGTTACAGGCCGCTGATGGCGCGCCTCTCCGCGCGGAAGTCGTGCATCCCACGCGCGAAGGAAGGCTGGTCGAGGCGCGCGCGTGGCGCTGGACGACCGGGTTTATGCGGGATTTCCGCTAAAGTCTGGTGACTTGGGATCAACTGAACCCGTTCGTGCTAGGGTGAGACCGAGCTTGTCGAAGTCTCATATCCCGCCATAGACGGGATAATCGGTATAGCCCTTATGCTCCCCGACATAGGCATAGTCGAAATCGGGTGCGGCCAGATCCCACCCATTGCGGAATCGCGACACCAGATCGGGATTGGCGATATAGGGGCGACCGAAGGAAATCGCGTCCGCCTTGCCATCCGCGATAGTGGCCGCGCCGCTTTCTGCGTCGAAACTGCCATTCTGGATGATGACGCCGCCGAACACCTCGCGGAGCTTGTCCATCACCGGATAATCGGGCCTTTCCATGAAACCCGACGCGATCGGTTCGATGAGGTGGATATAGGCGAGGCCGTGGTCCTGCGCCAGCCGGCCGACCGCCTGCGTCAGCGCGGCGGGATCGGCATCGCCCATGCCTTTGCGCTCGCTGGTCGGGCTGAGGCGCAGACCGATGCGGGCAGGGTCGATGTGCGCGGTGACCGCCTCGATGATTTCCCGCAGCAGGCGGATGCGATTGTCGATGCCGCCGCCATAACCATCCTGCCGGCGGTTGGTCTTCGATTGCAGGAACTGGTCGATGATATAGCCGTTCGCGCCGTGGATTTCCGCGCCGTCGAAACCGGCGGCCTGCGCATTGGCCGCACCTTTGCCATAGGCGGCGACGACCGCGTCGATATCTCCCTGCGTCATTTCGCGGGGCACGACATAGGGTTTCATCGGCAGGAAGCCGCCGTCATAATCGTCTGGCGGCGGGGCCATGGTTTCGCCTTCCCCGGCGATCGCAGAGGGGCCGATCGGCTGATTCCCGCCCAGATAATCGGGCAGGACCAGCCGGCCCATATGCCATAATTGCGCATAGATGCGCCCGCCCGCGCCATGCACGGCGTCGGTAACGCCCTGCCACCCGCGCACCATCGCGTCCGACCAGATGCCCGGCGCGCGATACCAGCCCATGCCGCCCGGATCGACCGCCATGGCTTCCGATATAATCAGGCCCGCATCGGCACGCTGCGCATAATAGGTCGCCTGCATCGCTGTCGGCACATTGTCGGCCGTCGCCCGCGCGCGGGTCAGCGGCGCCATGACGATGCGGTTCGGCGCATCGAGCGAACCGATGGAGATGGGCTGGAACAGGGCATCGACGGACATGGCGGGCGCTTCCTGCGGGGCTGGAGCAAGATGAAAGGGCTATTGCGTGGCCGTTGGGCGAAGTCGAAATTGCATGTCGGTCATCAAGCGCAATGCGAGATATTTCGGTGCGCAACTTCGACAAGCTCGGCCGCTACTCAGGCACGAACGGCGTTAAAATGATGTAACGCCGTCGCACGTGAACATCTTGTCAGGGGTCGAGCCATTCGCCCGGATTGATACCGGCGTTGCTGCGGGCGAACTTCAGGATTTTTCTGACGCGCTCGCCCAGTTCGGTCGGGTCCTTCGACGCTTCACAGCTTGGGCCATGCTGCCAGCTTTCGGCGACGGTGATGCCATAGCCCCAGACTTCGAACACGCGGCCGCTGACGTCCTTCGCTTCGGGGCTGGCGAGCCAGGCGACGAAGCCCGCGATCCATTCGGGGTCGCGGCGTTCGAGCTGTTCGGGTGTCCATTCGCGCAGGCCCGCGGTCATGCGGGTTTCGGCGCGAGGCGCGATCGCGTTCACGGTCACGCCGATGCGCTGAAGCTCGCGCGCGGCCACCTGGCTGAAGCTGGCGATGCCACCCTTGGCGGCGGCATAATTGGCCTGGCCGATATTGGCGTAGAGCGCCGAATGCGATGTCGTGTTGATGACGCGCGCATCGGGCTGGCGTCCGGCCTTGCTCTCCATGCGCCAGAAGTTCGCGGCATGATGGGTCGGCGCGAATGTGCCCTTCAGGTGGACCTTGATGACCACGTCCCACTCATCCTCGGTCATGTTGACCAGCATGCGGTCGCGCAGGATGCCCGCATTGTTGATGAGGATATCCAGCCCGCCGAACGTATCGATCGCCTGTTGCACCATGTCGCTGGCGCTGTTCCAGTCGGACACATCGCCGCCATTGACGATGGCTTCGCCGCCACCGGACCGGATCTCGTTCACCACTTCCTGCGCAGGCGTCAGGTCGGTGCCGCCACCGGCGGAATCACCGCCCAGATCATTCACGACAACCTTCGCGCCATATTCGGCAAGCTTGAGCGCATAGGTGCGGCCAACGCCGCGCCCGCCGCCGGTGACGATGGCCACCCTGCCTTTCAGTAAACTCATGCATGTCTTCCTTCATTGCGTCTTGGGAATGGGGTTGGGCTCTGGTCAGAGCGCGATGCGCTGGCCGGTTGCGGCCGATCGCTCGATCGCGTCGATCAGCCTGTGGCGGCGAACCGCATCGTCGAACGTGCGGCATTTATGGGTGCCGTCGCGCAGGTCGTCGGCCAGCCAGGCATAGGCCTGCGCAACATTTTCGGCGGGGGGCGATACTTCCGGCGCCCAGCGATAGCGGTCGGGAACCGGCAGAGGCGCCAGCGCCTGTTCTGTCCCGCGAGCGCCTGCCAGCGTCAGGGGGTAGATCTGGCCATGCCCGCCATCGGCGGTGGCGATGAGATCGCCATCGGTCCCGTTGATCTCCCAGCGGAAATTGGTGCCGCGCGACTCGCCGCCGCGATAATGGATCGCCGCGACCGCGCCGCCTTCCAGCAGGCCGGTCACCGCCAGCTGGTCATGCGCGGTCATCGGCTTTTCGACGCCGTCGGGGATCAGGGTGAAACTGGTGCGGCGGTTGGCCAGCAGGGCGCTCACGCTCGTAAATTCGCCCAGGCACATCGTCACCGCATCGATGGTGTGGCCAAACGGGATGGTCAGCAGGGTCGCGCCATTGGCGATGTCGGCGGTATAGGCGTTGGGCTGGTCGATGACCGCGCCCCAGTTCATGCCCGACCCGACCAGCGTGGTGGACAGGACCTCGCCCACATAACCCTCGGCGATCAGATCGCGCACATAATTGAAGGCGGGCGCGGCGCTCGCCTGCATGCCGACCGCGCCGATCACGCCCTTTTCCTTCGCCAGCGCCGCCATCTGTTCGGCCTGCGCCAGCGAGTTGCCGAGCGGCCATTCGCAATAGACATGCTTGCCCGCGTTCAGCGCCGCTGTGACCAGTTCGAAATGATGGGGCACCTTGACCGTGACGACGACCAGATCGACGGCGGGGTCATTCACCAGCGCCTGATGATTGTCATAGGCTTTGGGAACGCCGAATTGCGCGGCGGCGGCGGACGCGCTTTCCTGCCGCGTCGTGCTGAGCGCGACGATCTCATAAGCGGGAAGCGCACGAAGGGCCGGAATATGCGCGATCGCCGCCCAACTGCGGCCCGGCGCGACACCGATAATCCCCACGCCCGTCACCATCCAATCGACTCCATTAGTCCGCTACCATTTGATCCGTAAGCGTACTATATTGATTTATGATGTTCCGCAATCCTCCTTCTGCTTCATCCTCAAGCGCCGATCAGGCGACCGTCGCCATCGCCGCCTGAACCTGCGCCGAATCGAAATAGTCCCGCCAGTGGGTGATCAGTCCGTCACGCAGTTCGAATATCCCCATGACGGGAAATTCCAGCCATTTCCCCTTGATGAGGAAACGGTCCAGCCTCTCGGTCATGACCGCGCCGTCCACGCCCTGCGCGCTATGATAAACCCGCCAGTCGATCTCGGCCGCGTCGCCGATAAATATTGCCAGCCCCTGCCGGATCGCGTCATGGCCGACCAGCGGCTCCCAGGGCATGTTGTGATAGACGCAATCGGGTGCCAACGCCGCCAGGATCGCTTCGAGATCGCGCGTGCCCCACAGCGCGATGAAGTCTCGTACGATCTCGATATTCTCTGCCACAGGCGCTGCCTCCCTTATGTTCCGGTCCAGCATGGCGCGCGTCGTTCGAGGAAGGCGCGTTTGCCTTCGATGGCGTCCCGGCTCTGCATGACCGCGTGTGAGATCGGAAAATTGTCCATGTCCAGCGCGGAAGCCAGGTCCGGCAGGTCGAACGCCCCATAGGCAACCTCTTTCGACGCGCGAATCTTTGCTCCGACCACTGCTGGATTTTGCATAGCAGGAATATGATAATCATACATACCAATTCCGTCCAGCGAATTGCACGGGGCTGCGCGATGCAGCCGGCTAACCGGCCCGCATCGCCTCCGCCACCAGCGCTTCCGCCTCGATCAGCAAGGCGTCCTCTGCCGCGTTCTGCGCCACTTGTTCGCGGCCGATCAGAATGAGCACCGGCACGGCAAGCGGGCTGACCCGGTCCAGCGTGACATGCAGCATCGTCTCCGCCGCCCGGTCGATAAGGTCGCCCAGCCGCCCGACATCAGTCATCCGCGCCCGCGCGTCGGCCCAGGCGGCTTTCAGCAGCAGATGGTCCGGCTGATATTTGCGCAGCACATCGTAGATGAGGTCGGTCGAAAAGGTCACCTGTCGCCCGGTCTTGCGCGTGCCGGGATGCTGCCGCTCGATCAGGCCGCTGATGACCGCGACGTCGCGAAAGGCGCGTTTGAGCAGGCTCGACTGCTCCACCCATTCGATGAATTCATGATCGAGAATGTCGGCGGAAAACAGGCTCTGCGGATCGGTGATCGGCTTGAGGCCATAGACCGCCAGCGCGTAATCGTTGGACACGAAGCCCATCGGCATCAGCCCCTGCGCCTCCATCCGCCGGGTGAGCAGCATGCCCAGCGACTGATGCGCATTCCATCCTTCGAAACTGTAACAGACGAGATAATGCCGCCCTTCATGCGGGAAGGTTTCGATCAGCAATTGCCCCGGCTCGGGCAATGCCGAGCGCAGCTTCTGCATCTCCAGCCATTCGCGCACATCCTGCGGAAAGCGCGGCCATTCCTCCGGTTCGGCCAGAAAATGCCGTACGCGATCCGCCAGCCGCGTGGACATCGCCATTCGCGTGCCGCCCCAGCTCGGCATGCGCGCCTGTTTCGCCGTGCCGCGAACGAACAGATCGGCGGCGTCCATCCGCACGACTTCCAGTGCCATCCCTGAAAAAAAGAAACAGTCGCCCGGCGCAAGCTGGGCCGCAAACCCCTCCTCCACCGTGCCGAGTTTGCGGCCATTGGCGAAGCGCACCGCCAGCACCGGTTGATCGACGATGATGCCGGCGTTCATCCGGTGCTGCTGGATGAAGCGCGGATGGCTGACCCGCCAGGTGCCGTCCGCATCGCGCGCCAGCCGCTTGAACCGGTCATAGGCGCGCAGCGCGTAGCCGCCGCCCTCGATAAACCCCAGCACATTGGCGAACGCTTCGTCGGTGAGCGCGCTATAGGGTGTCGCGGACCGGATTTCGGCGAGCAGCTCTTCCTCGCGAAACGGCGCGGCGCAGGCGAGCGCCATGACATGCTGCGCGAGCACGTCGAGGCTGCCCGCCCGAAAATCGTCGCTGTCGCGTTCTCCCGCCTCGACTGCGTCAAGTGCCGCGCGCGCTTCGAGATATTCGAAGCGGTTGCCGGGGATGATGATCGCCTCGCTCGCCTGATCGAGCCGGTGATTGGCACGGCCGATCCGCTGGAGCAGCCGTGACGATCCCTTGGGCGCGCCCATCTGGATCACGCAATCGACATTGCCCCAGTCGACGCCGAGGTCGAGTGACGCGGTCGCAACCAGAGCGCGCAACCGCCCCTGCGCCATCGCGTTCTCTACCTTGCGCCGGGCTTCGGTGGACAGGCTGCCATGGTGGATCGCAATCGGCAGGTTCGCATCATTGGCCGACCAGAGTTCCTGAAAGATGAGTTCGGCAAGGCCGCGCGTGTTGCAGAACACCAGCGTCGTGCCGCGCCGCTCGATTTCTTCCATGACTTGGGGCGCGGCATATTTGCCCGAATGACCCGACCAGGGGATGCGCCCCTGCGGGATCAGGATCGCGACATTCGGTTCGGCCCCTTCCTCGCCCAGCACCGGGGTCACCATGTCGATATCGCCATCGGGCGCGAGCCAGGCGCGATAGGCGTCGACATCTGCCACCGTGGCGGACAGCGCCACCCGCCGCAGCGCCGGATTGATCGCCTGCAACCGCGCCATCGACAGGCTGAGCAGGTCGCCGCGCTTCTGGGTGGCGAAAGCATGCACCTCATCGACGATGATGGTCCGCAGGCTTTCGAACAGCAGAAAACTGTCGGGGTAGCTCAGCAGCAGCGACAGGGATTCGGGCGTCGTCAGCAATATCTGCGGCGGCCGCGCGCGCTGCCTCGCCTTACGATCGGACGGTGTGTCACCGGTGCGCGTCTCGACCCGGATGTCGAGGCCCATGTCCGCGATCGGCGTCAGCAGGTTGCGCTGCACATCGACCGCCAGCGCCTTGAGCGGCGAGACGTAAAGGGTGTGCAGCCCTTCGGTCAGGGCATCGATCAGATCGGTCAGCGTCGGCAGAAACCCGGCGAGCGTCTTGCCCGCCCCGGTCGGCGCGACCAGCAGCGCATGGTCGCCACGTTGCGCCGCCGCCAGCATGTCGATCTGGTGCCGGCGGGGTCGCCAGCCGCGCGCATTGAACCATTGCTCCAGACTGGCGGGAAGATTCGCGTCCATGGAAATCATGTAGGCATCCTAACGTTCAAGGACCATGGTGCCATCTTTCAGCCAGCGCGTTTACACCGCATCCTACACAGGCTTCAGGCAGGGAGATTGTCATGACCGGCGAAACCGAAGCGGACCTGACCGGCGCCGAGCCGACCCGTAACCGCCGCCGTCCCAAGCCGCCGATCATGGAAATTGACGGCCGCAAGCTCAAACCCGCGACGCTGATGATGGGCCATGGCTATGATCCCTCGCTGTCCGAAGGATCGCTCAAGCCGCCGATTTTCCTGACCTCCACCTTCGCTTTCGAAAGTGCGGCGGCGGGCAAGCGGCATTTCGAGGGCGTGACCGGCCTGCGCCCCGGCGGTGCGGAGGGACTCATCTATTCGCGCTTCAACGGGCCCAATCAGGAAATCGCGGAGGACCGCCTATCGGTGTGGGAGGAGGCCGAGGACGCGCTGCTGTTTTCGAGCGGCATGTCGGCGATCGCCACCACCCTGCTGGCGCTCGTCCAGCCGGGCGACGTCATCGTCCATAGCGCGCCGCTCTATGCCGCGACTGAATCGCTGATCGCGCATATCCTCGGTCGTTTCGGCGTTCAATGGCTCGATTTCCCCGCCGGCGCGAGCGAGGAGGAGATCGGCGCGGTGATGGAGCGGGCGCGCGGCATGGGCCGGGTCGCGCTGCTCTATCTCGAAAGCCCCGCCAATCCGACCAATATACTGGTCGACATCGAAGCCGTTGCGGCACGGCGCGACGCCCTGTTCGCGGGTGACGCCCATATGCCGCCGATCGCGATCGACAATACGTTTCTGGGGCCGTTATGGCTGCGCCCGCTCGCCCATGGCGCGGACCTCGTCATCTACAGCCTTACCAAATATGCGGGCGGCCATAGCGATCTGGTGGCGGGCGGCGTGCTCGGGTCCAATGCGCTCATCAACAGCATCCGCCTGATGCGCAACACGATCGGCACGATCCTCGATCCGCACAGCGCCTGGATGTTGTTGCGCTCGCTGGAAACGCTGGAATTGCGCATGAGCCGGGCCGGCGAGAATGCGGCCAAGGTTTGCGCCTGGTTGCGAGACCAGCCGCAAGTCGAACGGATCGTCTATCTCGGCTTCCCGCAGACCGAACGGCAGCGCGACATATTCGAACGCCACTGCACCGGCGCGGGATCGACCTTCTCGCTCTATCTGAACGGCGGTGAGGCGGAGGCCTTCGCCTTTCTCGATGCGCTCAAGATCGCCAAGCTCGCGGTCAGTCTGGGCGGCACGGAAACGTTGGCGAGCCACCCTGCGGCGATGACGCACCTGTCCGTCGCGCCCGAACGCAGGCGAGCGCTCGACATCAACGACAATATGGTGCGCATTTCGATCGGCTGCGAGGATGCCGACGACCTGATCGCGGACTTCGCGCAAGCCCTGAGAGCGATCGGCTAGGGCCAGTCCACCCGCGTCCAGCCGCGCGCAGCCGCCAGCTTCGCCAGCGGCTTGTGCGGGTTTGCGGCAATGGCGATGTCGGCGAACTCCAGCATCGGCGCGTCCGACACATGGTCGGAATAGGCGCGGATATGCGCCTGCGTCCGGTCGATCGCCTCCGCCGCCATCCACGCCTTGATCATCCGCAGCTTGCCGGTGTCATAGCAATTCTCCCCCGCGATTTTCGCGCGGACATAGCGCAGATCCTGATTGAGATGGTCCGTGGCGATCACCGCGTCGAAGCCCAGCCGCTGCGCGATCGGCGTCACATAGAGGCGATAAGATGCGGTCGCCAGCACCAGCCGGCATCCGTCCGCCTTGTCGCGCGCGATCTGCGCCAGCGCCCCAGCGCGGACATTGCCGCCGACCACCTTGTCGGCATAGCTTTCGACATGCGGCATCAGCTTCGCCCGGTCGACCTGCCCGCCGATCATCAGCAACTGGTTGATTTCCTTCAATTGCTGCCGCTTGATCAGCCGCAGCACATAGGCGAGCATGACGATGGGCACCAACGGCAGCAAGATCAGCCGCCATGGCGCAAGCCGCGCCGCGACATGCACGAGGAACCCGGTATAGGTGCCCGTGAACGTCACCGTCCGGTCCATATCGTAGATCGCCAGCCTGTGCGTCATGCCGTATCCGAAACTTTTCCAGCCCCACTTCGTTCTGTCTCGCGGATGGGCCGTTTCGGCTTGCCGTGCAACCGATAATGGATCAGTAATCCCATCCGATGAACAGAGCCGCCGACCTGACCGAAGACTCGCGCGACGGCAGCACCGTGGTTCGACTTTCAGGCTATCTTTCGATCGCATATCTGGGCGATCTTCCTGCGAGGCTGGAGGCCATCGCTGGTCCCGTCTCGGCGATCGATCTCGCCGGGGTCGATCATATCGATACCGTCGGAGCCTGGACCGTGCACCGCACCGCCCGGCGGCTGGACAGCAACATTACGGGCGCGGACGAGAGCGCACAGCGGCTGATCGACGCGGTCGGTGACGGCGCGGACGAGCCGGTTTCAATCCGTCCCGATCATATGCCCGCCGGTCGCCGCGTCATCGGCGAGATCGGCGAAGCGGTGATGTCGGCGGGATCGACCCTGCTCGGCCTCCTTGGCTTTTTCGGCAGCACGCTGGTCGCCAGCTGGGCGCTCATCCGCAATCCCCGCCGCTTCCGCATCAACGCGGTGGTGCAGCGGTTCGAGGTGGTGGGCGTCTCCGCGCTCGGCATCATCGGCCTGATGAGCTTCCTGATCGGCATCGTCATCGCGCAGCAGGGTTCGGTGCAGTTGCGCCAGTTCGGCATGGAAATGCTGACGATCAATCTGGTCGGGCGGCTGACGTTCCGTGAACTCGGCGTTTTGATGACCGCGATCATGGTCGCGGGCCGTTCGGGGTCCGCCTTTGCCGCGCAACTCGGCACGATGAAGCTGACCGAGGAAATCGACGCGATGCGCACGATCGGCGTGTCGCCGATGGAGGCGCTGGTGCTGCCGCGCACGCTCGCGGTGGTCATCATGATGCCGTTGCTCGGCTTCTACGCTTCGGTCCTGTCGGTCATCGGGGGGGGATTTCTCTGCGCTGTCGCCCTGGATATCCCGCCTGTCACCTTCGTCCAGCGCCTGCGCGAAGTGGTCCCTATTACGGATTTGTGGGTCGGCCTCATCAAAGCGCCGGTGTTCGGCATCATCATCGCACTCGCCGGCTGCTTTCAGGGCATGCAGGTCGAAGCCAATGCGGAGGAAGTCGGCCTGCGCACCACCGCCGCCGTGGTGCAGGCGATCTTCCTCGTCATCGTGATCGACGCCTTTTTCGCGGTATTCTTCACCTGGCTGGGCTGGAACTGATGGTCGGGGAGGACATCACGCCCGAGGATGACTCTCGGCTGGATGATGCGGTCGAACAAAGCGATATCGCGATTTCGGTACGCGGCCTCAAAAACAGCTTCGGCGATCAGGTGGTCCATGAGGGGCTGGACCTTGACGTACGCAAGGGCGAGATATTGGGCGTCGTGGGCGGGTCGGGCACGGGCAAATCGGTGCTGATGCGCTCGATCATTGGCCTTCAAACGCCGGTCGAGGGCGAAGTTCATGTGTTCGGCGAATCGATGATCGGTCGGCTGGATGACGAGGCGCTCGCCATTCGCAAGCGCTGGGGCGTGCTGTTTCAGGGCGGCGCGCTCTTTTCGACCCTGACCGTGGCGGAAAATGTCGAAGTGCCCATCCGCGAATATTATCCGAATATCGATGCCCGACTGCGCGACGAGATCGCCGCCTATAAAATCCGCATGACCGGCTTGCCGACCGAGGCAGGCCCTAAATATCCTTCCGAACTGTCGGGCGGGATGCGCAAGCGCGCCGGTCTCGCCCGCGCGCTGGCGATCGATCCCGACCTGCTGTTTCTCGATGAGCCGACCGCAGGACTAGATCCGATTGGCGCGGCCGCGTTCGACGAGCAGACCCGCCAGCTTCAGCAGACGCTGGGCCTGACCGTCTTTCTCATAACCCATGATCTCGACACGCTCTATTCCATCTGCGACCGGGTGGCGGTGCTGGCCGACAAGCGGGTGATCGCCGTCGGCACGATCGACGAATTGCTCGCGACCGACCATGGCTGGATCCAGGAATATTTCAACGGGCCGCGCGGGCGCGCCGCAACCGCCGCCGTATCGCGCGAGCGCGACAAGGCCGCCTCGACCGCGAACAACGCCCCCATGCAGCCGGACGGAAGGCTTTAGACTATGGAAACCCGCTCCAATCATGTGCTGGTGGGCACCGTCACATTGCTGCTGCTGGCGGCGATCATGATCGCCGCCTTCTGGTTCTCGCGCCTGTCGGATGGCGAGAATAAGGAATATGACATCTTCTTCAAACAGTCGGTGAACGGTCTCGCCAAGGGATCGAGTGTCAATTATTCCGGCGTTCCATCCGGCCAGGTCGAGAAAATCGAGCTGTGGAAGCGCGATCCCGGCTTCGTGAAGGTCCGCATTTCCGTGAAGGAAGGGACCCCCGTACTTCAGGGCACGACCGCGACCATCGCCGGGGTCGGCTTCACCGGGGTCAGTGAGATCGTGCTGGACGGCGCGGTCAAGGGCGCGCCGCCGATCGCCTGCCCGGCGCAGAACCCGCTGTCCGCCTGCCCCGATGGCATCCCGGTCATTCCGACCAAGCCGGGCGCGCTCGGTGAATTGCTCAACAACGCGCCGCAACTGCTGGAACGGCTGTCGACGCTGACCGAGCGGCTGACCGAGTTGCTCAACGACAAGAACCAGCAATCGATCGCCAGCATCCTCGCCAATGTCGAGCGCATTTCGGGTTCGCTGGCCGACCGCAGCCCTGAAATTTCCGCCACTCTGGCCGAAGCGCGCGTCGCAGTGCAGCGCACCGGCATTGCCGCCGAACAGATCGGCAAGCTGGCGGCGACGACCGACTCGCTGCTTAATGACGAGGGCCGTCCGCTGATGGGCGATCTGCGCAAGAGTGTGCAGGCGGCGACCCGCAGTATTGACACGCTCGACAAGACGATCGCCGAAGCCCAGCCGGGCGTGCATGCGTTCAGCAATCAGACGATGCCGGAGGTCAACCAGCTGGTCCGCGACCTGCGCGAAATGTCGCGCGCCTTCCGGGGTGTGGCCGAGAAACTCGACCAGCAGGGCGCGGGATCGATCGTCGGATCGCCCAAATTGCCCGATTACAAGCCATGAGAGGGATTGGCATGACGTTCCACCCGAAACAGGGGGCAGCCGCCCTCGCGCTCGCCGCCATGCTCGCTCTGCCGGGCTGCATCTCCTTCGGCGCCAAGCCGCCCGCGCAATTGCTCTCGCTGAGTGCGGATCACAAGGTCGCGCCGGGCGCGGTCCGCACCGGCGGGGCCAGCCTCGTCGTGGCCGACCCCGAAGCGCCCAAGATGCTCGATACGGTGCGTGTGCCGGTACAGGTCACGCCGACGTCGGTCGCCTATGTGACCAAGGTTCAGTGGGCCGATACGCCGCGCCACCTGTTCCAGCAGATGCTGGCCGAAACCATCGCCGCCAGCGGCAACCGGATCGTGCTCGATCCCGGCCAATATTCGGGCGTGCCGGGGCAGCGGCTCATGGGCGCGCTCGTCGCCTTCGGTATCGACGGCCCGAGCAACAGCGCGGTCGTCACCTATGATGCGATTCTGTCCGGTCCGGGCGGGATCGTGATCGCCAAACAACGCTTCACCGCCAGCGTGCCCGTGGGCAGCAGGATCGACGCCACCACCGTCGGCACGCCGCTCAACGCGGCGGCCAACAAGGTTGCCAGCGATGTCGCCGCATGGATCGCCACCACCGGGTGAATTGGGCGATCAGTTCAGGCTCTTGCCGGCCTGCTCGGTGACGTCCTTGGACAAACCGGGTTCCGCCAATATGCGCGCCAGTTCGGCGCGCATCATCGCCGCCCGGTTTGCGTCGAAGCGCTTCCACCGGCCGAGCGGTGGCACGAGCCGCGCCGCCGTCTGCGGGTTGAGCTTGTCGAGCGCGATGATGCAGTCGGCGACCATCGCGTAGCCTTTGCCGGAAATATGGTGGAACGCCCACTGATTGCCCGCGAACGCCCCATAGAGCGATCGCACGCGGTTCGGGTTGGCGAGGGTAAAGTCCTTGTGCCGGCCAAGTTCAGCCACCAGATCGACCGTATCGGGATGGAAGGCGAAGGCCTGCGTCTGGAACCATTTATCCAGCGTAAGCGCGTCGTCCCGATAGCGGTTGTAGAAGATATCGAGCGCCGCCTCGCGCTCGCTGCCGGTCCCATTGGCGAGCACCGCGAGCGCGGCCTGTCGCTCGGTCATATTATCGGCCTCGTTGAATTGTGCGAAGGCGATCGCATCACCATCCTGCGCGCCGGACGCCGCGAGATAGAGCAACGCGACATTGCCCAGCTTGCGCGCACCCTTGGCGGCAGGGGACAGGGAAAAGCCGTTCGCCCGCGTGCGCGCGTGAATATCACGCCAGAGCGGCTCCAGTTCCGCGCCGATACGCCGTTGCAACCCGTCACGCGCGGCGTGGACCGCATCGGGGTCGACCAGACGCATCTGATCTCCCAAATAGGCTTCACTCGGCAGGCGGATCGCCTCGGCGATGAAGGCCGGATCGAGCGACGGATCGCTCGCCGTGTTGCGCACGGCCGCGACGACCGCCCCCGGATCGACATCATGCCCCGCAATGGCGCCGACCAGCATATTGACCATCAACTGCTGCATCGCCTCGTAACGGGCAAAGGGATCGTCGTCATGCGCCGACAGGAAGGCGAAATCGGCCTGACTATTGTTGGTTTCGACAATGACCGGGGCGGAAAACCCGCGATTGATCGACAATATCGGTGGATTGGCGAAGCCTTCGAAGGTGAAACTCTGGCGCTTTTCCGTCAGCATCAGCAACTGGTCGCCATGATGGGTCTGCATCACTGGATCGAACAGCGCCGTCCGCAACGGAATCGCCATGGGAAGCTTGTCCGGCTGACCCGGCGTAGACGGCGTGCCTTGCTCCAGACTCAGTTCCACGGTGCGGGTCGCCGGATCATGCCGCAACAAGGCGCGGACGTGCGGGGTCCCGGCCTGCTCGTACCAGCGACGGAACTGAGTGAGGTCGATGCCTCCCCCTTCCTCCATCGCCACCACGAAATCCTCGCAGGTGGCAGCCTGCCCGTCATGCCGGTCGAAATAGAGGTCGGTGCCCGCGCGAAACCGTTCTGCGCCCAGCATCAACGCCATCATGCGGATGATCTCGGCCCCCTTATTATAGATGGTCGCCGTATAGAAGTTACTGATTTCCATATAGGATTCAGGTCGAATCGGATGGGCGAGCGGCCCCGAATCCTCCTGGAACTGGGCCGCGCGCAATAGCCGCACATCCTCGATCCGCTTGACCGCATGCGACCCCATGTCGGCGGAAAAATTCTGGTCGCGATAGACCGTGAACCCCTCTTTGAGGCTCAACTGGAACCAGTCGCGACAGGTTACGCGATTGCCGGACCAGTTGTGGAAATATTCATGGGCGACGACCCCCTCCACCCCGTCATAATCAATGTCCGTAGCGGTTTCGGGATCGGCGAGAATATAGCGAGAATTGAATATGTTAAGGCCCTTATTCTCCATCGCGCCAAAGTTGAAGTCGGCCACCGCGACGATGTTGAACACGTCCAGATCATATTCGCGACCGTAGACGCGCTCGTCCCACGCCATCGAATCCTTGAGCGCCTTCATAGCATGCGCTGTGCGGGGCAGATCGGCTTCGCGCACCCAGATGCCGAGCGCGACCTCACGCCCGCTCATCGTCACGAAGCGGTCGGCATTACAGGCCAGATCGCCGGCGACCAGCGCGAACAAGTAGCAGGGCTTGGGGAAAGGATCGACCCAGCGCGCCCAATGACGGCCGCCTTCGTCCTCACCCTTTTCCACCGGATCGCCATTCGCCAGCAGTATCGGATAACGCGCCTTTTCCGCCGCCATCCGTACGCTGTAGCGGGACAAGATATCGGGGCGGTCGGGAAAGAAGGTGATACGCCGAAAGCCCTCTGCTTCGCATTGAGTGCAGAGCAACCCGCCGCTTGCATAAAGGCCCATCAGTTTGCTGTTACTCGCGGGCGCCAGCTCGACGCAGGTTTCGACGATATGTGCCTCACCCGACAGCGGGATGACCAATGCCCCGGCATCCAGCACCCACTCGTCCTGACGGAGCGAGCGGCCATCCACCCTGACCTCCAGCGGGATCAGCCCTTCGCCATCCAGTCGCAGCGCCCGGTCATGCGCCCCGTTGCGTGTGACCGAAAGGCGCGCATGTACTCTGGTAAGGGCCGCGTCCAGATCGAAGTCCAGCGCCATGTCGGGGACCAGCCAATCGGGCGGCCGATAGTCGGAACGGCGAATGACGGAAGGAGCGGCGGCGTGGGTGGTTTGTATATCGGCCATCGCTTCAGCCTAGGGACTGGGCGCGCGAAAGGCCAGTGGCCGCGCGCTAAATGCGCTCTCCCGTCAGCCGAAGGCAAAGCATGTCCAACTGATCCAGCGTCGAATAGCGAAGGGTCAGATGTCCCCCTGCACCGCCACCTTCGCCATGGGTGATATCGACCTTCAGCCCCAATATATCGGCCAGATGTTCCTCCAGCGCGGCGATATCAGGATCCTTGCCGCCCGTCGGCGCCGCCCGAGCCGACGCGACGGGCGCCGATCCGCCTTTGCGGGAACGGCGAACGAGCGCCTCGGTATCGCGGACCGACAAGCCCTTTTGTTCGACCGTACGCGCCAGTCCCTCGCAGTCCGGCGCGCCGATCAGGGCACGGGCATGGCCCATGCTCAATCGCTGTTCCGTGACCGCCTGCTGCACGCTTTCGGGCAGATCGAGCAATCGCATGAGATTGGCGATATGGCTGCGCGACTTTCCAACCAGTCGCGCCAGTGCCTCCTGGCTGTGATCAAACTGGCCGATCAGCTTGCGATAGGCTTTCGCCTCCTCGATCGGATTGAGATCCTCTCGCTGGATATTTTCAATAAGGGCGATTTCGAGCGTCTCGGCTTCGTCGAAATCGCGGACGATCGCGGGAATACGATGGAGCTGCGCCCGTTGCGCCGCCCGCCAGCGCCTTTCACCGGCGACGATCTGAAAACCACCACCATGCGGTCGCACGATAATCGGCTGAATGACGCCGCGCTTGCTGATGCTTTCGGCCAACTCCTGCAACGCGCCCTCATCGAAATGGCGGCGTGGCTGTTCGGGGTGCGGGTGGATCAGCGCGATCTCGATACTTTGCACCGCCTTGCTTGGCGCGCTGCCGCCGGGCGCGGTCGTTACCGGCTCTTCCCGCGTGACGTCGCCCAATAGGGCGGAAAGGCCCCGGCCCAGCCCATGAGGACGTTTCACCGCCTTCGGCTTTTCGCCTGTATCGTCGCTCAAGCCGCAACCTCCTGTCGTGGCAGTCGGGCGATCAATTCCCGCGCAAGCCGCATATAGGCTTCCGACCCCGCACAACGAAAATCATAAATCAGCGCTGGCACACCATGGCTCGGTGCTTCGGACAAACGCACATTGCGTGGAATGACGGTCGTGAACACCAGATCGCCCAAGCACGCCCGGACATCATCGGCGACCTGATCGGTCAGCCGGTTGCGGCGATCATACATGGTCAGCGCCACGCCCGTAATAGACAGATGCGGATTGAACCGCTCGCGAATGCGCTCGACGGTCTGGAGCAACTGTGAAAGGCCCTCCAGCGCAAAAAACTCGCATTGCAACGGCACCAGCAGCGATTGCGCGGCCACCATGGCATTGACGGTCAACAGGCCGAGTGACGGCGGGCAATCGATCAGGCAAATATCCCATCGCCCCGGCGACGCTTCCGACAGTACCCGATCCAGCCGGTGCGTCCTCTGCTCATATTCGATCAGCTCGATCTCCGCACCCGACAGATCCTGGGTCGCGGGCACCAGATCCAGCTTGGGCACACGCGTTGGCAGCACGGCGTCTTCGAGCGCGCAATTTCCCACAAGCAAATCATAACTGGAATGGGTGCGCTGAGCCTGCCCGATGCCAAGCCCCGTCGATGCATTGCCCTGGGGATCGAGATCGACCAGCAGCACCCGAAGCCCCGTCGCCGCCAGCCCGGTAGCCACATTGATCGCGGTGGTGGTCTTGCCCACGCCGCCTTTTTGGTTGGCTATGGCGATGCAGATCATCCTTGGCCCTTCCTTCTAGCAGCGGGCTTCACCGCGCGCGCAACGAGGATCGCGCTGTCGGGATCGGTGATGCTCGGTTCCACGTGAAACGCACCCTGCCACGATGGACGAATCGCCTCCAGTTCATTTTGCGCATTTCGGCCTTTTGGCAGGATCCAAACTGTTTTTTCGTCCGCGAGATGGACCGCCGAGGCCAAAAGGCGGTCCAGCGGCGCATAGGCGCGCGCGCTGATGACTGCCGCAGGCGCTGATTCCACCGCTTCGACCCGCCCGCCAAATATGCGCGTTCTGGTTAGGTCGAGTTCGGTGACGACATGGCTGAGAAAATCGATCCGCTTACGGCGTGATTCGACCAGCAAAACATCCCACGGCGAGAGGATCGCGATTACCAACCCCGGCAAACCCGCGCCCGAACCCAAATCCATCCATACACCCGGCTGCGCTGCCGCCTCACTATGTGTGAGCAGTTGGGCAGAATCGACAATATGTCGCGCCCAAATATGATCGCGGGTCGATTCCGCGATCAGGTTTTGGCCATCCATCGCCTCGAGCAGGATAGCGACGAAGCGTTCAAGTTGAACCCATGTTTCACGTGGAACATCGAACTGCGTGGCGAGCCAAGCCTTCGCTTCATCCTCGCTCATGCCGCGCGCCGCCGGACATGGACCAATATTGCGGCCAGTGCCGCCGGCGTAATCCCGCGAATGCGACTCGCCGCCGCCAGCGTCTCGGGACGCGCCTGTTCCAGTCGCTCGACCATTTCATGTGACAGCCCACCGATCATGGAGAAGCTGAAGTCGGCCGGTAGATATACGCGCTCGTCTCGACGAAGTTCGGCGATCTCCGCATCTTGCCGATCGAGATAGGGCGCATAATGCGCATCTTCCATGATTTCGGCCCGCAACTCCGCGGGGACCTCTCGCAATTTCGGTGCGAGCGTCGTCAAGAGATCATGCCCCACTTCGGGAAAGCGCGCCCAATCGAACAGGCTCCGACGCGCTCCGTCTTGCCTCACATGCGCCCCTGCCCTCGCCATTTCACTGGCGCTGTAGAGACGTTGCAAGTCGGTTTCGATCGCTTGGCGCTGAACGGTCCTGCTCCCAAGTCGGGCGCACCGTGCCTCCCCGATCAGCCCATGCGCCATACCGATCGCACCGAGCCGGGTCTCCGCATTATCCGCCCTCAAGCGTAGCCGATATTCCGCGCGCGCCGTCAGCATACGATAGGGTTCGGTCACGCCCTGCAAAACCAGATCGTCGATCATCACTCCGATATAGCTGCTGGCCCGATCCAGTATCATAGGCGGCTCGCCCAATGCCTGTGCGGCTGCATTCGCCCCCGCAATCAAGCCCTGGGCAGCGGCCTCCTCATAGCCGGTCGTGCCGTTGATCTGACCGGCACAGAACAGGCCCGGCGCATCGCGCAGCTCTAGCGACATGAAGAGAGCGCGCGGATCGATATGGTCATATTCGACCGCATAGCCCGGCACGACAATATCTGCCCGTTCCAGCCCCGGCAGGGATCGCACCATGGCGCTCTGCACATCCGCTGGAAGCGATGTGCTGATCCCATTGGGATAGACGAGGTGATCGTCCAGCCCCTCCGGCTCCAGAAAAATCTGATGGCCGTCCCGGTCGCCGAACCGAGTGACCTTATCCTCGATGGAGGGACAATAGCGTGGCCCTCTCCCCTCGATTGCGCCACTGAACAAAGGCGAGCGGTTCAATCCCGCCCGGATGATGTCATGGGTCGTCCCGTTGGTCCGGGTGATCGCACAGGCAAGCTGCGGCAGCACCCGTCCCGGCGACAGCGGCGACATCGTCCATTCGTTCAGGTCCGAAGGCTGGATCTCCAGCTGCGCCCAATCAATCGTTCGCCCGTCGATACGCGGTGGTGTCCCGGTCTTGAGCCTGGCAATTGGCAGGCCCATAGCGCGGAGCTGGACACCCAAGGCCGTGGCGGCTCGCTCCCCGGTCCTTCCACCAACGAAGATATCTTCGCCGCGAAAAAGCTTGCCGCCCAGAAACGTGCCGGTCGCCAGCACCGTCGCGCTGGCCTCCATCACACGCCCGTCGGCAAGCGTTATGCCTACGACTGAACCGTCGGACATGACCAACCCGACCGCCTCTCCCTCAACAATGGCCAGGCCCGGCAATGTGCCAAGCATAGTCTGGATCGCAGCGCGGTAGCGCTTGCGATCTGCCTGGACCCGCGGCCCTTGCACCGCGGCGCCCTTGCTGCTGTTCAACATGCGGTAGTGAATGGCCGCCGCATCCGCCGCGCGACCAATCAGGCCATCGAGCGCATCCGTTTCGCGAACCAGATGACCCTTACCCAATCCCCCGATCGCGGGGTTACAGGACATGGCGCCGACAGTGGCTTCGTCAAACGTCAGAAGTGCGACCCGCGCGCCTTTGCGTACCGCCGCTGCCGCTGCCTCACACCCGGCATGGCCGCCGCCGACCACGATCACATCATAACTTTTCCGCATGAGCGTCCCATAACAGAATTAGGGGATGGTCAAAAGCGTTCCACGTGGAACAATCTTACTTGCCGATGCAAAAGCCCGAAAAGAGGTGATCGAGCATATCCTCGGTGCCCGCCCGTCCCGCCAATGCGTCGATCGCCTGCCGCCCCATCCTCAATTCCTCGGCGACGATCAGCATATCATGCGCCGCGCTCGCAGCGCGAAGGTGATCCCGAAGAGCCGCCACGCCGCGCCGCTGGCGGTCATGCAGCGCATAGTCTCCAGGTCCGGGCAACAAAGACTCTGCCTTGGCCAGAATCGCCCGAACCAGCGCCTCCATACCCTGTCCGGTATGGGCTGACACCCGCATGCCCGGGTTCGACGGGTCATGATCCAGCAAGTCGGACCGGGGCGTCACGATCAGACAATTCCCGCTTGGCGCGTCCGCCGGTGCGCCCAACCATAATATGATGTCGGCACTGTCCAGAGCAGCGCGGGCACGGTCGATGCCAATCGCTTCGATCGCATCGTCGGTCGCATCGCGCAGGCCCGCGGTATCGGTGAACAGAAATGCTGTGCCGCTCAACGACGCCGGCACTTCGATTCGATCGCGCGTCGTCCCGGCTATATCGGATACGATTGCGGCCTCCCGCCCCACCAGGGCATTGAGCAGAGTCGATTTGCCCGCATTGGGCGGCCCGGCCAGCACCACCCTGACCCCATCGCGCAGCCGCTCGGCCGATGGCGCGTCCAGTTGCCGTGCGACTTCCCCTGCCAGTGCGGCAATCCCGTCGCCGATCTGGGCTTCGATCTCCGCCCCCGGCACATCATCCTCGTCGGAAAAGTCGAGCGCCGCTTCGGCCATGGCCGCCAGCCGGAGAATCGCCTGCCGCCACATTTCGATCTGGCGGGAAAAATGCCCTTCCGTCATCAATAAGGCGGCGCGCCGCTGCTGCTGCGTTTCCGCCGCCAGCAAGTCCGCCAGTCCCTCCACCGCGTTGAGGTCCATCCGTCCGTTAGCGAAGGCCCGGCGTGTGAACTCCCCCGGCTCGGCTCGTCGCAGGCCCGGCATCGCGCCCAGAACCAATTCTACCGCCGCGATCACCGCCCGGCCGCCGTGACAGTGCAGTTCGGCCAGATCCTCGCCCGTAGCCGTGTCCGGTCCCGGAAACCATAACAGCAGCGCGCGGTCGAGCGACGCACCGTCAAGGGGATCGCTCAACAGTCCAAGACTGGCCGTGCGGGGCCGAGGCATCCGCCCCGCCAGCGCCATCAATGCGTTGCCCGCCTCGGGGCCACTAATGCGCAACACCCCGATGGCGGCCGGCGGTGCGCCGCTCGACAGGGCGAAAATCGTATCCTGCACCAGAACTATTTTTTCTCGCTACCCTTGCCTGACATGGCGCCGGTCAAGCCGATATCCATCATCTGCTTGAATAGCCGCACGCCAGCATCGCCCAAGGGCGAGAAGCTTTTGAACATGGTTTCCATCTGTTCGATGCTGCCGATACCGTCGAGGCTATCCAGCATGGCTTTTACATATTTGTCATGGATCGGCGACACATCGGGCAATCCCAAAAAGGCGCGCGCTTCGGCGGGGGTGCAATCCACATCTACCGTAACCTTCATGAAGCTGCTCCCAGACAGGAAATCGCCGCGCGCCCATGCCGCGTCCCTCCTCTTTGGCCCATTCACGCCCATCTTGGCAAATATTTTGCAAAAGCGGACGGTTGGCACGGCCGGATGGAATGGGCATGATGCGGGGAAAGAGACGGAAAGGATTCCCATGGCCGACTTCAAACCCATCGCCACGCTGGATCACACTGCGCAATTCGATGCCTATGTGGCGGAGCCGGAAGGCACGCCCAGGGCGGCGATCATCGTCATTCAGGAAATCTTCGGCGTGAATGAAGGGATCCGCCGTAAATGCGACAATTGGGCGAAGGCGGGCTATCTGGCCTTCGCGCCCGATCTTTTCTGGCGCATCCGCCCGCATATCGAACTCGATGCCGACCAACCCGACCAGCTTCAGGAAGCGTTCGGTCTGTTTGGCGAGTTCGATCAGGATCAAGGGATCCGTGATCTCGAAGCGACCATCAAGGCGGCGCGGTCGGCGCTGGGCGCATCGGGGAAGGTCGGTCTGGTCGGCTATTGCCTGGGTGGACGGCTCGCTTTCATGGCAGCCTGCCGCACCGACGGCGATGCCTTTGTCGGCTATTATGGTGTCGGCGTCGATGGCCTGCTCGGCGAGCAACATGCCATCGGCAAGCCGGTACTGCTGCATATTCCTACCGCTGATGGCTTCGTCAGCCCGCAGGCGCAGCAGGCGATGCATGAAGGGCTGGCGGACAATCGCCATCTCGCGCTGCACGACTATGAAGGGCTGGACCACGGCTTTGCCGCCGAGATGGGCAACCGCCGCGACGAGGCCGGCGCGGAACTGGCCGACCGGCGCACCGCCGATTTCTTCGCCGAGCATCTGTGATGGATGAGGTCCACGCATGGCGCATGGTAGTTCACCGCCCCGGCGGGCCAGAGGTCATCGAGCGGGAAGAATTTACCCCCGCTCCGCCTGAGCCGGGCCAACTCCTCATTTTGCAGGAGGCTGTCGGGCTGAACTTCATCGACACCTATTTCCGCACGGGGCTTTATGCAGCGCCTATGCCGGTCGTGCTGGGGTCCGAAAGCGTGGGGAGGGTAATCGCCATCGGTGCGGGCGTTTCGGGCTTTGCAGTCGGCGACCGCATCGGCAGCGTCAACGGGACCGGGGCCTATGCCACCCATCGCATCGTCCAGGCGGCGCACGCAGTGAAGATTCCCGATGGCATCGATGCGCAGGATGCCGCCGCGATGATGCTCAAGGGCATGACCGCCTGCTACCTGGCCGAGGACATGATCCCGCTTGGCCCTGGCCAGATCGCGCTGGTCCATGCGGCGGCGGGCGGCGTGGGTAGCGTGCTCGTCCCCTGGCTGCGCGACAAGGGCGTCACCGTTATCGCCCATAGCGGCTCGGCAGAGAAAGCCGCATCGGTCGACGCCGACCATAGCTTGCACAGCCCCTTCGATGCTCTCGCCGCGACGGTGCGCGACCTCACCAATGGCCAGGGCGTCGATATCGTCTATGACGGCATCGGCAAGGATAGCTGGAGCGCCTCGCTGGCGTGCCTCAAACGGCGCGGCCTGATGGTCAGCTTCGGCAACGCATCGGGCGCGGTCCCGCCGATTAACCTGCTCGATCTCAGCAAGGGTGGCTCGCTTTATGTGACGCGCCCGACCCTGTTCGATTATATCGCAACGTCGGGCGATCTCGCCCATTGCGCCGAGCGGTTGTTCGACCGGATGGCGCGCGGCGTAGTGAAGCCCGTGATCGGCCAACGCTTCCCGCTCGCGGACGCAGCCGAAGCGCACCGCGCCTTGGAAGCGAGGCGGACGACCGGATCGACCATCCTGCTCCCCTGACGCTGCGCGCCCGCGCAGCGTTTAATTAAACAGCGTCAGCAGTCCGACCTGATGATCGACGATCCCGTCATAGATCATCTTGCCCGCGACATAGATGATGACGGCGAGGCCGAGATAGGCGATCCAGCGGAAGCGCTCGATATATTTGGCGATGATGTTGGCGGCGATACCCATCAGGGCGACCGACAGCACCAGGCCGATGATGAGAATGCCGGGATGATCCTTGGCCGCACCGGCCACGGCGAGCACATTGTCGAGGCTCATGCTGACATCGGCGACCGCGACCGCCCAGGCGGCGGCGGCAAAGCTCTTGGCTGGCCGGACGCCGCTGGATTCATCGCCTTCGATCTCGGGCGATCCGGCTCCGCTGGCCGGATGCAATTCACGCCACATTTTCCAGCTTACCCACAGCAGCAGCAATCCGCCGGCCAGGATCAGCCCGACGATCTGCATCAACTGCGTCACCACCAGCGCGAACGCGATCCGCAGCACCAGCGCGGCGATGATGCCGATCAGGATGACTTTCTTGCGCTGATCGACGGGCAGTCCCGCCGCCAGCGCGCCGACGACGATCGCATTGTCGCCCGCGAGCAATATGTCGATCATCAGCACCTGACCAAAGGCCGCGAGCGCGGACGGCGACCCTATATTACTGAAATCATTGACGATATGTGCCCAGATATCGGCGGGTGAACCCAGCCCCGATGCGGCAGTCGCGGCGGTGGCGATAATGTCGAGCATAGCGGCCTGATATCCTTCGGGCTTACTGGTTCATCGAGTCGAAGAAATCCTCATTGGTCTTGGAATCCTTCATCTTGTCGAGCAGGAACTCCATCGCGTCGATCGTGCCCATCTGCATCAGGATGCGGCGCAACACCCACATTTTGGACAGCTTGGCCTTGTCGACCAGCAACTCCTCCTTGCGAGTGCCCGATTTGCCGACATCGAGCGCAGGGAAGATACGCTTGTCGGCCACCTTGCGATCCAGCACGATTTCGGAATTGCCGGTGCCCTTGAATTCTTCGAAGATAACTTCGTCCATCCGGCTGCCGGTATCGATCAGCGCGGTGGCGATGATCGAGAGCGAGCCGCCCTCCTCGATGTTGCGCGCCGCGCCAAAGAAGCGCTTGGGCCGCTGGAGCGCATTGGCGTCGACGCCGCCGGTCAGCACCTTGCCCGATGACGGCACGACCGTGTTGTAGGCGCGGCCAAGCCGGGTGATGGAATCGAGCAGGATCACCACATCCTTCTTATGTTCCACGAGGCGCTTGGCCTTTTCGATCACCATTTCGGCGACCTGGACGTGGCGCGTCGCCGGCTCGTCGAAGGTCGAGGAAACGACCTCGCCCTTCACGCTGCGCTGCATGTCGGTCACTTCCTCGGGGCGCTCATCGATCAGCAGCACCAGCAGGAACACTTCGGGATGATTGTCGGTGATCGCCTTGGCGATATTTTGGAGCATCACCGTCTTGCCGACGCGCGGCGGCGCGACGATCAGCGTGCGCTGACCCTTGCCCTGCGGCGACACGATGTCGATGACGCGCGCCGACTTGTCCTTCTGGGTCGGGTCGCCCGGATCGAGCGTCAGCTTCGCTTCGGGATAGAGCGGCGTCAGATTGTCGAAATTGACGCGATGACGGACCGCATCGGGATCGTCGAAATTGACGGTGTTGAGCTTTGTCAGCGCGAAATAGCGCTCGCCATCCTTGGGCGCGCGGATTTCGCCGTCCACCGTATCGCCGGTGCGCAGGCCGAATTTGCGGACCTGATTCGGGGACACATAGATATCGTCGGGACCCGCGAGATAATTGGCCTGGGGCGAACGCAGGAAGCCGAAACCGTCCGGCAGCACCTCGATCGTGCCCTCGCCCATGATCTGTTCGCCGTTTTCCGCTTCGGCCTTCAGGATCGCGAACATCAGATCCTGCTTGCGCAGCGTCGATGCGCCTTCGACGCCCAGTTCCTCCGCCATGGTGACGAGGTCGGCGGGCGCTTGTTTCTTGAGGTCCTTGAGGTGCATGCGAGTCGGTCCAGTGGAGAAGAGGGTTTTTGGGCGTCGAGGGGAATGGGCAGGCCCGATAATGTCTAACGGGGCGATCCCGCGCCGGACGGGCGGGATGATTGTTCCGCGTTTAGCGAGACGAACGCCGCCAAGTCAAGGTGGCACGGGCATCAGCACGCGACGGACCGCCGTGAAGAGGGGCGAACGCGGCGAATTGTGGTCGCTGCGGCGATGGACCGCCCGCCATCCCGCATGCTATAAGATGACGACTATGAAGGGATGAGGATATGGCACGGTTCCTGGCCGGTCTCGCCTGCGCGGCGATGCTGTTCTGTCCGGCGGTCCACGCGCAGAATGCCCCTTTGCTCGACCCCGCCACGCCCCCCGTCGTCGTGCCTACCGGCCCGCCCGTGGACGCCCGCGTGACAATTCCGGTGGCTATCGGCGGCAAGGGGCCGTGGAACTTTATCGTCGATACGGGCGCCCAGCGCACCGTCATCGCGCGTGATCTGGCGCAACAGCTTGCCCTGCCGGCCGGCGTCCCGGTCACCATCATCAGCATGACGGGCCGCAGCGACACGGTGACGGTCGCGCTACCACGCTTGAGCTTCGGCGCGGACGGGATCGAGAATATCGAAGCGCCCGTGCTGGAAAGCCGGGATATCGGCGCACCCGGCTTGCTTGGCCTTGATGGACTGCACGAAAAGCGATTGCTGCTCGATTTCCGCGCTGGCCGGATGGAGATCAGCGATAGCCGCCTGCGCGTGACGAGCGATCCGGATACGATCATCGTGCAGGCGCGGCGGCGCAAGGGCCAGCTGATCCTGCTCAATTCGCAGGTCAACGGCATTGATGTGAACATCATGCTCGACACCGGCACCAATATCAGCGTCGGTAATCTCGCCCTGATGCGCATGCTTCAGGCTCGGGGCCTGCTGCCCGGCGTGGAACCTGGCAGGCTGACGAGCGTGACCGGCGGTTCGCTGGAAGGTCCGACCGGCATCATCGCAGCGCTGCGTCTGGGTCCCGTGACGCTCAAGGGCGTGCCAGTGCTATTCGCCGATGTCAGTCCGTTCGACCATCTCCGCCTCAAACAACGCCCCGCCCTGCTGCTGGGCATCGATGCGCTGCGCCTGTTCGATCGGGTGGCGATCGACTTCGGCCGGGGCCGGGTCGACTTCCTGCTCCCCGACAGCGGCGCGTTAGACCCGCTTCATTTCGCCGAAGCGCGGCCTGCTAAGGGATAGCGCGCCCGCCCGAAGGCTGTGAGGGGCGCTGGCGGTCCCGGCCCAGCACATTGTCGATCCACTGCTGATCCAGCCGCTGCGGCGGCGCTCGATCCTGCCCGTCCGGCGCGGATTGTCCCTGATCGCCCTCCGAATCGGGACTGGCAGGCGTGGCACGCTCGATCGGCAGGCCGTTTTCATCCACCTGCATGCCGCCATCCGTGCCAGCGTCCGGCGCGCCATAATAGGCTTCCTCATCGGGCTCGAGCCGCCATTCGGGCAACGTCACCTGCGTATCGAACGGCTCGACCGGTCGTTTGGCGACCGCCACCCGCATATAATCGGAAAAGGCGCGGGCCGGGGCGCGGCCGCCCTGCAAGCCGCCGACCGCGCGCGCATCGTCGCGGCCCATCCAGACGCCGGTGGTGATCCCGCTGGAAAAGCCGAGGAACCAGCCATCCTTGTTGCTGCTGGTCGTGCCGGTCTTGCCCGCGACCGGGCGGCCGATCTGTGCCGCCTTGCCGGTGCCGGTCGATACCGCCGTCTGCATGAGGTCGGTCATCCCCGCCGCCACCCAGGGCGCGACCAGCACGCGGCTGGTATCGTCCTGATGATTATAGAGCAGCCGGCCCTCCGCCGTCGTCACCTTGGTGATGCCATAGGGTGTCACCGCCACCCCCTTGCGCGCGACCGAGGCGAAGGCGCGGGTCATGTCGATCAGCCGCACGTCCGATGTGCCCAGTACCATGGACGGGTGCGTATTGATCGGCGTCGTCACGCCAAAGCGCCGCGCCATATCGGCGATCGTGGGAAAGCCCACCTCCACGCCCAGTTGCGCCGCGACCGTATTGATCGAATAGGCAAAGGCGGTGCGAACATCGATGTCGCCCGAAAAATGCCCGGAACTGTTGCGCGGGCTCCAGCCGTTGATCGTCACCGGCTTGTCGGTGACGCCGGTGTCGGGGGTATAGCCCGCCTCCAGCGCCGCCATATAGACGAACAGCTTCCACGCCGAACCCGGCTGGCGCGTGGCCGTGGTCGCGCGATTATAGTTGGAACTCACATAATCCAGCCCGCCGACCATCGCCCGCACCGCGCCATCCCGGTCGAGGCTGACCAGCGCCCCCTGCGTGCCCGCCGGCACATTGGCCTGAATCGCTGCCGTCGCCGCCTTCTGCATGCCCAGATCGATGGTGGTGTATACCTCCAGCGGCTCGTTCGGCTCGTCGATCAGCACGTCGAGCTGCGGCAGCGCCCAGTCGGTGAAGTAGCGCACGCTGTTCTGCGGCGGCTCGGGCGCCAGCTTGGTGCCTTGCAGATTGGCGGCCTGATGCTCGCTCGCGCTGATGACGCCATTTTCCTGCATCAGATCGAGCACGACGCCCGCGCGCCCGATCGCCGCGTCCGCGTCAGCGGTCGGCGAATAGCTGGACGGGGCTTTCACGAGTCCGGCGACGATCGCCGCTTCGGGCAAGCTCAGGCTGGTTGCGGGATGGCCGAAAAATTTGCGGCTCGCCGCATCGATGCCATAGGCGCCCCCGCCGAAATAGACCTTGTTGAGATAGAGTTCGAGAATCTGGCGCTTGGTGAATTTGCGCTCCAGCGCCATCGCCAGCACCATCTCGCGCACCTTGCGGCCCCAGCTATAGCTGTTGTTGAGGAAGATGTTGCGCGTCACCTGCTGGGTGATGGTGGACGCACCCTGCATCCGCCGCCCGCTGCCGCGATTCTCGATCGCGACCCAGGCCGCGCGCGCCATGCCGATCGGATCGACGCCGGGATGATGATAGAATCGCTTGTCCTCGGTCGAAACCATGGCGTCGACCATGACTTGCGGAATCTGGTCATAGCTCAACCACTGGCCGAAACTCGGCCCGAGCGAGACGATGACCGACCCGTCGGCGGCATGGACGCGGATCATCTGGCCGTTGGGCGATGATTTGAGGCTGTGATAATCGGGCAGCGACTGCATCGCGACGACCACGGCGATGACGATGGCGATGATTCCCGCCAGCGCGCCCAGCAGGCCGATCTTGACGATGCGACCCAGCCATAACCGGGCTTTGCCCGGCGGCTCCTTGCTCTTGCCCGATTTTGCCATTTCGTCTCGTGCTGCCCCGAATATCCGCCTTGGGTGGCCCTACAAGCCTATCGCGGCTTTATCATCCATGAATACGCTCACCGCTCCCGCGCAGCCTGTCGCGCGATCGCCAGCAATTCGTGCCGCACCAGCAGGTCGCCCATGGTGCGCCCGGACCGGCTGGCCCGCTCGGCATGGGCAAGACGCTGGATGACGCGGGCGATACCGCCGGCGTCCCACAACCGCACCTGCCGCGAGACCAGCCCCTTTTCCTTCCAGAACACTGCCTTGCCCGCCGCCTCCACCGCCGCATCGATCCGCCCGCTGCGGTCGGCGTCGGCGCGGATATGGGCGAGCAGCATCGCCCGCGTCAGCAGCGGGCGCAGCACCGACGCCATGCTGGTGCCGGTCTGGGTCAACTGCCCCAGTTCGCGGTGCATCGCGTTCAGGTCCCCGCCCAGCACGGCATTGACCAGCGGCGCGGCGTCGCTATCGGGATTGTCGGCCGAAAGGGCGTCCAGCGCCTCACCCGTGGCCTCGACCGGCCGGTCGGGCGCGGCGTCCAGATACAGGACCAGCTTCTCGATCTCGCCCGTCATCAGCGCGCGGTCGCCATTGGCCAGATCGACGATCCGACGCGCCAGATCCTGCGGCAACCGCAGGCCACCCTCCCGTGCGATCGCCATTGCGATCTGTTCGGCTTCCCGCGCGTCGGGCTGATAGGAAATGAGCGCCAGCGCGGCGCGATGCTCCAGCGCCAGCTTGACGAGCTTGCTCGTCGCCTTGAGCGCGCCCGCGACGGCGATCACCGGATTGCCCGCCGCTGGCGCATCCAGCAAGGCACTCAACGCCGGCACCGATTCCTCACCCATGCCGCTGATCCGAATCCAGCGCTTGTCGCCGAACATCGAAAAAGACGCTGCCTCATCCGACAGCCGCGCCGGATCGTCGCGCAAGGTCGGCCCGTCGAGATCGACGCGCTCGGCCCCCGGCCCCATCGCCCGCTCCAGCCGTTTGGCCAACGCCATGCTCCCGGCCTCATCGGGACCGTAGAGCAAAAAGAACCGGACATCGGGCGGCGGCGCATCCAGCGCCTTTTCCATCTGGCCGCGATTGGCCTTCACTGGGAGATCGGTTTGCGGCCGCCCTGTTCCCGACCCGCATACAGCGCAAGCCGCGTGATGATCTGGTCGGCCACCGTCTGCGCCAGCCGTTCGAGCGCCGTATCCTCGGCGGCGATAGTGACATATTCGCTCGACACCACGTCGATGCCCGCGTCCGATCCCGCCGTGTCGTCCACCACCTGCGCGCCCGTCGTCTCGTCGATGAGCTGATAGCGCGCGCGCAAACTCCGCCGCTCGCGCGTGATCGCGGCGTCCGAACGCAAGCCGAAGCCGCTGATCTGGTCGTCCAGCTTCACCACCAGCCGATAACGCTTGCCGCCACCGACGCCGTTCAGCGCAGACAGCCGGTCGTTGAGCGCATTATGCACCAGCCAGCCGCCCTTGCCCTGAATCGCCACCACCTCGACATGGCCGAGCGCCTGCGCAACAGCACCCTGGCTGCCGCCGCCATAGACCGGCCGCAGCCCGCAGGCGGTGAGGGAGGCGAGAAGGATCAGGGGGAGCGCGCGTTTCATCGACCAATCCTAACGCTAGAGCATGATCCGATCAAATATGATCGGATCATGCTCTAGCTTTCCTTTGTTTCCGCATTTTCCGAACCAGCGAACGATCCCGTCCGCTTTGAAAATGCTTTAGATCACCAGATTAACCAGCCGGTCCGGCACCACGATGATCTTCTTCGGCGTGGCGCCGTCCAATATGCGCGCGACATTGGGCGCGGCCAGCGCCAGCCCTTCCAGCGCCTGCCTCTCCATGCCCTTGGGCACGGTGATCGTATCGCGCAGCTTGCCCATCACCTGAACCGCGATCGTCACCTCGTCATCGACCAGCAACGCCGGATCGACCGGCGGCCAGGCGGCGTCGGCGATCAGGCCGGTTTCGCCCATATCCGCCCATGCCTCTTCGGCCAGATGCGGCGTCATCGGCGCGACCAGCAGCGCCAGCGCGCGAATCGCCGCATTGCGGCTGGCCGACGGCGCGGCTTTTTCGACCGCATTGGTGAGTTCGTAGATCTTGGCGACCGCCTTGTTGAACGACAGCGCCTCGATATCGCGCGCGACGCCATCGATGGTCTGGTGCAGCTTGCGGTCGAGCGCCTTGTCCTGCCCCTGCGCGTCGGCCCCGATCTCGCCGAACAGGCGCCACAGCCGGTTCACGAACCGCCACGATCCCTCGATGCCGCTTTCGGTCCAGGGCAGGTCGCGCTCGGGCGGACTGTCGGACAGCATGAACCAGCGTACCGCGTCCGCGCCATATTGGGCGATGATGTCATCAGGATCGACGACATTCTTCTTGGACTTGGACATTTTCTCGACGCGGCCGATCTTGACCGGAAAGTCGGTGCCTCTGAAGAATGCCTTGCCGTCACGCTTTTCTACAAGGCTCACAGGCGCATAAAAAGCCAGATCGCCCGCCTGCGGTTCTCTACCAATAACCTCGATTTCCGTGCCTTTTACAAAGGCCTTTCCGTGACGAAAATCCAAATCTTCAGACCGGTAGAATTGCGGGGGATTCTCTGAATAGAACACTGTCCAAGAGTGATAAACTTCATGCGTCACCATCCCCTGCGTGAACAGGCCGGTGAACGGCTCGGCAAAGCCCAATTGCCCCATATGCTGCAACGCACGGGTCCAGAAGCGGGCGTAGAGCAGATGCAGGATCGCATGTTCCACACCGCCAATATATTGCCCGACCGGCAGCCATTGCTCCACGGTCGCGCGGTCGAAAGGCTTGTCCTTGGGCTGGCTGGCGAAGCGGATGAAATACCAGCTCGAATCGGCGAAGGTGTCAAGCGTGTCGGTCTCGCGCACCGCCGGCTTACCGCAGGACGGGCAATCGACATGCTTCCAGCTCGAGTGCCGGTCCAGCGGATTGCCGGGAATGTCGAAGCTCACATCCTCCGGCAGCACCACCGGCAGTTGCGCCTTGGGCACCGGCACGACGCCGCAGCCCGCGCAGTGGATCACCGGGATCGGCGTGCCCCAATAGCGCTGGCGCGACACGCCCCAGTCGCGCAGGCGGAACACGGTCTGCCCCGCGCCCCAGCCTTCCGCCTCGGCGCGGGTGATGACCGCTGCCTTGGCCTCCTCGATTGCCATTCCGTCGAGAAAGCGTGAATTGACCAGCTTGCCTGGCCCCACATAGGCCTCGTCATGGATTGGCTTCGCCTCGTCCCCTTCGGCCGCGACCACGCGCTCGACCGGCAGCATATATTTGCGCGCGAAATCGAGGTCGCGCTGGTCGTGCGCGGGCACGCCCATCACCGCGCCGGTGCCATAATCCATCAGCACGAAATTGGCGATAAAGACGGGCAGATGCCAGTCGGGGTCGAATGGATGCACCATCGACAGGCCGGTGTCGAAGCCCAGCTTCTCCGCCGTTTCCAGCTCGGCGGCGGTCGTGCCCCCGGCCTTGCATTGTTCGATGAAGGTAGCGGCTTGGCGGTTGTCCGCCGCCACCGCCTGCGCCACCGGATGGTCGGCGGCGATCGCGACGAAGCTGGCGCCGAAGATCGTATCGGGCCGGGTCGAATAGACCTCGATCGCCTGATCGAAGGGCCCGACCGGCTGAAAGCGGAACTGAAGCCCCACCGACTTGCCGATCCAGTTTTCCTGCATCGTGCGCACCTTGTCGGGCCACTGGTCGAGGCTCTTAAGCCCCTCCAGCAGATCGTCGGCGAACTGGGTGATCTTGAGGAACCACTGGCTCAGCTTACGCTTCTCGACCACCGCGCCCGATCGCCAGCCCTTGCCGTCGATCACCTGCTCGTTCGCCAGCACGGTCATGTCGACCGGGTCCCAATTGACGGCCGATTCCTTGCGGTAGACGAGGCCCGCTTCGAGCATGTCGAGGAACAGCGCCTGCTCATGGCCATAATAGTCCGGCTCGCAGGTCGCCAGTTCCCGCGACCAGTCGATCGCAAAACCCAGCTTCTTCAACTGCGCGCGCATGTTGGCGATGTTGGACCGGGTCCAGTCGCCGGGATGCACCTTCTTTTCCATCGCCGCATTTTCGGCGGGCATGCCGAACGCGTCCCAGCCCATCGGGTGCAGCACTTCATGCCCCGTCATCCGGCGGAAGCGCGCCAGCACGTCGCCCATCGAATAGTTGCGGACATGGCCGATATGAATGCGCCCTGACGGATAAGGGAACATCTCCAGCACATAGGAACGCGGTTTGGGCGAGCTGTCGGATGCCTTGAAGCTCTGCTTCTCGTCCCACACCGCCTGCCACCGGGCGTCGGCCTCAAACGGGTTGAAGCGCCTTTGCATGTCACATCCTTACAAATGCATGCTTACAATGCATGCGGGCTTACAAATGCATGCGGGCTGAGCTTTTCCAAGCCCAGCCCTTCATGCGAACCCAAAATGAAAAACAGGACTTATCCGGCGATCGCCATGCGACGCAGGTCGCGCGCTTTCGTGAGGATCACTTCCTCCAGCTTCTGCACCGTGGCCGCCGCGACCGGGGCGTCGACCCACTGGCCGCCCTGCAAAATCTGCCGGCTGGCCGCGACCCGCAGCGCGTCGGCGCGCAGATCCTGGTCGAGGATCGATACGGTCAGCTTCATCCGTTCATTGGGGCTGCCCGGATTGGCGTACCAGTCGGTGACGATCACGCCGCCGTTCGAATCGGTCTGAACCAGCGGCATGAACGAGATCGTGTCGAGGCTGGCGCGCCACAAATAGCTGTTCACGCCAATCGTGGTGATCTTCGACGCGGCGAGATCCGCCTTGGGACGTTCCTTGGCCCCGCCACCGCAAGCGGCGAGCGGCAAAAGGGCGATCAGCGCCAGGCCGGCGGAAGCAGAGACAGAAAAGCGGCGGACCATCAGGGCATGTCCTGTTCGAAAACTGGTGAAAACGCCACGCTTCTATAGTGGACCGGCGGCAATGGGCAAGGGGGACGGCGGCGCGGAGTCCCGGCCCTCTCCGGCAACCCGATTCAGATATATGTGTGTTCCATGCAACAGCCATCCTATAAAATGCCGATCCGCTCTAGCCAGTGGAGCATGTGCGGGTGTAGAACGTCCTGCAAATATAGTGGGTGGGGCGAGAGTCGGTATCATGCGTGCGAATAGGGGACATCTGGCAGTTTCTGGCGTGGCGATCGCCGTCGCCGGCTTCCTGCTGTCTCCTGCCATGGGCGCCGCGACGGATATCGCCCGGCTTCGTGCTGAAGCGCCGGTGTCATTGGGCGCGCTGGGCAGCATATCCTCCTTCACTCCCACGACCAAGGACCCGCGTCTGGCGGCGGCCTATGCGAAGATCGCCCTGACGGCGAGCCGCCAAAGCTTCCGCTTTACCCCCACCAGCGGCTCGCTGAGCGGCAAGCGTTCGGTCACGGTGATGGTTCGCGCCGGCGACGACAATCGCGTCGCGATAAGCCGCACGCTGACCCCGGTCAATATCGCGCCCGTCGGGTTCAGCCTGAATGGCGGCGCGCATGGCTGGCGCAAGTTCGCCCTGCCCGAATCGCTCGGCCGCAAGGCGCTCGATCCCGTGCCGGTCGAAACCATGGTCGATGCGAAGAATTTCTCGCTGGATCAGGGGCATAAGGACCGCTTCAGCACCAAGGTTCTGGTCGAAAGCCGCCGCGATGCCGCAATCGCCCTGCGCAATCCGTCCGCGGATAAGGATTATTCGCTGGATCTAGCCAGTTCCTACGCGCTGACCCGCAATCTCAACGTCACTGCGGGCGTGCGCTACAATAACAGCGCCGCGGGCCGACTGACCCCGATGACCGACGACCGGGCCGACGCCCAGGCCGTGTATCTGGGCACGATCTTTAAGTTCTGATCGGCTGCGGGGACTTTGTAGTCTCCCAAGGTCAACGCAGCTTATTAAGCCCCAGTTTGCGTATCACCCCTATGTCTCAAGCCAAGGTGAGAATCGCGAAATGTCGGCAAGCGACCATTTTTGCCATTTATCAGATGCGCTTGAGATAGCAGCTGCGGACGCTCAACAGCAATCATAGGCAGCAGTGTTCTCAGTCGCGGCCATGTTTTTGCGACCGCTGCCAAGAGCACAGGCCCCTAACGGCAACAATCATCAATATGATTGCAAACACTACAGAGAAATAGATCAGGCCTAATCCGCCAACGAGTGCTTGACCGTAGCCCGACATATCGTTGATGACCTTATGACCATGCGCTTCTAATTCACCGTAATGAATCTGAACAGCTATCAACGAACCGATCAGGCCGAAAAATCCAAAACAAATTCCAAGAAATAAAATCCCGGCACTGCTCCAATAACGATGGATATCGACCAAATATATAGAAAATGGCCCAGAAATAAAGGATGCAGCCAAAAGTATTAAACTTATAATGTTGAGTAATTCTGCCATGCCCTGTTCCGTTGTCTCGCTAAATTTCATTATCACCGATTAATGAGCTTATTAGCAGCGTCTTGGGGTGTCTGCTATGAGCTACGCATTCCACCCCCCCTAGTCCGTTCACCACCCAAAGCATCAAACCATTAGCCCATCGATCGCCGCCCACCCATAGGCGCCAATGACGCCCAACAACCGCTCGTGCGCCGCGCTAACCCCGCCCAGCGCGATCACCGGCACCTTCGCATCCCTCGCCAGCGCCGCGAAGCGCGTGCGCCCCAGCGCCGCCGCGCCGGGATGCGAGCGCGTCGCAAACAGCGGCGAGAGGAAGATCATGTCCACCCGCATCCGCCCCGCGCTCGCCAGTTCCCGCGCATCATGCGCCGGCGCGCTGTGCAGCAGCGGCCGCGCCACCCGCCGCGCGTCGCGCCCGTGCCAGCCATCCGCGCCCCACGCCGCCGCCTGCCGCACCGTCCCGCCCAGCATCAGCATCAGTCGTCGTCGCCGTGCTATCCGCACCACTCGATCGAACAGCGCCCGCCGCGCCGCCGGTCCGGTGCGATAATGGCGGAACACGACCCCCCCACGCCCCTTCGGCAGTCGCGCCACTGCCGCCAGCAGCGCCTCCTCGCTGACCCGCTCATCGGTCATCAGCCAGATCGTCGGCAGTTTTTTGGCGTAGCGGCGCATCATCGCCCTCGCCTATAGCAGCCCGCATGACCAGTGATAGCATGACGGCCGATCAGCGGCTGAACCACATCCGCACGGCGATCGACCGCGCCGCGCGCCTCACCGACCGCAGCGGCGACGCCATCACCCTGATCGCCATTTCGAAAACGCAGGATGCCGATGCCATCCGTCCATTGATCGCGGCGGGCCAGCGCGTGTTCGGCGAAAATCGCGTGCAGGAAGCGCAGGACAAATGGCCCGCGCTGCGGGAGGCGCATCCTGATATCGCGCTCCATCATGTCGGGCAGCTACAATCCAACAAGGCGGCCGATGCGGTCGCGCTGTTCGACGTGATCCACGGCCTCGACCGCCCGTCGCTGCTGACCGCGCTCGTCCGCGCGATGGACGCCGCCGGGCGCCGCATTCCCTGCTACATCCAGGTCAATATCGGCGCGGAGCCGCAAAAGGGCGGCTGCCCCATCGCCGAAACCCCCGCGCTGATCGCCGCCGCGCGCGCCGCCGACATTCCGCTGCTCGGCTTGATGTCCGTGCCTCCCGCCGATGTCGAGCCAGCCCCCTATTTCGCCCTGCTCGCCAAAATGGCGCGCGAAGAGGGGCTGCCCCGCCTGTCGATGGGCATGTCCGGCGATTTCGAAACCGCGATCATGCTGGGCGCCACCGATGTCCGCATCGGCACCGCCCTGTTCGGCGATCGTCAGGCCCCGGCCCGCCCGGTTCCGGGCAGCGGCCGGGGGATGATCAGAAACTCCCCCGCAAGGTGATGCCGTAAGTGCGCGGCTCGGCGAGGTAGGAAGAGATTAGCTGGTTCGCCATCACCGCACCGCCCGCAAACTGGCCGGTGGTCGATGTCGCCGGGCTGCTCGATTGCAACGGGCTGCTGAACGACACCTGCGTATAATTCTGGTTGAAGATATTCTGGCCCCAGAATTCCACAGCCCAGCGCTGGTTCGGCCCGCGAATGCCGACGCGTGCATTGACGACCGCATAGCCATCCTGCCGCTTTTCGGGGAACAGGTCCGACCCGGTATTGTAATCGCTGGTCATGCGGCCATCGACGTAAAAGAGCGCCGACAGGCCATTTGAGCCGATATCGGGGGTCCAGGCTACGCTGGCGGTCGTCACGATCTGCGGCGCATTGCTGTTGATCGATCCGGGCAGCAGGAACAAGGCGGGGTCAAGCGGCACCGCGCCATTGCTGCTACCGACCAGCCGGTTGGCGAATTTGGCGCGGGCATAGGTCAGCCCGCCCGAAACGCGGAAGTTGCGCGCCGGTGCGGCGGTCAGTTCCAGCTCGACACCCTGGCTGATGAGGCCAGCGCTCACATCATCCTTCGCGCAACGGCCACCGCCGGCGGCGAGCGTTCCGGGCGTCAGCGCCCCGTCGCAGCCATTGATATTCTGCACGACGAAACTGGTGCCGTTGAATGTGTTGAGCTGGAAATTCTTGAAAGCCTGATGGAAGACAGCGACGTTCGCGCTCCATTTGGGCTGGCGATATTTGAGGCCGATCTCGAACGCATCGACCTTCTCGGCGGCGAAGCGCAGGCTTGCGACATCGGCATCGTTGCGGGGCGAAAACACGGCGGGCACCAGATTGGTGCCGGTGCTGCCGAGCTGGAAGCGATCGAGATTGTAACCGCCCGCCTTATAGCCCTTCGAATAGCTGCCATAGAGCAGCAGTTCATCGATCGGCTTCCACGACAGCACCCCCGTACCGGAAAATTGCCCCTCGCTCATCTTGTCGTTGAGGTTCAGCGCATTGAGCGAGGTCGAACCATTACCGAGGCAGCCGAGCGTCAGGATGCCACCAGCGAGCGTCGCGCCCGTCGATCCGAGCGGCGCGCCCGGTATCTGTCCCGTCGCCAGCTCATAGAGATCCGGCCCCGCGCTGCGCGTCTGCAAGGCCGCGCAGGTCGCGTTGTCGTTGTTCAGATCGGCCGAAAAGCGCTTGCTCTCATGCGTGTATCGCAGGCCCATCGTGAGATCGAGACGGTTGGTGATGTGGACGATATTATGCGTGAACAGCGCCCAGTTCTTGCTCCTCTGGAAATAACGCGAACCGACGTCACCGGCGTTGCCGATATTATAAAGCCGGTCGAGTGATCCATTGAGAAGCGGCGCCAGCGGCCCGAATGACCCAGTCGCTACAGCCCGGCCGGTCGCGGTCAGACAGCGCTGCTGTGATGGATTGATGAACGGTGCAAGGCCACTGGGGTTCGCCCCCGCACCCAGCAAAAGACGGCACGTCGCAAACGCGCCATAGTCCGCGCCGAAGCGGATATTATCCTCCAGCGTCAGCTTCTCGTCGGCATAATAGCCGCCCACCAGCCAGTCGAGCACCCCGCCGAAAGCCGAGCCTTGCGCGCGCAATTCCTGCGTGAAAGTCTTGAACTGGCGATAGGTATTGGGATCGCGATAGAGCAGGTCCGCGCCCGAATAATCATAATCGCCATAATCCTGGCTCTTATAGTCGCGATAGGCGGTGATGCTGGTCAGTTTCGCGTCGCCCAGATCGTAGTTGATCTCGCCCGACACCCCCCAGTCCCTGAGCTTGCTCACATAATCGCGGCCCGGCGTGATGGTCAGCTCGCGATCATAGGGGTCAGCCGGGAACACGCTGCCCTGCGCCGCCAAAATCGCTGCGATCCGGTTGCTGGGCGCAGTCGCATAGCCGCCGCCGGGCAAGGGCCGCCGCTCGCGCGTCTCGGTATAGGCCGCGCCGCAACAGCTTTCGTCGCGATGGGTATAATCGCCGATCAGGCGGATCGACAGCGCGTCGTTTGGCTCGATCAGCGCTTGTCCGCGCAGGAAATAGCGGTCGCGGTCGTTGGTATCGCCGACTTTGGCACCAGTGCGATCGAGCAGCTTGTAAAAGCCATCCCGCTTGCTCCACACGCCATCGAGGCTCAGCGCCACGCCCTGCGCGATCGGCCCGGTGACACGGCCCGCCAGCCGCCAATAATCATAATTGCCGTAAGTGACTTCGCCCTTCGCGCCGAAGGTGAATTCCGGGGCCTTGCTGACGATGTTGATGAGGCCCGCCGAAGCATTGCGGCCGAACAGCGTGCCCTGCGGCCCGCGCAGCACTTCCACCCGCTCGATTTCGCCCAGATCGGTAAGACCCGCGCCGGTGCGCGAGCGATAGACGCCGTCAATGAACACCGCGACCGAGCTTTCAAGGCCCGGATTGTCGCCCACCGTGCCGATCCCGCGGATACGCGCCGACGCGTTCGCTTCCGTCCCGCTCGACGATACCAGCAAGGAGGGAGCCAGCTGGTTCAGGGTCCGGATGTCGCTCGCGCCGCTATTCTGCATCGCCTGCGCCGTAACCGCCGATACCGCGATGGGCACGTCGGACAAGGGGCTGGCGCGGCGCGTGGCAGTCACGATGATCTGCGCCTCTTCCTGATCGACCGCCGCCTGCGGCGCGGTCGCCGCGTCCTGAGCATAAGCGACGATCGGCATCGCACCGGTCAGGGCGACAAGGCCGGCAGACAGCAACAAAAGGCTTTTTTGTGTCATGATCTCGCTTCCTCTCCTGTTCCGCATGGCTTTGACCACATCGGAATGCGCGTCGCGCGATTATGCGGCCACACCCGCCCTAAGGCAAGAGAGGCCAGCTTTTCCGGGACTTTCACCCTAATGGACGCCATGAATCGCATAGCTCGTGGTTTATGGGCAACAGCTTAAATTATGGTTTCCGTAACGTCGCTTTACGTAAGCGGAAAGCGCAGCAGCCGGTCGGCGACGGGGACCAGCGCCATCGCACCGGGACCAACAGCGCGCCGAATCTCTCTATGACCCGCATCCAGCCCCCCGGTCAGCGCGCCCAAAGCGGGGAGAATCAACTTCGCCGGTGCTTCCACGAAGCATCGCCGCGACACCCGCCGACCCCGCAGCGAGAGCCGCAGCTTCGGATGGAAATGCCCGGAAATTTCCGGCCGCGGGTCATTGCGCTCGGCCTCATGTCGCAGCCAGATGCCGTCGATCTCGGCTTCCGCCAAGCGTCGGCCGCCCGGCATCTGCGCCACGCCCGAATCATGGTTGCCCGTGATCCACAGCCAGTCGAGCCGCGTGGTCAGCGCCGTCAGCCGGTCCCGTGTCGCCCGGTCCAGCCGCGCCGCGCCATCAGCGTCGTGGAAACTGTCTCCCAACGACCAGACCGCCCGCGCGCCGGTCCGCGCCACCATCCCCTCGATCATGTCAAGCGTCGCCTGGCTGTCATGCGGGGGCAGAAACTGGCCGAAACGCGCGAACCAGCTTGCTTTTTCGAAATGGAGATCAGCCACCAGCAACGCCCCGCGCGCGGGCCAATAGAGCGCGGCCTCGGGCAGCGCGAGAAACTCCTGACCTGCGAACGAAAGGGGAACCATGGCCTGCCTATGCGCCGCCGCCGCCCCGCTTTCAAGTGGGCCGTGGAGTCCCTATAGGCCGGGCATGGCCCAAACCGCCCCTTTCACTCCCGATTCCTTCACGGTCGCCGCGCTCTATCGCTTCGCGGCTTTTGCCGATCCAGACGCACTGGCGGCGCAATTGCGCGCCCTGTGCGCGGACCTTCAAACCTGTGGCACCCTGATCCTCGCTCATGAAGGGATCAACGGAACGGTCGCGGGCAGCGCGACGGCCATCGCCCAACTGATCGACGCCATCCGCGCCTTGCCCGGCTGCGCCGATCTCGACGTCAAATATGCGACCGCCACCGCCGCCCCATTTCGCCGGATGAAGATCAAGGTGAAGGCGGAAATCGTGACGCTCGGCGCGGGCGATCTCAACCCGGCGACCCAAGCTGGCGTCCATCTCGACCCCGCCGCATGGAACGCATTGATCGCCGACCCGGACACGATCCTCATCGACACGCGCAATGCCTATGAAGTCGCGATCGGCTCGTTCCAGGGCGCGATCGACCCCGGCACCCGCGCCTTCCGCGACTTTCCCGGCTGGTTCGACGCCTTCGCGGACGATCTGCGCGCGCAGGGCCGCTCGCCCAAAATCGCGATGTTCTGCACCGGCGGGATTCGCTGCGAAAAATCGACGGCTTTGGTCAAGACGCACGGCTTTGACGAGGTCTATCATCTCGACGGCGGCATATTGCGCTATCTGGAGGAGATGCCCGAAGCCCAGAGCCGCTGGCGCGGCAATTGCTATGTGTTCGACGAGCGCGTGGCGGTCGGCCATGGTCTCAAACAGGGCGATTACCGGACCTGCGGTGATTGCGGCCTGCCCCATGCCAGCGACGCCATCCACGCCTGCCCGCCCGACGCAACCGGGGCCTGGCCACACCGCGGCTAACCGGCCCGATAGCGATGTAGCCCCACGCCATGCGCCCTCAGCCAGGTGCGAGCCGGCTTCGGGTCCGCCCCGTAAATCCGCGCATGGGCGGCATGAAAGGCGGCGCTGTGGTCCATATGCAGCAGGTGCGCCAGTTCATGCGCCACCGTCGCGCGGCGGACATGGGGCGGTGCGAGGATTAGCCGCCAGCTATAGCGGATCGCTCCATCGGCCGTACAACTGCCCCAGCGACTGCGCGGATCGCCGACGCCCACCGACGCGACGATCAACCCATGATCGCGCGCCAGTTGATAACTCTCCGCCTCCAGCACCACCCGCGCCCGCGCCTTCAGCCAGCGCAGCACGCGCGGACCGACAGACTCCGCCGCCCCGCCCAACATGAGCCGGTCATCCGCGAGGATGATGCGGCGTCCAGCGTCCGGCGACCAACATATGCGAACCTTGCGCCCCTCCAGCGGGAACAGCGCGCCATCGGCCAGCGTCTTGATCGCCGGCTGCGCCGCCATCTGCGCCCGCACCCAGCCTTCATGACCCTGCGCCCAGCCGATCGCGCGCTTTAGGTTGGCCCGCACGGGCAGCGACAGCCGCAACTCGCCCCGCGTGGCGTCAATCGACAGCTTATAGGCTCGCGCTCGGGCCGACCGGCGGACCCGCACCGGCATGGCGACCCCGTCGATCAGGATCGCAGCGTCGGGATCGCTGCTACAGTTCCCGGTCGACAAGATGATGCTCCCAATCGCCCGCATCGGCCTCCGCCACGGTCCAGCCGCGCACCGACTCTTGCGCGCGATGCACCGCTTCCCGGTCGCCGCTGCGCAGATAATGCCATTCCGGCAGCGGCTTGCCCTCGCCGCGCAGACGATAGGCGCAGGTGCGCGGAAGCCAGCCGATGGTCTTGACCTTCTGCGGCGTCAGTCGCACGCAATCGGGGACGAAGGTCCGCCGCTGCGGATAGTTGGAACATTGGCCGCTATGGCGGTCGAGCAGGCGGCAGGCGACATTGGTCGGATAGATGCGACCCGTATCCTCATCCTCTGCTTTATGCAGGCAGCATTTGCCACATCCGTCGCACAGCGCTTCCCACTCCGCGCGGTCCAGCTTGTCGAGGGGTTTATCCCAGAAATCCAACCGTCACCTGACCCATTTTTCGAGCGAGGCCAGCACGGCATCGGGCGTGCCCTCGTCCACGTTCGGCGTGCCGGGGTCGTCCACCGGGATCAGGGCGATCGGCTTGCCGTCCGGCCCGAACAGATAAGGGGTGCGGCTATGGCTCACCATATAGTCGGCCCCGCCCTTTGCCGGTTCGCGATGGTAGAGGACCGCGAAATCCTTCGCCACCGCAGCGATCTGTTCCGCGGTGCCGGTCAGGCCGATCAACCGCGGCGAAAAAGCCGCGACATAGGTTTTCAATACCGCCGGCGAATCGCGGCCGGGATCGACACTGATGAAGATCGGCTGCACCTTTGCCGCCAGCACGGGCTTTTCCTTCTGGAACCGCCCGAACGCCTGCATGATGCGTTGCAGGTCCAGCGGGCAGACGTCCGGGCAATAGGTGTAGCCGAAATAGACGATGCGATATTGGCCCCGGAAATCATCCCAGCGCGCCGCCTTGCCGTTTTGATCGGTGAGGGTGAAAGGCCCGCCGATCCGCGCGCCCACCAGTTCGCCCTGCGCCGACTCCGCCGCCGCGTGATCGCCATCGGGCTGACACGCGCCAAGCAGCGCGAGCAGGGGCAGCAGGACGAGCGACGCTTTGTTCATGGTGCCGCCAGCCATGCCCTGCTAAGGGGCCATTTGCAAATGCCAACGGGGCGACGATGATGAAGCGAGCGATTTCGGCCTGGATGAGCGCAGCGGCCCTGGCCCTGCTCATGCCCACTGCGGCACAGGCGCAATTTTCCGATAATTATAGTTTCCTCAAAGCGGTCAAGGACGTCGACGGGCAAAAGGCGACCGATCTGCTGCAAAAACCCGGCTCGACGGTCATCAACAGCCGCGACGTTTCCAGCGGCGAGACCGCGCTGCACATCGTCATCGGCCGGCGCGACAGCGGCTGGCTCGCCTTCCTGCTGTCGAAAGGGGCCAACGCCAACCTTACCGACAATCAGGGCAATACCCCGCTGCTCAAAGCGGTGCAGAACCGTTTCGAGGACGGGATTCGGACGCTCATTACTTACGGCGCGCAGGTCGACAAGACCAATGGCAGCGGGGAAACCCCGCTCATCCGCGCTGTGCAGCTGCGGGATATCGGCATCGTTCGCCTGCTCGTGGCCAACGGCGCCAATCCGGACAAGCGCGACACCATCGCCGGCATGTCCGCGCGCGATTATGCGGAGCGGGACGGGCGCACCCCCGGCATCATCGAGGCGCTGAACACAGCCAAGACCAAGGCGGCGCCCAAGGGGCCGGTGCAAGGCCCCAGCTTCTGATCCACCACGCTGGTTGCGCTGCGCGTCACCAGCCGATCTCGGCCGCATGCTCCGGATCCGCCAGCGCCGTCAGCCGCCGCGCCGCCCGCCGGGCGAATCGCAGCGTCTCCGCCTTGCGCCGCGCCGCCGCCAGCGGCTCGGTCGGCGCAGGCCGCACCAGCTCGGCATCATATTGGTCGGCGACGATCAGCCCGGTCCGCGCTGGCCACAACGCCTCGCTGTCGAACAGGGCCAGGTCGAACCCCGCCGGCACGGCCCAGAAATAACGGTCGCAATAATCGAAATAGTCGGGCCATTTCATGTCGCCCAGCAAATCCGCACGGCTGCACTTGATCTCCACGATTGTCAGCCGACCCGCGCCGTCGATCGCCATGATGTCCGCTCGCCGTCCATTGGGCAGCGGCACTTCCAGCAGGCCGGGCATGTCGTGGCGGACGAACAGCCGCAATGTCCCGCGCGCCACCGCCAGCGCGGTGCCATCGGTCATCGGGGAACAGTGGTCGGCGATCGCTTGCGTCATGCCGCCAGTCTAGAACAGGAAGAGAACAAAAGAAAAGGCGGATTCGGACGATATTGCCGAACCCGCCTGATTCTCATGCTCTCGACGCCGCGCGGTGTCGATCAGCGATAGAAGATATGATTGTCGATCGCGGCGAGCTGACGCTTGCCCCAGCCGGGCGAGACGCGGCGGGCGTGGAAGAACAGCGCGCCTTCGGCCTTGCTGTTCCAGCGGCCCTGATTGGCGATCTGCGCGATGGCCACCGCCTGGCGCCAGCTGCGGCTGGCCTGCGGGATCGCGGGCATACCGCCGCCATGGACGAAGCTGAACTGGCCGCGCTGGTGAATGACGCCGCACAGGCTGCTGGCGAAGCGGCCCGATTTGGAGCGGTTGATGATGACCCGCGCAACGGCGAGCTGGCCTTCCAGGCTCTCGCCCTTGGATTCGAAATAGATGCCGCTTGCCAGGCACTGCATGTCGCTGTCCAGCGCCTCGGGCGCGCCATGCGCATCGACCAGGGCGCTCAGGCTCTCGGCCTTAACGTCGGAACCATCAGTGGGAAGCGAGGGTTGATTCGGTGTAGAAGTCGCCAGCGGCTGCACGATCTCGCGCGGCGCGGCGAATATGACGGGCTTTTCGCCCGATTGCGGCGCGGAATTCTGCGCGACGCTGGTAGGAATCGAGGACAGGGATGTGGTCGCCTCGCTGGCGATCGACATATCGGTGGCCGCGACCGCCGCTGCGGCGGACAGGGCAAATGCCGCGCATATGGCGGCCTTCAAACGAAAACTCATTACGACTCTGGACCATGCGGTTCTTGGCCGATGACGTCGTATGTAACCGTTATTCTGCCGACGTCCGGCCGCCCCCCGTCTGCGTGTTTACCGCGCCCGCCCCCCTTGGGCGATCACCGGCAACCTGCGCGTTAAGCGTGAGCGCGCCTCTGCCCGACCCGTTACAGCCTGTCAACGATCAGCAGATCGTTTCAGCGGCGAACCGTTCTCCATCCACGATGTCGAGTTCGATTATCCACAGGTCGGGGTCCGCGCGCCGCCGGCGCGCTATATATTGGAACAGGGCCTCCCCGCCTTCCTCCGGCGCGGGTCCGCAGCGGTTGAGCCGATAGCGCCCGTCCAGCCCCGCCATACGCTCGAACAGACCGATTTCACGCCCTCTTTCAACCAGTTGCAACAGGATCACGCCACTAGTGGAGTCGCCCCTCATGACGATCACGGCAAAGCCTCCGGCCGCCGCCGCCCGCCGCACAAGCACGCCCGCCAGCATGGCGCTGGTCAGCCGGTCGTGGCCCCGGTCAGTCACCATAGCCGGGCAAAGAGGAAAGCGAATATTGTGAACGCATGAAGGTGCCGGTGCCGCGTCCGACCTCTTCGCCGTCCGAATCGATCAGACTGGCCTCGCCCACATAGACGCGCCGCTTGCCGCTGATCCACCGGCCCTCGGCGCGCAGCCGGCCGGGGCCGATCGGCCGGGTGAACAGCAGGTTGAACGCGGTGGTCAGCAGGAATCGATCGCTGACCAGACTGTTCGCGGCGTAAAAGGCGGCGTCGTCCAGCATCTTGAAATAGACCGTGCCATGCACCGCACCCGCCGCATGAAATTGACTGTCATCGACGTCGAAATCGATGATGGCGTGGCCAGCCGACGGAATGCGCAGTTCAGACCGGAACAGCCGGTTGATCGGCGCCGACCGATAGAGCGCTTCCAGGGCGCGAAAATGCGCTTCCTCGCCGGTTGCGGCGGGCGCAGGATCAGGCGGCGTCACGTGCCTCGCTGCCGGCGATCAGCGCGAACAGGGCTTCGGCCGATTGCGCCCCGCGCAATCGTGTAATCTCGCCATCGTCACGCAGATAGCGCGACACCCGCGCCAATGTCTTGAGATGTTCGGCGCCGCTGTCGAGCGGAGACAGCAGGGCGAACACGATATCGACCGGTGCCTCATCGACCGCGTCGAACGGCAGGGGCGGATCGAGCAGCACGACGATGCCACGCATCTGTTGCAGGCCGGCTATCTTGGCATGCGGAATGGCGACGCCGCCACCAAAGCCGGTCGATCCCAGCCGTTCCCGCTCGAACAGCGCGTCGGCGACATCGCCGGGAGCAAGGCCATAAGCGACCGAGGCGATCGCCGCGATCTTCTGGAACAGCTGCTTCTTGCCATTGGCCGAAAGTCCGGTGGCAAGCGCGTCCGCTGAAACGATGTCGTTGAAATGAACCATGGTCAATCCGGCGCAGCCGAGCCGCGCCAGCTTTCGATTTGCGCGCCACCCGGACAAATGAAGCCCGGCCCCATAAGCCGCCCGCCGACCAAGGTCAACTGGTGGCTCCGGGGCCGGACAGGGGTCAGCCGCGCGGCTCTACCCATCCAATCGTCCCGTCATGGCGGCGATAGACCATATTATAGGCGGCGGTTCCGGCATTGAGGAACAGCAGCGCGTTGGTGTTGCGCAGATCGAGCATCATGACCGCATCGGATACGCTCGCTTCGGGAATGTCTACACGGGTCTCCGCAACGATCAGCGGCGCATCATGCGGTTCCTCTTCCTCGGGCGCGCCCGCAAAGATGGTGTAGCCCGCGCCGTCCACCGCTTCCGGATCATAGCTGCTGACCCGCTGCGCCTCGGCAGCCACGGCCTGGCTGTGCCGGTCCTTCAGCCGACGCATATAGCGGACCAGCTGGCGTTCGATCTTGGTCGCCGCCTGATCGAAGGCGGGATGCGCCTCCTGCGCCTCGCCCGCGCCTTTCAGAATCAGGCCGGTCATGACATGGCAGACGATATCGCAATGAAACGCACCGTGGGGAGCGGGACGGAAGGTGACATGCGCAGAAATCGTGCGGGAAAAATATTTTTCGGCCATCGCCTCCAGCCGCGCCCACACATGCTCCTTGAGCGCCTCGCCAGTATCGACCTGATGCCCGGAAACACGAATATCCATATGCCTGCTCCTTGTTCTTGCCGGGTCGCCGGATCAGCGGCCCGGTTGGCATGGGATCCGACCCGGCCGATCAGGCCGCCCGGCTCCCCTCTAGCCAGAGCGGCTTATCGAGCGTCGCGATGAACGCTGCGTGCCGTTCCAGCTCTTCCGCGCTCGCCGTAAAGACGCGCGCGGGACGTAAGGGGCGAACGGCGGCCAGAGCGGCCGGTTCCCCGTCGATAAGTGCTTTCTCCTCCTGTGCGAGCCCCAGGCCGATCTGACGGCCGCCGGTCAGTTCGATATAAAGCTGCGCCAGCAATTCGGCGTCGAGCAGTGCGCCATGTTTGACGCGATGGCTGCGATCGATGCCATAGCGGCTGCACAGCGCATCCAGGCTGTGCTTGGCGCCCGGATGCATGGTCCGCGCCATCGCGACCGTATCGATCATCCGCGTCATCGCGATATCGGGCCGGGCGCACAGGCGCAGTTCGTGATTGAGGAAACCGAAATCGAACCGCGCATTATGCGCGACGAGCGGACTGTCCTCCAGAAAGTCGAGCAGTTCATCGACGCCATGCAAAAACAGCGGCTTGTCGGAGAGGAACAGGCTGGACAGACCATGCACCGCCTCGGCCGCGGACGGCATGTCGCGCTGGGGATTATAATAAGCGTGGAAGGTCCGGCCGCTCGGCACGCGATTGATCAGTTCCACACATCCGATTTCGACCATCCGGTCGCCGGAAGCGGGATCGAACCCGGTCGTTTCGGTATCGAAAATGATCTCGCGCATTGCCCTCGTCATGCGATTCTGGTCCGGACCTACTCTTATCTGCCTGTCTTGCGGCCAAGGCAAGCGACGAGCGCCCTTACCTGACTTCGCGTGTCGGCAAATGTCGTCCCGGTGTTGATGATATGATCCGCCAGCCGGCGCTTTTGCGCGTCGGGTGTTTGCAGTCGGAGGATCCGGTGGAATTTGGCCGCCGTCATGCCCGGACGGGCGAGCACCCGTTTACGCTGTTTCCATGCCGGCGCGGTAACGACGATGACACCGTCCAGCCGCCGTTGCCCGTGCTTTTCGAACAGCAACGGAATGTCGAGGATGACAAAGGCGCGCCCCCGGTTGCGACGCAGGAATGTCCGTCGCGCCGCCTGAACGGCAGGGTGGACGATCCCCTCCAATGCCTTGAGTTCCTGCGGATGGCCGAACACCGCCGCGCCCAGCTTCCCGCGATCGACGCCTTTAGCCGCGGTCGTGCCGGGAAAGCGCGCCTCGATCGCTGGCAGCAGCGCGCCACCCGGTCCCTGCAGGATATGCACCTGCGCGTCGGCATCGAACAGCGGCACGCCCTCTCGCCGCAGCATATTAGCGACCGCCGACTTGCCCATGCCGATCGAGCCGGTCAGGCCATAGATTTTCATGGCGCTCAGGCTGCCGTCAGCAAAGCGCGCAACTCCTCGTCGCGCTCGCGCGGGGCGGTGGCGTCGAAGAAAATGTCGAAGGCCAGCGCCGCCTGCCCGATCAGCATCTCCAGCCCGTCGAGCGTTTTCAATTCCCGCGCCCGCGCCGCCTTGAGCAAGCCCGTCTCCAGCGGCGCATAGACGATGTCATAGACGGTCGCGCTTTCGGGCAGCGGCGACAGGTCCAGGTCCAGTGGCGCCTGCCCCACCATGCCCAGCGGACTGCTGTTGACGAGCAGATCGACCGGCGGCAGCGGATCGCCCATGCCGATGACCCGGCCCTTCACTCCTGCGCGATCCAGCAGCGCCTGTCCCTTGGCGGCGTCGCGCGCCATCACAACGATGTCGGGCACGCCCAGACTCGACAGCGCGAACAACAGTGCCCGCGCCGCGCCGCCCGCGCCGATCAGCACCGCGCTCTTGCCTCGCCACTGGTCGCGCAACAGCGGCTGGAGGAAGCCGCCCGCATCGGTGTTCGTGCCGACCAGCGGCCCGCCGGTCTCGCAGGCGATGGTGTTCATCGCCCCGATCCGTGCGCGCACCCCGCCCGGATCGTCGGTATAGTCCATCACCGCGATCTTGTGCGGAATCGTCACATTGCAGCCAAGCCAGTCGGGATCGCCGCGCCGTTCCAGAAAATAGGCGGCCAGCCCGTCCGGCGTCACATGGGTCTTGCGATATTCCGCCTCGATGTCGAGGGCGCTCAGCCAGAAATTATGAATGAGGGGCGATTTGCTATGGGCGATCGGATCACCGATCACCTCGGCATAGGGAAGTCCGTTACTCATGCCGCTAGAACGCCGCGCACACGCAGAAAGTCAAGCAGCGGCAGCAGCGGCAGGCCCTGAATCGCGAACTGGCCGCCCTCGACCTTGCTGAACAATTGCGCGCCCGGCCCCTCGATCCGGTAACAGCCGACGCACCAGCGGCATTCCTCCCAGTCATCATCCAGATAGGCGTCGATGAACGCGTCCGACAGGGGGCGCACCGTCATCCGCACCCGCTCGATATGACGCCAGATCGCATCGCCGTTCAGCACGATCACTGCGGCGCTGTGCAGATGATGCACCCGCCCCGACAACAGCCGCAAGATCCGCGCCGCATCGTCGCGATTCTCTGCCTTGTCGATCTGAGTCCCGTCATCCAGGCTGAGCGTCTGGTCGCACCCTAGGATCAGCGCGCCCGGCACGCGGCGCGAGACCTTGAGCGCCTTCAGCTCTGCCAGCGCATCGGCCAGCGCCCGCGCGTCGAGACCGTCGGCGCGCAAAGCCTCCTTGGCCGCCTCCTCGTCCACCCCCGGCGACAGCGCCTCGAACGGCACCTTCGCCGCTGCCAGCAGCGCCCGGCGGCTCGCGCTCTGCGACGCCAGCACGATCATGACGCGCTGCCTTCGGCCAGCACATGATCGTTGAACAGGTTGATGATCGCCGCCGCCGCTTCCTCGATCGACCGGCGCGTCATGTCGATCACCGGCCAGCCATTGTCCGCGAACATCCGCCGGGCGAAGGCCAGTTCGGCCTGGACCTTCTCGCTGTCGACATAGGCGGTCTCGGGCGCCTGGTTGAGCGAAAGCAGCCGGTTGCGCCGAATCTGGATCAGCCGGTCGGGGCTGACGGTCAGGCCCACGACCATCGGATGTTTCAGGCTGTAGAGACTGCGCGGCGGCGGCGATTCCGGCACCAGCGGGATATTGGCGGTCTTGTAACCGCGATTGGCGAGATAGATCGATGTCGGTGTTTTCGAGGCGCGCGACACTCCCGCGAGCAGGATGTCTGCTTCTTCCCAATTTTCATGTCCGACACCATCATCATGGGCGATGGTGAACTGAATCGCCTCGATCCGCGCGAAATAGGCTTCGTCCAATATATGTTTGCGCCCCGGCCGGGTGCGGGTCTCCTGCCCCAATATGTTGGAGAGCGCATCGGTCACGCTGTCGAGCGCGGCGACATGGGGCAGGCCCAGCGCGCGGCAGCGCGTCTCCAGCCGGCGACGCAAAGGCTGGTTGGTCAGGGTGAACAGCACCAGGCCGGGATTTTGCGCAATCTCTTCCATGATCCGGTCGAGATGGACATCGGATCGCACCATCGGCCAGAAATGGCGGATCGCATCCACATTCTCAAACAGGCCGATCGCCGCCTTGGCGATATTCTCCAGCGTTTCGCCGGTCGAGTCCGAAAGGAGATGAAGGTGGATGCGGGACACCTGCATATCTCTGTTAGCAGGCTGTGGATAAAGCAAGGGACGAAAGCGGCAAAAAAACGCGGGGCTCCATCGCTCCCCATTCGCCGGAATCTTGTCCACAACCTCCCAACAGGCCGCCAATTTCATCCACAGCCTGTGGATAGCGGGGATAAGTCGACTGACTCGGACGGCAAACCGCTCCCTCGCGGAGTCAAGCTGTTGGCAAATCGGGGCGCTGCGCATAAACCCCGCTGCCAACCGCCCTACTATCTCCATCATCCTTTCTGAATCATTCTATAAGAGTATATATGTCGGGACCCGATCTTTCCCCTGGCGAGGACTCCGCCAAGCCGTTGCTTTCGGTCCTGCGGGGCAAGGTTGTGACGCCGCCGCCTATATGGCTGATGCGTCAGGCGGGCCGTTACCTGCCTGAATATCGTGCGCTGCGGGCGGACAAGGGTGGCTTCCTCGAACTCGTCTATGACAGCCCCTCCGCCGCCGAAGTCACGCTCCAGCCGCTGCGCCGGTTCGGGTTCGACGGCGCGATCCTGTTTTCCGACATATTGATCGTGCCCTATGCCATGGGGCAGGATCTATGGTTCGAGGCCGGCGAAGGCCCGCGCCTCGCGCCGATCCTGACCGAAACCGATCTGTCCGCCCTCACCCCGGATTTCAGCCGCTTCGAGGCGGTGTACGAAACCGTGCGGCAGGTGAAGGCAGCGCTCGACCCCGCTGTGACCTTCCTCGGCTTTGCCGGCAGCCCCTGGACGATCGCCACCTATATGGTCGCGGGACAGGGCAGCAAGGATCAGGGCGCGGCTCGTCGCCTGGCCTATGCCGACCCCGTGCGCTTCGGCGCACTGATCGACGCCATCGTCGATGCGACCGTCATCTATCTCGACGGCCAGATCAGGGCGGGCGTCGAAGCCGTGCAATTGTTCGACAGTTGGGCGGGCAGCCTCGCCCCGCTCCAGTTCGATCGCTGGGTGATCCAGCCGAACGCCGCGATCGTGCGCAAATTAAAGGCGCTGCATCCGCATGTGCCGATCATCGGCTTCCCCAAGGGCGCGGGCGAGAAACTCGCCGCCTATGCCGCCGGCACCGGGGTCGATGCGATCGGCGTCGATGAAAGCGTCGATCCGCACTGGGCGAATGCGGTCCTGCCGCAAGGCCTGCCGGTGCAGGGCAATCTCGATCCGCTGGCCCTGATCGCGGGCGGTGACGCGGTGACGCAGGCCGTCGATACGATCCGCGCTGCTTTTGCCGGACGGCCGCATATCTTCAACCTTGGCCATGGCATATTGCTCGACACGCCCATTGCGCATGTCGACGCGCTGCTTAGCTATGTGCGGGATACCCATGCCGGGGGCAAGGAGACCGATTGATGCCGTATCTCGGGGCCGCTTATCTGTGGGTGAAAGCCGCGCATCTGATCTTCGTCATCTTCCTGATGGCGGGCCTGTTCATGATGCCGCGCTTCTTCGTCTATCATCAGGAAACGGCTGTGGGATCGGACGAGGATCGCACCTGGATCGACCGCGAGCGCAAGCTGCTCAGGATCATCCTCAATCCCTCGCTGGTGCTGGTCTGGGTCTTCGGCCTGATGCTGATGGTGGAGATCGGCGCGTGGCATTATGGCTGGTTCCACCTCAAGCTGCTCTTTGTGCTCGGGCTTTCGGGCTATCATGGCTGGATTTCGGGCTACGCTAAAAAACTCGCGCGCGGTGAACGCCCTTTGCGCGACAAGCAATTGCGCCTGCTCAACGAAGTCCCCGGCATCGTTGTCGCGGTGGTCGTGGTGCTGGTGATCGTAAAGCCGTTTTAGTCAGGCCGGATCGACCGCGATATTGTCGATGAGCCGCGTCGTGCCGAGTTTCGCTGCGCCCAGCAGCCGTGCCGGCCGGTCCGGCACGGTCATCGGTTCCAGACTCGCCGCGTCGCACAGGCTCACATAATCGACCGGATCGAACCCATGCGCCGTCAGCATCGCGACCGCGCGGGCGATTGCCGCCTCGACGCCGCTTCCCTTCTCGATCAGCCGCTTCGCCTCGCCCAGCGCGCGCGGCAGCGCCAGCGCATCCTGACGCTCCTGCCCGGTCAGATAGGCGTTGCGGGATGACAAAGCGAGGCCATCCTCCGCCCGCTGCGTCGGCAGGCCGACAATCTCGATATCCTGATCGAGATCGGCGACCATCCGCCGGATCACGGCCAGTTGCTGATAATCCTTCTCGCCAAAGATCGCGATGTTGGGCCGGACCTGATTGAACAGCTTGGTCACGACGGTTGCAACCCCGTCGAAATGGCCCGGCCGCGCGGCGCCGTCCAGTCCTTCGGCCACGCCAGCCACGGAGATATTGGTGGCGAACCCCGCCGGATACATGACTTCAACCGACGGCGCCCAGAGGATGTCGACCCCTGCCGCGGCCAGCATCTGCGCATCCTTCGCCTCCCGTCTCGGATAGGCGGCCAGATCTTCATTGGGACCGAACTGTCTTGGATTGACGAAAATCGATGCGACGACATGATCCGCCCGCCGCCGCGCTTCCTCGACCAGCGCCATATGCCCGTCATGCAGCGCCCCCATGGTCGGCACCAGCGCGAGCGATTTCCCATCGTCGCGCAGGCTCCGAACGGCGGCGCGAAGGGCGGTCAGGTCACGGAGGATTTGCACGGGACGAGGGGCTCCGATAAGGGCAGGGGGCAAGGCGATCTCTCGGCTGGCATGGCCCGGCGCGAGCGTCAACGATCATTGCGACGATGAAGGGGTTATCAGGGGTCCGATGGCGAACGCACAGCCGCATATGATCGTTTTCGCCAACGAAAAAGGCGGCACCGGCAAATCGACGACGGCGGTTCATACCGCTATCGCGCTCACCGTGCTGGGACATCGCGTCGGCATGATCGACCTCGATCCGCGTCAGCGCACCGTTACCCGTTATATGGAAAATCGCGCCGAAACTGCGCGCCGTCGATCCGTTCCCCTTCCCGCGCCTGACTTCGCCGTGCTGCGTGGCGACAGCATCGCCGCGCTGGAGGACGAGGTAGCGGCGGTCGCGCAGGACCGGGATTTCCTGATCGTCGATACCCCCGGCCGCGACGACGCCTTCGCCCGTCACATGGCGGCCCGCGCCCATACGCTGGTCACGCCGATGAACGACAGTTTCGTCGATTTCGATCTGATTGGTCAGGTCGACGCCGAAACCTTCAAGGTCAAGCGGCTGTCTTTCTATTCCGAACTGATCTTCGATGCGCGCAAGTCGAGAGCCAAGGCCGACGGCGTGTCGATCGACTGGGTGGTGCTGCGCAACCGCGTCCAGCATCATGACGCACGCAACAAGAAACGGGTCGGCGACGCGCTCGCCGAACTCTCCCGCCGGGTCGGCTTTCGCGTCATTCCTGGCCTGTCGGAGCGGGTCATCTTCCGCGAACTCTTCCCCTCTGGCCTGACCTTGCTCGACAAGGGCCAGCTTGGCGATCTGGGCGTCAGCCACATTGCCGCACGGCAGGAACTGCGCGAGATGGTCGCGGGCCTTGCGCTGCCGATGCGCGCCGACGCCGTGCCGATGGACATGGCCGGCGCGGCCTGATGGGGCTGCTCGCCCTGCTGCTGGCCGGGCTGGCGGTCTGGCTGATCTGGACCGGGCGATTGCAGGGGATGACGATGAAGGACGGGATGACGCTCGGCGTGGCGCTGGTCGGCGCGGTGATGGCGGCCAAGGGCAAGCCGCTGGCTGGCGCGCCACTGCTGCTTGGCGCAAGCTTGTTCTTTCTGGCGCAGACAGGGCGGCGCGCGCGCAAGGCCCGCATCCGCTCCGCTGCGCCGGTGGATGATCTCGCCAGCGCCCGCGCGCTGCTGGGGCTTGCTCCGGGTGCGGACGCCGACGCTATCCGGGCCGCGCATCGGCGGCTCATCGCATCGGTCCATCCCGATCGCGGCGGCACGCAGGCGCTGGCGGCGCAGATCAACGCCGCGCGCGACCTGCTGCTGAGTGCGCAGGACGGGCGCGATCGCTGACCACAGGACTGTCATGAGCCACATCTTCCATCCGAGCCTGTTGCGCGAATATGATATGCGCGGCGTCGTCGGCGAAACATTGGAGGTGGCGGATGCCTATGCGGTCGGCCGGTCGTTCGGCACCCTGATCGGGCGAGCCGGTGGATCGCGGGTTGCGGTCGGCTATGACGGGCGGTTGACGTCGCAGGCGCTCGAAGCGGCGCTGGTGCTGGGTCTATGCGATAGCGGCATCGACGCGCTGCGCATCGGCCTTGGCCCTACGCCGATGCTATATTATGCCGAAATGACGGCCGAGGTAGATGGCGGCATCCAGATAACAGGCAGCCATAATCCCCCCGATCATAATGGCTTCAAGCTGGTGTTTCAGCATCGCCCGTTTTTCGGGGAGGATATCCGCAATATGGGGGCGATGGCCGCCGCCGGTGACTGGGCGGAGGGCGCGGGAGGCAGCGACAATCTCGATATCATGGACCGCTATGTCGCCCGGCTGATGGACGGGTTCGACGGCGGCGCTTTCCGCATCGGCTGGGATGCGGGCAATGGCGCGGCCGGTCCGGTGGTCGAGAAACTGACGCAATTGCTGTCCGGTGAGCATCATCTGTTGTTCACCGATATAGACGGAAATTTTCCCCATCATCATCCCGATCCCACCGAAGAGCGGAATCTGGCGGATCTGCGGTCGCTCGTCCTCACCAGAAAGCTCGATTTCGGCGTGGCCTTCGATGGCGACGGCGACCGGATCGGGGTGATCGACGGGCAGGGGCGGATCATCTGGGGTGATCAACTGCTCGGAATTTTCGCGGAACTGGTGCTGAAAGAGGCGCCCGGCGCCACGATTATCGCCGATGTGAAGGCAAGCCAGGCGTTGTTCGACCATATTGCCGAACTGGGCGGGTGCCCGCTGATGTGGAAGACGGGCCACAGCCTCATCAAGTCCAAAATGAAGCAGACAGGCAGCCCACTGGCCGGCGAGATGACGGGCCATATCTTCTTTGCTGATGACTATTACGGGTTCGACGATGGTCTTTACGCCGCCGTCCGCCTGATTCGTGCCGCCACGGTGCTGGGTCGAAGCGTCACGGCGCTGCGGGACGTGATGCCTCTCATGGTGAATACGCCCGAGCTTCGCTTTCCTGTGCCCGAGAGCCGCAAATTCGCGGTGATGGCGGAGATTGGAGAGCGTCTGCGGGCTGCGGGCGCGGATATGATGAACATTGACGGCGTCCGCGTCCGGACGCCCGACGGCTGGTGGTTGCTGCGCGCGTCCAACACGCAGGACATGCTGACCGCGCGAGCCGAATCGACCAGCCGGGAAGGGTTGGACCGGCTGTTGGCGCGAATCGACGCACAACTCGCCGAAGCGGGTCTACGGCGGGGCGGTAGCGCGTCCGGCGGCGATTTGAGTTTGGGTTAAAATTTCTTCAACCTCGCTGTTCGTGATTTCCGTTACGGAATGGGAGGTTGGAACAAACGATTGCATCTTTTGCAATCGCGCGACATTTTTCGCATTTGCGATGCACTTTGCTGCGCTGCAAAAGGAAATCGCCTTTCAGGCATCCTCTCCTAAAACTTTACAGGCCGTCCTTCGGGGCGGCCTTTTTTTATCTGCTGACCTGCATTTCCGTTGCGCCCAATTGCGCGCAGAGGTCCGTTTTGACGCTCTATTAACCCTAATCCAGCTACCATCTCCTCCTTCGTCTTGGGCCGATTTAGGCGGTCAGGCGCTCCGTTTTGTTGATGACAGAGGATGGTTTATGTCGGTTCGCCGCCACTCACTTGCTGCAATATTGCTTTCCGCTTCGCTCGCTATTCCCGTCCAGGCGTTGGCGGGTGGCTTCTATCTTCAGGAACTGTCGCCCAAGGAAACGGGGCGCGCCATGGCCGGCGCTGCGGCAGCAGGCGATGATCCCTCGACGGTTTATTTCAATCCGGCGGCAATGACCAATCTGCCCGGCATCCAAACATCGGTGGGCGGGGTCGCGCTGATGGCGTCCGCCCATCAGGCGAATCGGGGTTCGAGCGCGACCGAAAACCGGCCTGCTACACTCCCTATCCTGGGCTTTCCCGTTGTGCCTCGCTCCGCACCGATCACCGGCACTGATGGAGGCAATCCGTTTGACAAGGTCATTCCGATTCCCAGCTTCTATGCCACCGCACAGCTGAGCCAGCGGCTGTGGCTGGGTATCGGCGTCAATGCGCCCTTCGGCCTGAAGCTCGATTATGGCGATGCTTTTTTCGGCCGCTACGATAGTGTCTACACCGATCTCAAAACCTATAATATTCAGCCGTCGCTGGCCTATAAGCTTACCGACTCCCTTTCGGTCGGCGGCGGCGTCGACGTGCAATATGTGAAGGTGACGCTGACCAATGCCGTGCCCAATCCGGCCCTGATCGGTGTGCCGTTCAATCCTCCCGCATCGTCGAGCTTCCTGCCGGGATCGATGCACGATCTTCTGGTGACGGCGAAGGGGCATGACTGGTCGTTCGGCTGGAACGCCGGTCTTTTCTATACCAAGGGCGGGACCAATCTGGGCATCCATTACCGCTCGCGGATGACGCATCGGGTGGAGGGGGATCAGACCCTGTCCGGCCCGTCACTGCCATCATATCTCACGCGACCGCTCTCTCTCACGGCCCCGCTCGATCTGCCTGACATCGTCACGGTCAGCATGACTCACAGCCTGACGCCGCGGCTGCGGGCGATGCTGACCGGGCGCTGGTATAATTGGTCGCGGTTCAAGAATATCGCCATCACCACCGCCGCCGGCATGTCGGTCAAGGATCTGCGCTATCATGACAGTTACAGCGCCAGCGTCGGCGGGGAATATGATGTCAGCCCGGCGCTGACCCTGCGGGCGGGAACGATGTTCGACCGGACGCCGACCAACAAACAGCTGCTGACGACGCGGGTGCCTGATGGCGACCGCGTCTGGCTGACCGGCGGCGCCACGTGGAACGCCTCTCGTGCCCTCGCCCTGAACCTCAGCTATGCCCATGTGTTCGTGGCAAAAGCCGACATCGTTCGGATCGACCATTATTCCGCTGGGACCGCGATTACGCGTTCGCAAGCCAGCGGCAATGCCGATCAGATCGCGGCATCACTGACAGCGCGCTTCTAACCGACGCATTTAGCTGTTGTTTGGAAATGCGCCTTTGGTGCGGTCTCATGAAATGCGCTCTTCCGCGCATTTCCAAACATACTCTTAAGTCTTATAGAGGCTTCCGAGCATCTGGAGCCTCCCTGTCATGTCCGATCATAATCCCGGCTTGCGTCCCTGGCGCGATATTGCGCGGCGGACCTCGCGCCAGATCATGGTCGGCAATGTGCCGGTGGGCGGCGGCGCGCCGGTGACGGTGCAGACCATGACCAACACCCTGACTCATGATGTGAAGGCGACGATCGACCAGATTCGCCGCTGCGAGGATGCCGGTGTCGATATCATCCGCGTGTCCTGCCCAGACGAGGAATCGACCGCCGCGCTCAAACAGATCGTCCGCGCCGCGCGCGTGCCGATCGTCGCCGACATCCATTTCCATTACAAACGTGCGCTGGAGGCAGCCGATGCGGGCGCGGCCTGCCTGCGTATCAATCCGGGCAATATCGGCAGCGAGGCGCGGGTCAAGGAAGTGGTCGATGCGGCCAAATCCAATGGCTGCGCGATCCGCATCGGCGTCAACGCTGGTTCGCTGGAACGGCAGCTACTGGAAAAATATGGCGAACCCTGTCCCGAAGCGCTGGTGGAAAGCGCGCTCGACCATATCAAGCTGCTCCAGGATCAGGATTTCCACGAATATAAGGTCGCGGTGAAGGCCAGCGACGTGTTCCTGGCGGTCGCGGCCTATATGCAGCTTGCCGAGGCGGTCGATTGTCCCCTCCATCTGGGCATCACCGAGGCGGGCGGGCTGATCGGCGGCACGGTCAAGAGCGCGATCGGTATCGGCAATCTGTTGTGGGCGGGGATCGGCGACACCATCCGGGTCTCGCTGTCGGCCGAGCCGGAGGAGGAAGTGCGCGTCGGCTACGAGATACTGAAATCGCTCGGTATCCGCACGCGCGGGGTGAAGGTCATTTCCTGCCCCAGTTGCGCGCGGCAGGGCTTCGACGTCATCCGCACCGTGCAGGCGCTGGAGGAACGGCTCCAACATATCAACACGCCGCTGTCGCTGTCCGTATTGGGCTGCGTGGTCAACGGTCCCGGCGAGGCGCGCGAGACCGATATCGGCCTGACGGGCGGCGGGGCGGGCAAGCATATGGTCTATCTGTCGGGCATCACCGACCACACGATCCATGACGAGGGTCTGGTCGATCATATCGTCGGTCTGGTGGAAGCGAGAGCGGCGGAGATCGAGGCGGCGGCGCTGGAAGCGCAAAGCACCGACGCAGGGCAGGCGCAGGCGGCGGAATAACGCCGCTCCCCATGCAGCGATCCTTTGCCATTCCTTTCGCCGTCTGTTGTGTCGGCGTTGCGCTGTTTTCCGTGATGGATGCGGCGATGAAGGGGCTCAGCCTTGGTATCGGCCTTTATAATGCCCTGTTCTGGCGGGCGCTGGCGGGATCGACTCTGGGCATCATTCTGATGCGCGTCACGCGCCGGCCGTGGCCTTCCCGCGCTGCGCTCCGATTACACCTGTTGCGCGGGACGGTGGTCGCGGGAATGGCAGGGATGTTCTTCTGGGCGCTGATGCGGATGCCGCTGGCGGAGGCGATCGCCCTGTCCTTCATCGCGCCGCTGGTGGCGCTCTATCTGGCGGCGCTGTTGCTTCAGGAGCGGATCGGACGGCAGGCGATCGGCGCTTCCCTCCTGGGCCTGATCGGCGTGGGTATCATCCTGTCGGGGCGGCTGCGCGGCAACTATGACGCCGACGCGCTGCTGGGCGCGGCGGCCGTGCTGTTCTCCGCCGTCCTCTTCGCATGGAACCTCATTCTTCAACGGCAGCAGGCGCAACTCGCCTCACCCGTGGAAGTCGCCTGCTTTCAGCATCTGGTGATGCTGGCGGTCTATGCGCTGGGCGCGCCCTTCTACGCCCGGTTGCCCCCACTCCCCGCGATTCCGTTGATTTTCGCCGCGGCGGCGCTGGCCTTCACGTCGCTGGCGGCACTGTCCTGGGCCTATGCACGGGCCGAGGCGCAGCGGCTGATCCCGATCGAATATAGCGCCTTCGTCTGGGCGGCGCTGATGGGATGGCTGGTGTTCGGCGAGACGCTGACGCTCGCCACGGTGGCGGGCGCCGCACTGATCGTCGTCGCCTGTCTGCTCGCCGCAGCGGCCCGCCCCGGCATCGCGCCGCATGTGGAACCCGGCCTTGCGTGAAGCAAACAGTCTCTGCGACGGGTCGAGGACGCGCCGGGGTTGACGCGGACTCACCGCCGGGTTCATTGTGCCGAAACGGAACATTTGGGGGACAAGAGGGACGATGGCTGTCAGCCGCGGAGTGAAGCGCGCGCCGGAATGGCGCGAAATGCTCAAGCGCAGCCTGATGCGCAGCGGCGCGCTGATCGGTGCGATCGCGCTGGTGCTGGCGACGCTGTTCCTGGCCCTGTCGCTGCTCAGCTATGTGCCGAGCGATCCGTCCATGAACACGGTGGCCGGCGACCATGTGCAGAATATCATGCAGGCCCCCGGCGCATGGACCGCCGATTTTCTGCTTTGGCTGCTGGGCGTGCCCGTCGCGCTGCTGCTGCCGCTGATGGCGATCACCGCCCGCCGGCTGTGGGGCGATCAGGATATGGCGGGATGGAAGCGGCAATTCGGCAAATGCCTGTTCGGCATCCTTCTCATCGGCCTTGCGCTGTCCTTGTTTCAGCGTGATCCGCTGGTGGGGCTTCCCGCCGGATGGGGCGGCATCGTCGCCCTGGTGAGTGCAAAAGGCATCATGAGCCTGACCGCGCAGGCCCCTGCAGCGGGGCAGGGGTGGATCACCGGAATCATCGTCATCCTCTCATCCATCACGGGGCTTTTGATCTGCTATCGCAGCCTGGCGCTGGAAAAGCCGATCATCGCGTTGCGCCGTCCGAGTCTGCCGCGCCTAAGCCTCCCGCGTCCGACTCTGGCCTTCGTCAGTGGAGAAGAGCAGGCGGACGAGTCCGAGGCGGACCGTATCATCACGCCGCGCAAGACCGTATCGAACGAACCCAAGCCGCCGATCACGATCCAGACCCCCAAGCCCGCCCCGGCGCAGCGCCTGATGGCCCCGGTGTCGCAGGACGATCTGTTCGGTAACAGCTCGCTGCCATCGCCCGATCTGCTCAACCCTGTGCCGCCGCCGCAGGCTGGCAAGATCGACAAGGCGGCGCTGGAACGCAACGCCCGCCTCCTCGAATCCGTGCTCGACGACTTTCATGTGAAGGGTAACATCGTTGAGGTTCGCCCCGGTCCGGTCGTCACCATGTATGAGCTGGAACCGGCGCCTGGCATCAAGGCGAGCCGGGTGATCGCCCTGGCCGACGACATCGCCCGCAACATGTCGGCGCTTTCGGCCCGCGTCGCGACCATTCCCGGCCGCACCGTCATCGGCATCGAATTGCCCAATGCCCATCGCGAAGGCGTGTCCTTCCGCGAACTCATCACCTCCGAGGAGTTCGGCGCCGAAGCGACGCTGCCGATCATCCTTGGCAAGAATATCTCGGGCGAACCGATCATCGCCGATCTGGCGCCGATGCCGCATCTGCTGATCGCGGGCACCACCGGGTCGGGCAAGTCGGTCGGTCTCAACGCCATGATCCTGTCGCTGCTTTACCGCATGACGCCCGATCAGCTACGCCTCATCATGATCGATCCCAAAATGCTGGAACTGTCGACCTATGACGACATCCCGCATCTGCTCTCGCCGGTCGTGACCGAGCCGCAAAAGGCGATCCGCGCGCTTAAATGGGCGGTCGAGCAGATGGAGGATCGCTATCGCATGATGGCGTCGATTTCCGTTCGCAACCTCGCCAATTATAACGAGAAGGTGCGTGCCGCCAAGGCCAAGGGCAAGCCGCTCGGCCGCCGTGTCCAGACCGGCTATGACCCTGAATCGGGCAAGCCGATCTATGAGGAGGAGCAGCTCGATTTCCAGCCGTTGCCGCAGATCGTGGTGGTGGTGGACGAACTCGCCGACCTCATGATGACGGCGGGCAAGGAAGTCGAATTCCTGATCCAGCGGCTGGCGCAAAAGGCGCGGGCGGCGGGCATCCACCTGATCCTCGCGACCCAGCGTCCGTCGGTCGACGTCATCACCGGCGTCATCAAGGCCAATTTACCGACCCGCATCAGCTTCTTCGTGACGTCGAAGATCGACAGCCGCACCATATTGGGCGAACAGGGCGCCGAACAACTGCTGGGCAAGGGCGACATGCTCTATATGCATGGCGGCAAGGGCCTGACCCGCGTGCATGGCCCCTTCGTGTCCGACGATGAAGTGCGGGTGGTTGCCGATCACTGGCGCGCGCAAGGCCAGCCCGACTATATCCAGGCCGTCACCGAAGAGCCGGAGGAAGGCAGTTTCGCGCTCGACGGCGTGGATCTGGGCGACGACAGCCCGGACGCGCAGCTGTTCCGCAAGGCGTGCCAGCTCGTATTCGAAAACCAGAAAGCCTCGACCAGCTGGCTCCAGCGCCAGTTGCGCGTCGGCTATAACAGCGCGGCCCGCCTGATCGAGCGGATGGAGGAAGAAGGTCTGGTCGGCGCGCCCAACCATGTCGGCCGCCGCGAGGTGTTGCGCGATGAAAATGGCAATCCGTTATGATCGCGAACCATGGTTGTGAAAAACGCAACTGCTTATGAGTTGTTCGCATTTGCAGCACCCACCCCGGTGCGGCAATAGGGTCAGGCCTTTCAGGCATCCTCTCCTAAAACTTTCATAGGCTGGTCTTTGGACCGGCCTTTTTTTTGATATTGCGCCCGCCGCGGCGCTCGCGGCTGTTGCTTTGCCGGAACGAGCGGGTTCACAGCGGGTTCAAGCCCGACTTCTATCCTGTCAGACCGAACAATCCGGAGAAGATCCCATGAAGCGCATCCTCGCGCAGCCCGCTTTGGCCCTCGCCTTTGCCCTTTTCCCGCTCCCGGTCGGCACTGCGATCGCGCAACAGGCGGTTTCGTCCGACATCGGTCAGGTCAATGACTATATCCGTTCGGTCAAATCGATGACCGCCGATTTTTCGCAGACAGATCGTAATGGCCAGACCCTGACCGGCAAGCTGACCCTGCTCCAGCCGGGCAAGATCCGCTTTCAATATCAAAAGGGCGTGCCCCTGTTGATCGTGGGCGATGGCAAGGCGCTCATCATGATCGATTATGAGGTCCGGCAGGTCCAGCGCTGGCCGATCGGCAGTTCGCCGCTGGGCGCGCTGCTCGATCCATCCAAGGACCTGTCGCGCTTCGCCAAGACGGTGCCGACCGGCGATCCCAGCGTTTTGAGCGTTCAGGCGCGCGATCCCAAACGGCCCGAATTCGGGACGATCACGCTCATCTTCAAACGGGAGGCCGCCGCTCCGGCCGGTCTGACCCTCTATGGCTGGGTGGCGCTCGATTCTCAGAATAACCGCACCGCGGTAAGGCTGGCGAACCAGCGTTACGGCGTGCCTATTCCCGATTCGGCGTTTCGCTGGACCGATCCTCGGCCCAGAGGCCGTCCGGGTGGGTGATGAACCGGGCTAGGGATGCGACGGGCCGAAAAATGGCGGAAATCGTTCATCTGCCGCTCATATGACGACCGCTATCTAGAGCTGGACGACGCGGACGATCACCGGGATTTCCCCCCTGTTACCCGGTAGCAGTCCGCATCGCGAAGCGCTTCAAGGGCGCGATCGAGACCCCCGTTCCATGCCCCCGGAGCGGGGGTCTTACCTTGTCCGGCGTGCGTTGCAGCAGACTGTCTGGCTCTTGCGCGGCCAGTTTGACGCTCCTAGGGGAGCAGCATGGCACAGACTCTCCGCGTCGCATCCTGGAACATCAACAGCGTTCGCGCCCGCGTAGACATCGTCGATCATTTCCTGGTCGAGCAAGCCCCGGATATCCTGTGCCTTCAGGAAACCAAGGTGGTGAACGACATCTTCCCCGCCGATCTGTTCCGCAAACGTGGCTATGTCTATCAGATGCTGAACGGGCAGCGGATGCATCATGGCGTCGCGATTCTCAGCAAGGTGCCGATGCATGAGGATGATCGGTTCGACTGGCAGGCCAATGGCGAAGCGCGCCATATTGGCGTGCGGCTCGACAATGGCGTGCGGATTGAAAATGTCTATGTGCCGGCGGGCGGCGACATTCCCGATCGCGATCTCAATCCCAAATTCGGCCAGAAGATCGATTTCCTCGAACGGATGATCCAATGGTCAGCCGCGCTGGACGATCAGCCGACGATCCTGACCGGCGACTTCAACATCGCCCCGCTAGAATGCGACGTATGGAGCCATAAGCAACTGCTCGGCGTGGTCAGCCATACGCCGCAGGAATGTGAAATCCTGGCGCGGTTACAGGCGTCGAACGACTGGGTCGATATCGGCCGGCATTTCTTTCCCGCGCCGCAGCGGCTCTATACCTGGTGGAGCTATCGCGCAAAGGACTGGGTGGAATCGGACCGGGGCCGGCGGCTCGACCATATGTGGATGACCGCCGATGTCGCGCAAAAGGCGGTCGGCCATCATGTCGTCGAGCCGGCACGCGGCTGGACTCGCCCATCCGACCATGTGCCGATCATCACCGAGTTCGCCTTTTGATCGACCGTCGCGCATGAACGGCCGCGACGCCGCCCGCGCCATCGACGCATTGCGCCGCGGCTGGACCGTGACGGTGCAGGCCGCCGACGGCGCCTTGCGCCTGATGGCGGTGGAGGGCGCCGACGCCGTGACGCTGGCGATGTTCGACCCGGCGGGGACTGCGGACATCCTCATTGCCGCGAGCCGGGCGCAGACGCTCAAGCTCGCCAACCAGCGCGCGGCGGCCGACCCCGACATGCCGGTGCTGATTGCGCGCTCGCCCTGGATCGATCGCGACGTCGCCACCGCGATCGCCGATCCGGTGCGCGATCTCGGCTCGCCGCTCAAGGGGCCATTCACGGCCAAACCGGTATCCGCGCCGGATGCCGCGAAGGCCGCTTTGCGACTCGCCCGGCTGGCCGGAATCCTCCCCGCCTTCTTCGTGGCGGGCGACGCCGGGGCGCATGAGGCGGAGGTAAGCGCGGAGGCGATCGCCGCCTATGACGACGCGATCCACCTGTCGATCGCCACGCGCGCGCAATTGCCGGTTTCCGCGAGCCAGAGCGCCGAGATCGTCGCGTTCCGCAGCCCGGAAGAACCGCGCGAGCATGTCGCACTGATCGTCGGCCAGCGCGATGCGTCGCCGCCGGTGGTGCGTTTGCACAGCGAATGCCTGACCGGGGATGTCCTCGGCAGCCTCAAATGCGATTGCGGGCCGCAATTGCACGAGGCGCTGCATAAGATCGCCGACGCGCCATGGGGCGTCCTGCTCTATCTGCGGCAGGAGGGACGCGGCATCGGCCTCGTCAACAAGCTGCGCGCCTACGCCTTGCAGGATCAGGGCTTCGACACCGTCGATGCCAATGTCCGGTTGGGCTTCGCTATCGACGCGCGCGATTTTTCGGTCGCGGCGCGGATGCTGGACCTGCTCGGCATCGGCACGGTCCGGTTGCTCACCAACAATCCCAATAAAGTGGCGGGACTGGAGGCGGCGGGCATCCATGTGCAGGAGCGCCTGCCGATCATCCTGCCGTCCAATCCCCATAATGAACGCTATCTCGCGACCAAGCGCGACCGGACCGGCCACCAGCTATGAGCGTGATCCGGGTCGATGGCGGCGCTGGCCGCCTGCGGCTGGGCGATCTCGACATGGCCTGCACGATCGGTCGCGGCGGCCTGTGCGTGGCGGGGGACAAGCGCGAGGGCGACGGCTGCACGCCGGTCGGCATCTGGCCGTTGCGGGGTGTGTTATTGCGGCCGGGGGCAGCCACTCCTCTGGATTTGCAACTGCCATGGCGCTGGATTCGGCCCGATGACGGCTGGTCGGATGATCCTGCCGATCCCGCCTATAACCGCCCGGTCTGGCTGCCCCGGCCCTTTTCTGCCGAAAGCCTGTGCCGCGACGATGGCGCTTATGATGTGATCGTGGTGCTGGGCCATAATGATGCGCCGCCCGTGGCGGGCCATGGCAGCGCCATCTTCTTCCATCTGTCGGAAGGACGGCCCACCGCTGGCTGCGTCGCGATCGACCGTGCGGACATGCTGCGCCTGCTGCCCCTGCTGGCGCCCGGCGATGTCATGACGATCGGCTGAGCGGACCTCAGGCGCGTTCGAGCGATTCGCTGACTTCACTGCCTGCCGCTTCCAGCATGCGCCGTTCGAGCGTCTGGAGCCGGGCCTTGCCTTCAATTTTACCGCCCAGCAGGTCGGTCACGTAAAATGTGTCGACCGCGCGCTCGCCATAGGTGGCGACATGCGCGCTGTGCACCGTGACCTTCGACTGGAACAGGGCGTTGGCGAGGCTGAAGAGCAGGGCAGGGCGGTCGCGCGCGTTGATTTCCAGCACGGTGAAACGGTTCGACGCCTTGTTGTCGATCAGCACATTGGGCACGATATGAAACGCCTCGGCGCGGGTGCGAGGCAGGGGACGGGCTTCCAGCTTGGTAATCATCCGGTGCCGGTTGGCGAGCGAATCGGTGATCGCCGCCTTGATCCGGGCGAGCTGTTCGGGACTGTGGAATGCGCCGCCCAACGGGTCCTGCACCAGGAAATTGTCGATCGCGACGCCATCGCGGGTCGTATGGATGCGCGCGTCGATGATGTTGCCGCCAGCCAGGTGGATCGCACCCGCGATCCGGTAGAACAAACCCGGATGATCGGCGGCGTAGACCGTCACCAATGTTGCGCCGCGCTGCGGATAATATTGCGCAGCAATGGCGAGCTGGGAGTCGCCGGATGCCAGGATATGTTGCGCATTATGGATCAAAATATCTTCCGGTTCGGCAATCCAGTAGGATTCGGGCAAGCGCCGGCGCAGCGTATCGAAATCGGGGTCAGGCAAGCCCAGCGCCCGTTGCAGCGTCTGCTGCTTGGCCATCACCCTGTCGCTGCGACCTTTCTGTTTGTGGCCGAGCCGCAGCAATTCCTCCGCCGCTTCATAAAGATCGCCCAGCAACTGTCGTTTCCAGCTGTTCCACACGCCGGGTCCCACCGCGCGGATATCGACCACCGTCAGGCACAGTAGCAGCCGCAGCCGCTCGGGACTCTGCACCACTTCCACGAAATCGAGGATCGTCTTGTAATCGGCCAGATCGCGCTTGAACGCCGTGGCCGACATCAGCAGATGATAGCGCACCAGCCAGCCGACGGTTTCGGTTTCGGCCGGGGTCAGGCCGAACCGGGGGCACAGGTGCAGTGCGACTTCCTCGCCCAACTGGCTGTGGTCGCCACCGCGCCCCTTGGCGATATCGTGCAGCAAAACCGCAACATAGAGGACCCGGCGTGAGAGCAGTTTGCTCATCAATTCGCTCGCCAGCGGATGATCTTCGCGCAGTTCGCCTTTTTCGATCCGCGCCAGCAGGCCGACCGCGCGAATGGTATGCTCATCCACCGTATAATGATGATACATGTCGAATTGCATCTGCGCCACGACCCGGCGGAAGTCGGGCACGAAACGGCCGAATACCGAGGATTCGTTCATCCAGCGCAGCACGGTTTCCGGGTCACGCGGCGAGGTCAGCACTTCCATGAAAGCGGCGTTGGCGCGCGCATCCTTGCGGATTTTCGCGGTGATGAGGCCGGCATCCCGGCTCGCGGCGCGGATCGCGCTCGGGTGGATCGACAGGCCATGCTTGTCGGCGACGGCAAAGATTTCGATCAGCCGTACCGGGTCGGCGCGGAAAAAATCGTCGCTCGGCAAGGACAGGCGACCGCGATCGAGCGTGAAGCCGTCGAGCTTCTTGGGCCGGCGCAGAAATTGGGGGATATAACGCCGCCCGCGCGCTGCCATCTGGTCATCCAGATGGGCGAGGAACACCGCGGTCAGATCGCCGACGATCTTCGCGTTCAGGAAATAATAGCGCATGAAGCGCTCGACGCCCGATCGCCCGTGGCGGCCGGTAAAATGCATGCGGGTCGCTGTTTCGAGTTGGAGGTCGAAGGTCAGCCGGTCTTCGGCGCGGCCGGTGATCATGTGCAGGTGGCATCGCACCGCCCACAGAAAATCCTCCGCCCGCTGAAACTGCCGCAATTCGCTCGTCGTCAACAGGCCGGCGTCGACCAGTTCCGCGACGGACCGGACGCGATTGACATATTTGCCGATCCAGAACAGCGTATGCAGATCGCGCAGCCCGCCCTTGCCTTCCTTCACATTGGGTTCGACCACATAGCGGCTGTCGCCCATGCGCTTGTGCCGCGCCTCGCGCTCGGCGAGCTTGTCGGTCACGAACGCGCGCGCCGTGCCCTGCATGATATCGGCGTCGAACCGGGTCGCGATTTCCTCGTACAGCGCCCGATCACCCCAGACGAAGCGCGCTTCCAGCAGGGCGGTGCGCACCGTCAGGTCGGCCTTCGCCATCCGTATCGTCTCGTCGATCGACCGGCTGCTGTGCCCGACCTTGAGGCCCAGGTCCCAAAGCGAATAGAGCATCGATTCGATGATCTGCTCGGTCCATCCGGTCGGCTTCCACGGGGTGATGAAGGCGATGTCGACATCGCTATGCGGCGCCATCTCGCCCCGGCCATAGCCGCCGACCGCGATCAGGGCGATCCGCTCGCCTGTGCTGCGATTGCCGGAGGGATAAAGATGGTGCGTGGTCGCATCGTAAAGCAGCCGCAATATCTGGTCGACCAGAAAGGCGAAGGCGCTCACCGCCTCGCGCCCGCGCGTCGGCTTGGCGTCCAGCCGCCGCGCGACCTCCACCCGCCCCTGATCGAGTGCGGCCTTGAGTTCCCTGACGATCAGCCCGCGCAGCAGCATCGGATCGCCCCTGTGCGTGTGGGCCAGAGCGTTGATGCTGTCGGATATCGCGCGCCGGTCGATGATCGCCCGGCGCGATCCCAGAGCGGGGAATTGCATGACCATGGCGCTCGTCTAGAGCATTTTCAAACCAGATGTAATCATCTGCTGGCTCGGAAAATGCGGAGAATAAAAGCGCTAATCGTCGTTGCGCGCTGCGGCCAGTTGTTTCAGCCGGTATAGCTGTTCGAGCGCCTCGCGCGGTGACAGGCTGTCGGCATCGATCCCGTCCAGCGCCGCGCGCAGCGGATCGACTGCTTCCTCCTGCGCGGCCATGGCGGCGGCGAACAGCGGCAGATCGTCGAGGCCCGCCGCGATTCCCCCGGTTTTCGCCTTGCCCGCCTCCAGCCGCGCCAGCACATCCTTCGCGCGCTTCAGCACGGCGGACGGCACCCCCGCAAGCCGCGCCACGGCAAGGCCGTAGCTGCGATCGGCCGGACCCTGCGCCAGTTCGTGCAGCAGCACGAGATCGCCCTTCCATTCGCGCGCGCGAACATGGTGCAGCGATAGCGCGCCCAGCGTCTCGGCGAGGCGGGTCAGCTCATGATAATGGGTCGCGAACAGGCAGCGGCACTGGTTGACCTCATGCACCGCCTCCACCACCGCCCAGGCGAGCGCCAGCCCGTCATAGGTTGACGTGCCGCGCCCGACCTCGTCCAGAATGACGAAGCTGCGGTCTGTCGCCTGCGCCAGAATCGCGGCGGTCTCGACCATCTCGACCATGAAGGTGGATCGCCCGCGCGCCAGATTGTCGGACGCGCCGACCCGGCTGAACAGGCGGTCGACCAGGCTCAGCGTCGCCGCGCTCGCCGGTACGAAGCCGCCCGCCTGCGCCAGGATGACGATCAGCGCATTCTGCCGCAAAAACGTCGACTTGCCGCCCATATTGGGACCCGTGACGAGCCACAGCCGGTCATCCTCGCCCAATCGGCAGTCATTGGCCACAAACGCCTGGCCCTGTTTGCGCAGCGCGTCCTCCACCACCGGATGGCGGCCGCCGATGATGTCGAGGCAGCGGCCGGGCACGAAGCGGGGCCGCGCCCAGCCGCCCTCCGCCGCGCGTTCCGCCAGCGCCGCCGCGACATCGAGCCGGGCGAGCGCGGCGGCGGCCTGCGCAATCTCCGCCTTGCGCGCCAGCACCGCGCCGATCAGTTCCTCCAGATGCGCGGCTTCCGCGACCAGCGCATGCGCGCCCGCCTGCGCCACGCGGCTCGCCTGTTCGTGCAGATCGATCGAATTGAAGCGCACGACCCCGGCCAGCGTCTGGCGATGGGTGAAGCCGCTATCGGGTTGCATCAGCGAGTCCGCCGCGCGGGCGGGCACTTCGACATGATAGCCGAGCACGCCATTATGGCGGATCTTGAGCGCGCCGATGCCGGTCTGTTCGCGATAGCGCGCTTCGAGCGCGGCGATCGCGCGGCGACCGTCGCCGCCCAGCCGCCGCAGTTCATCGAGCGCAGCATCATAGCCATCGGCGATATAGCCACCGTTCGCGGTCTCGGTCGGCGGCGTCGGCACCAGCGCGCGGCCGAGCGAATCGACCAGCGCGCCATGGCCGTCAAGCGCTGGCAGCAACGCACGCAGCAAAAGCGGCTGCGCATCCATGCGCCCCAGCCGTTCGCGCAGCATCCGCGCTTCGCCAAGGCCATCGCGCAACGCGCCCAGATCACGCGGACTGCCCCGGTCGAGCGCGATCCGCCCCAGCGCGCGGCCGATATCGGGCAGCGCGCGCAACGCCCCGCGCAACTGCTCGCGCAGCCCGCCATCGTCATGGAACAGCGCGATCAGGTCCAGCCGCTCCTCGATCAGCGCTTCGTCGAGCAGCGGCGCGGCCAGATCCTGCGCCAGCAGGCGCGCGCCCGCGCCGGTCACGGTGCGGTCGATCGCGGACAACAGGCTGCCGACCCGCGCGCCGCTCATGGTCGTCACGATTTCCAGACTTTCGCGCGTCGCCGCGTCGATCGCAACATGCCCGCCCCGGTTCTTGCGCACGGGCGGGGCGAGGAACGGCAGCGCGCCCTTGCCCGCATGGTCGAGATAGCCGATCAGACCGCCCATCGCCGCCAGTTCGGCGCGACTAAACGCACCGAAGCCATCGAGCGTTGCGACGCCGAACAGGCTGCGCAACGCCGCTTCGCCCCGCCCGCTGGAGAAAGCGGCGCGATCAAAGGGATAGGCTTCGTCCAGCGCGAAGTCCGCGCCCTGGGCGACGATGATCTCGCTCGGGCGAAGCCGCGCCAGTTCCGCGGGCAGATCGGCGAGCGGCAAGGCCAGCGTTTCGAACTTGCCGGTGGACACATCGGCGGCAGCGAGACCGATCTCGTCTCCATCTCCGCCGATCCGCGCCAGTGCGACCAGCATATTGTCGCTGCGCGCGTCGAGCAGCGTATCCTCGGTCAGCGTGCCGGCGGTGACGTAGCGCTTGATCGCGCGAGCGACGAGCGTCTTGCCACCCCTCGCCTTGGCTTGTGCGGGGGTTTCGACCTGTTCGGCGATGGCGACGCGATGTCCCGCCTTGATGAGGCGCGCGAGATAGGCTTCGGCGCTGTGGACGGGCACGCCGCACATCGGGATCGGCGCGCCGTCATGCTCGCCCCGGCTGGTGAGCGCGATATCCAGCGTCGCGGCGGCGGCCTTCGCATCGTCGAAGAACAGCTCGAAAAAATCGCCCATGCGGTAAAAAAGCAGGCAGCCGTCGGCCTGCGCTTTCAACTCCAGATATTGCGCCATCATGGGCGTCGGTGCGGAGGAGGCGGGTTCGGATGGCGCTGGCATGGCGTGCGTGGCGATAGCGGCAAGCGGGACGCGAGGAAAGAGCGCGAAAAAAGGGCTTCTCGCGCTTGCCCCCAAGCCCCGCTTGCCGCTAGGGCCACCCCAAACCATCGATCAGGGGATGCGCGGTGAGCGACAAGTCGAATGTGGAATTTTCCGAGCGCGAGGCGCTGTTCTTCCACTCGACCGGACGGCCGGGCAAGATCGAGATCATCGCGTCCAAGCCGATGGCGACGCAGCGCGACCTGAGCCTTGCCTATTCGCCCGGCGTCGCCGTGCCCGTCCTCGCCATCGCCGCCGATCCCGCGACCGCCTATGACTATACCGCCAAGGGCAATCTGGTCGCCGTCATCTCCAACGGCACCGCGATCTTGGGCCTCGGCAATCTCGGCGCACTCGCTTCCAAGCCGGTGATGGAAGGCAAGGCCGTCCTGTTCAAACGCTTTGCCGATGTGGATTCGATCGATATCGAACTCAAGACCGAGGATGTCGATCGCCTGATCGACGCCATCGAGTTGATGGAGCCGACCTTCGGCGGCATCAACCTTGAAGATTTCAAGGCGCCGGAATGTTTCATCATCGAACAGACGCTGAAAGAGCGGATGAACATTCCGGTGTTCCATGACGACCAGCATGGCACCGCGATCATCGCGGCGGCGGGCGTCATCAACGCCGCGCTGCTCACGGGCCGCGACCTGAAGGATCTGAAAGTCGTGGTGAACGGCGCGGGGGCTTCCGCCATCGCCTGTACCGAACTCATCAAGTCGATCGGCGTGCGCCACGACAATGTCATCATGTGCGACAGCAAGGGCGTGATCTATCAGGGCCGCACCGACGGCATGAACCAGTGGAAGTCCGCGCATGCGGTCAAGACCGACCTGCGTTCGCTGACCGAGGCGCTCAAGGGCGCGGACGTGTTTCTGGGCCTGTCGGTCGCCGGTGCGGTGACGCCGGAAATGGTCAAGGACATGGGCGAAAAGCCGATCATTTTCGCGATGGCCAATCCCGATCCCGAAATCACCCCGCCCGATGCCAAGGCGGTGCGGCCGGACGCGATCGTCGCCACCGGGCGCTCCGACTATCCCAACCAGGTCAACAACGTCCTCGGTTTTCCGTTCATCTTCCGCGGCGCGCTCGATGTACGCGCCACGACCATCAACGAAGCGATGAAGATCGCCGCCGCCCGCGCTATCGCCGAACTGGCACGCGAACAGGTGCCCGAGGAAGTCGCCAAGGCCTATGGCAAGTCGCAAAGCTTCGGCCCGGAATATATCATCCCCGCGCCGTTCGATCCGCGCCTGATGGAAGTCGTGCCCGCCGCCGTCGCGCAGGCGGCGATGGACAGCGGCGTGGCGCAAAAGCCGATCGCCGACATGGCCGCCTACCGCCAGTCGCTCAAGGCGCGCCTCAATCCGACGACCACGGTGCTGACGACGGCCTATGAAACCGCCAAGGCCAATCCCAAGCGGGTCGTCTTTGCCGAGGGCGAGGAGGAAGTGGTGCTGCGCGCCGCGATCCAGTTCCAGAATCTGGGCTATGGCACGGCGGTTCTGGTCGGCCGGGATGGGGTGCGCGACCAGCTCAGGGAACTGGGCGTCGCCGATCCCGACAGCTTCGAACTGCACAACAGCGTCAATTCGCCGCTGGTGGAGGAAATGGTCGATCTGCTTTACGCGCGACTTCAGCGGCGCGGCTATCTGCGCCGCGATTGCGAGCGCATGGTCAACCGCGATCGCAACATTTTCGGCGCGCTGCTCGTCAAGATGGGCGTGGCCGACGCAATGATTTCCGGCATGACCCGCCCCTATGCGCAGACGCTGCGCGAAGTGAAGCGCGTCATCGATCCGGCGGCGGATCGCACGCCGTTCGGCATCCATGTCATGGTCACGAAGAGCCAGACCGTGTTCATCGCCGACACCACCGTCAACGAACGGCCTAGCCCCAGCGAGCTGGCCGACATTGCCGAGGGCACCGCCGCCGTCGCCCGCCGCATGGGCCATGACCCCCGAGTCGCGTTTTTATCCTTCTCCAGCTTCGGTAATCCGCCCGGCGCTTTCCTCGAAAATATCCGGGAAGCCGTCGCCATTCTCGACAGCCGCAGCGTCGATTTCGAATATGAAGGCGAAATGGCCGCCGACGTCGCGCTCAATCCGGCCGTGATGAAAAGCTATCCGTTCAGCCGCCTGTCCGGCGCGGCCAATGTGCTGGTGATGCCGGGGCTTCAGTCGGCCAACATCTCCGCCAAGCTGCTGCGCGAGCTGGGCGGTGCTTCGCTGATCGGGCCGATGCTGGTGGGCATGGAAAAATCGGTGCAGATCGCGACGATGGCGTCGAATGCTTCGGAATTGCTGACGCTGGCGGTGCTGGCGGCGGGCGGGGTGGCGCTTTGACATGAAGCTGGAGGACGGCTGCGATTGATATAGCATAGGGGACCGGAAGCCTGTATCGAGGGTTGGTTGACGTTTACGTCAATTGATCGCGTGCTGGAGTTTCCGATGACCTTTGCCCCGCTCCTCGCCGAACAGCGCTTCGTCCTTGAGCATATCGTCGGGCTGGATGCGCTGGACGGGGATCTGGTCGACGCCGTGCTCGAAGGGGCCGGTCAGATCGCGGTGGAACAATGGGCGCCGCTGCGCCGCGTCGGCGATGTGCAGGGCGCGCGCTGGACGCCCGAAGGTGTCGTGACGCCGCCCGGCTTCGCGCAAGCCTATCGCGATTTCGTGGCAGGCGGCTGGAGCAGCATCGGCGTGCCGGAAGCGCTCGGCGGGCAGGGGCTTCCGTTCGCGTTGCAGGTCGCGGTCTATGACATGCTGGGCAGCGCCAACACGGCGCTGATGCTGTGCCCGATCCTGAGCAGCGGCGCGGTCGAGGCGCTGTCGCATCATGGCAGCGCGGAGCAGAAGGCGCGCTATCTGCCGAAACTCGTCTCGGGCGAATGGACCGCAACGATGAACCTGACCGAGCCGCAGGCCGGATCGGACGTCGGCGCGTTGCGGGCGCGCGCGACGCCACGTCCCGATGGCCGATGGTCGATCGAGGGCACGAAGATCTTCATCTCGTTCGGCGATCACGACATGGCCGACAATATCGTCCATCTCGTGCTGGCCCGCACGCCCGGCGCGCCGGAAGGGACGCGCGGCATATCGCTGTTTCTCGTCCCCAAATACCGGCTGGAAGAGGATGGATCGCCTGGCGCGTTCAACGATGCGAAGGCCGTGTCGATCGAACATAAGCTGGGGCTGCACGGATCGCCGACCTGCGTCATGAGCTTTGGCGAGGCGGGCGACTGTATCGGCGAGATGATCGGCCCGGAACATGGCGGCATGCGGGCGATGTTCACGATGATGAACAATGCCCGCCTGTTCGTGGGGCTTCAGGGTGTCCATGTGGCGGAGGGCGCGACGCAGGCGGCGGTCGCCTATGCCAAGGCGCGCATCCAGTCGTCGCGCGCCGGATCGGCCGATCGCACGCCGGTGGCGATCATCGAGCATCCCGATGTGCGCCGCATGCTGTTGCATATGCGCGCGCAGACCGACGCCGCCCGCGCGCTGGTCTATTATACGGCGGGGCAGGCCGATCGCGCGCCGGGTGGCGATGCCACCGCCGCCGATCTGGTCGCGCTGCTGACGCCGCTCGCCAAGGCGCATGCGACCGACATCGGGTGCGAGGTCGCCTCGATCGGTATCCAGGTCCATGGCGGCATGGGCTTCATCGAGGAGACGGGTGTCGCCCAATATTATCGCGATGCCCGCGTGTTTCCGATCTATGAAGGGACGAACGGCATTCAGGCCGCCGATCTGGTCGGGCGCAAGCTCGATCTGGCGGGCGGGCAGGTCTTTGCCGATTTGATTGCGAAGATCGACGCCGATGCGCAGCACGCGGCTTTGCGGAGCCTGTCGGCGCAGTGCAGGGCGATCGGCGAAGAGCTGGCGCGTGCGGACATGCCGGACAGACTCGCCGGTAGCGCGCCCTTCCTCACGATGCTGTCGACGGCGGTATGCGGCTGGTTGCTCGAACGGCAGGCGACGGCGTTATCGGCTGAGGCGACCGATGATTTTGCGATGCTCAAGAGGGCGAGCGTCGCCTTTTATCTGGATCGGATCGTGCCGCAGGCCGCAGGGCTGGCGGCGTCTGCGACGGCGGGAGCGGCCAGTCTTTATCCATTAGCGGCGGATGATTTCCTATGAGAAATGGGCGCGATTCGCGCTGAAGGCTTGCCACGCACGACCATTTCTAGAATGAAGTCGCCATGACCATAGCAACACAGATCGATAGCGCGACATTCCGGCATGTATTGGGTCATTATCCCACGGGGGTCTGTGTCGTGACCGCAACGGGACCGGACGATGAAGGTCTGGGCCTGGTCGTCGGCTCCTTTACGTCCGTGTCGCTCGATCCGCCGCTCGTCGCCTTCTTTCCGGCAAAAAGCTCGACCAGCTGGCCGCCGATCGCCGCAGCGGGCAAATTTTGCGTGAACGTCCTCACCAGCGAACAACAGGCGCTGTGCCGCCAGTTTTCCGCGCGCGGTGGCGACAAGTTCGCCGGTGTTTCGCATCGCGCTTCGGCCAATGGTTCGCCGATTCTGGACGGCGCGCTGGCGTGGATAGACTGCGCGCTCGACGCGGTTCACGACGCGGGCGATCATCATATCGTCGTCGGCCGTGTGCTGGCGCTGGGTGTCGAAGCGCCGGGGCGGCCCTTGCTGTTCTTTCAGGGCGCCTATGGCGAATTTTCGGCTTTCGATCTGGCGTAGATAGCAATAATTCATAACATCTGGGCCATAAACCACCCACTGCCTCGCGCCCCGGATGGATTCATGACTGCGCTGCTCATCACCGTGGATACGGAATTGTCCGCTTTGCTGCACCAGCGCGGGGCAAGTCTCGACGCCAATGTCGCTAGCTCCATCTGGGGCCGTCAGGGCGGGCAGGATGTCGGCATCGGCTGGCAGATGGACGTGATGGATCGCCATGGCTTGAAGGGCGTTTTCTTCCTCGATCCGCTGCCCGCGCTGGTGCATGGCGCGGCATTTCTGCGCCCGATCGTCAGCGCGATCGTCGATCGCGGGCATGAGGTGCAATTGCATGCGCATAGCGAATGGCTCGCCTGGGCCGCCGACTCGCCGGTGGGCGGGCGGCAGGGGGGCAACATCGGCGATTTCTCCTTGGAGGATCAGGTCGTACTGCTCGGTCTGGCGCGAACGATGCTGGAAGAAGCGGGCGCGCCGCCGATCACCGCTTTTCGCGCCGGTAATTATGGCGCGAATGACGATACGCTGCGCGCGCTCGCCACGCTCGGCCTGTCCTGGGACAGCAGCGTCAATCCGGCCTATCTCGGATCAGGCTGCGATATCGGCTTGTCGCCGGACATAGTGGGACCAGTGCGGCGGCTCGGCGTGGCGGAATTGCCGGTTTCGGGCATCGCCGACCGGCCCGGCGGTTTCCGCCCGGCGCAGGTGTGCGCCATGTCCGCGCGCGAGATGACGGCGGGGCTGCGCCACGCCGCGCGCTGTGGGCAGGACAGCTTCGTCGTCGTGACCCATAGTTTCGAAATGCAGTCGCGGGACCGGCAGCGCCCCAATCTGGCCGTGATGCGCCGGTTCGAACATCTGTGCCGCCTGGCGGAGCGGCTCCCCGAGGTGCATTCCGCCGGCTTTGCCGACTTGCCTGCTGACCTGCCCGAGCGCGCGGCGGGACGGGACCAGACCCGCGCGGGAGCCAGCCGGCTGCGCACCGCGCAACGCATGGCGCAACAGGCGTGGGCGACTTGGCGCTACGAACGCCGGGCGGCCCCTGCATGACGGCTTTGCCCGGCGCGCTCATTCTGGGCGCGGACAGTGCGATCGGCCTGACGCTGGTGCGCGAACTGGGCGGGCATGGCGTGCCGGTGCATGCCGTCACGCACGAAGGCGGCATTGGCGGCGCGTCGCGTTTTTGTGTGGGAACGCTTGACCGGCCAGAGGGACCCTTGTCCCAATGGCTGCCCGCTATGATCGCGCGCACGGGGGCAGGGGCGGTGTTCGCCATATCCGAAACCGATCTGGTCGCACTGGCACAACTGCCGCCCATGATCGGCGATTGCCACATCCTGACGCCGCGCGCCGAACCGCTTGGCCGGACGCTGGATAAAAGCCGGACGCTGGCCATCGCCGCCGACATCGGTTTGCGCGTGCCGCGTAGCTGGCAACCCCGCGCGACCGACGATTTCGCCGCGCGTGCGGCGGCGGAAACCTATCCGCTGGTCGCCAAATGGTCCAACCCGCCGGAAATCCTGCCGCTGCTCGAACGGGTCGGGCTAGAATGGCTCAAGACGGAATATCTCCGCTCGCCGCAGGAATTGCTGGCGCTGATCGAGCGTTACCGGCCGATCGGGCGCTGGCCGCTGATCCAGCAATATTGCGGCGGCGTCGGCGTGGGGCAGATGATCCACATGGAGGCGGGGCAGGCGACGCTGCGCTTCCAGCACCGGCGGTTGCATGAATGGCCACCCGAAGGCGGGATTTCGACCTTGTGCCAAGCCGAGCCGCCCGATCGCCATCGCGAGCAGATGCTTCTGTCGGAAGCGCTGCTGCGCGCGCTCGACTGGCAGGGACCGGCGATGGTCGAATATCGGTATGAACCGCAATCGGATCGTTACTGGCTGATGGAGGTCAATGGCCGGTTCTGGGGCAGCCTGCCGCTGGCATGGCATTGCGGTGCGCATTTCGCATGGGAAAACTACCGGCGCGCGGTGCTGGGCCAGCGTGATCCGCCGCCGCTGCCCCGGCACGATCTGCACGCCCGCTATATGGTGCCCGAAACCAAGCGTCTTGTCCGTCTGTGGCTGGGTCGCGGGCGGATTCGCGATCCGTTTTTCAACGCTCGCCCGCTGGCGGCGCTCCTGGGCTATGTGACCGGCTTTTTCGATCCGCGCATGCGCTATTATGTGTTCACTTGGTCCGATCCGCGTCCCTGGGCGCGGGATCTGTGGCAGATGGCGCGCAAAGTCTTGCGGCGGGGAAAGCGGTGACAAGCGCGGCGACGGCGCGGTCGATCCGGCGCAGGCACTGGGCCATGTAGCGATCGTCCAGTTGGTAGGGATCGTGCAGATGGGGCAATATCGGCCGGGTCCAGCGGCCAAGCAGCATGCGCGGCAGATGCGCGAGGCGGGGATCGGTGGCCAGTCGATGCAGTTGCCGCACCTCCATCGCGAGCAGCAAATCCCCCGGCTCGGGCGCATAAACGGCCAGATCGACCGCTCGATGGTGCGACAGATCATGGCCTAGCGCGCGGGCGGCGGCGATGGCGGGGCCATGCGCCGCGCGCCCCGTAGTGGTCGACAGGCCGAAGGATGAAGCGCGCAGACCGGCCTTTTGCGCGACGATGTCGGCAAAGGCGCTGCGGCAGATATTGCCCTGACACACGAAAACCAGCCTGCGCACCGCATCGGCATCCGGCGCGCGCGACGCGGACAGGCCGAGGATGAGCTGGGGATAGGACAGGGCCAGACGGATGAGGCCGCGCAGCGTGCCGAAGCGGGCGCGGATCATCGACGGGCGCTCGAAAAAATGGCGTCGGGGCATGTCATGCGCGCCTTATCGCACAGAGTCCTTGACGAAATCTGTGTCCTTCCTGCCGCACTCCCGGCGCAATGACTGGATTTCTTCCCAAACCCATCAACGGAAACGATATGATATCTTGTCTCTTTCATGTTCCCCGGCTAAGTCCACCCCACGGGGGCAAGCGCTCAAAGGCGTCATGGACAGGGAGAGGACTGGGATGACATTAAAAGGGTCTGTCTATGCGTCGTTGGTTTTTCCTTTCAAGCTGCTCACTCGTCGCCACTTTCAGCATCACGGCGCCGGCCATGGCGACCGATGCGGATGCGCCCGCCGATACCCGTAGCGGCGCCTATCATGCGTCGCCATCATCCGACATCGTCGTAACCGCACCGTTCGAGCGCGACCGCACCGATGTGCTGTCGAGCGTGTCCGTGGTTCAGGGCGCGGCGCTGACCCAGCAATTGCGGCCTTCCATCGGCGAGACGTTGCAGCATCTGCCGGGCGTTTCGGCGACCTCCTTTGGTCCCAACGCCTCGCGCCCGGTGCTGCGCGGCTTGCAGGGCGAGCGGGTGCGCATGCTGACCGACGGCATCGGATCGATCGATGTGTCGAACACCAGCGTCGATCATGCCGTAGTGGTCAATCCGCTGCTGGCCGAACGAATCGAAGTGTTGCGAGGGCCTGCCTCGCTGCTGTTCGGGTCCTCGGCGATCGGCGGCGTCGTCAATGTTATCGACAAGCGCATTCCGCGCGCGGTGCCGGATGAGCCGGTCCATGTCGATATGACCGGCAGCTATGGCAGCGCCGCCAATGAACGGTCCGGCGCGGGCGCGGTCGATGTGCCGATCGGCGAGCATTTCGTCGTTCATGCCGACGGCAGCTATCAAAAGACTGACGATTTACGGATCGGCGGCTATGCGCTGGCCCCGGTCGCCCGCGCGCAGGCGATCGCCTCCAGCCTGCTGGCGGGCGATTCGGAATCGGCCGAGCCGACCGACTTCGCCGCTGCGGCCGGGATCAAAGACCGGCTGCCCAATACCGCGAGCAAAACGTGGACGGCGGGGGTCGGCGCGGCCCTGATTACCGACACCGGCAATCTGGGCGTGTCCTACAGCCATTATGACAGCCTGTATGGCGTGCCCGTGCGCTACGCCACGCTGCCGGGGCAAGGACAGGAGTCGCCCCGTCTCGACCTGGCGCAGGATCGGCTCGACCTGCGGGCCGAAGTGAATACGGGCGGATCGATCCTCAAGGCGATCAGGGTGCGGGCGGGCTATGCCAGCTACCGGCATTTTGAACTGGAAGAGGATGGTTCGGTCGGCACCGCCTTCTACAACAAGGGCATCGAAGCCCGGATGGAACTGGTGCAGGCGGATCATGGATCGTGGAAAGGGGCGAGCGGCGTCCAATATTTCTCGCGCGACTTCGATGTCGTGGGCGATGAAGCCTCGCTGCCGAAGAACAGTACGCAGCAGTTCGGCCTCTTCACGCTCCAGACGCTGGATTATGGCGCGTTCAAGCTGGAGGCTGGCGGGCGTTATGAGCATAGCGAATTGCAGGCCAGCCCGCAGGCGAACCAGCCGCAATTCTTCTCGGGCCAGCGGCGCTTCGACACCGTGTCGGTCTCGGCGGGCGCGTCCTATGGCCTGAGTTCCGACTGGCGCGTGGGGGTGAATCTCTCCCGCACGGTGCGCGCGCCATCGGCGGAGGAATTATTCGCCAATGGCCCGCATGGCGGCACTCAGGCGTTTGAAGTGGGCGATCCCGATTTCAAGACGGAACGGGCCTATGGCGTGGAAGCGACCCTGCGCGGCAAGGGCGCGGGCTATAGTTTCGAGGCGTCGGCCTATCATAACTGGTTTTCCAATTTCATCTATGAAGGCCCGACCGGCGCGGTGGAAGATGGCCTGCCGGTTTATCGGTTCGATCAGGCGAGCGCCCGCTATTACGGCTTCGAAGCGCAGGGGTCGGTTGACCTAGCCAGTATCGGTACGGCGAAAATCGTGGCCGACGCGCTGGCGGACTATGTTCACGCGACCATCGTCGGCGCAGGCCCCGCGCCGCGCATCCCGCCGCTGCGTCTGCTGGGCGGGCTGGGCGTCAACAGCCCCAAGGTGGATGTGCGGGGCGAGGTCGAATGGACCGATGCGCAAAATCGGGTTGCGGCGTTCGAAACCCCCACGAGCGGCTTCACGCTGGTCAATGCGGAGGTCAATTTTCGGCCATGGGGCAATGAAAGGCCGCTCAGCTTCGCGCTTTCGGCCAATAATATCTTCGATGTCGACGCGCGGCGGCACGCCTCTTTCCTCAAGGATTTCGCGCCCCTTGCTGGCCGTGATCTGCGGGTGACGGCGCGGGCGAGCTTTTAAACAGAGGCACAATAAAAAGCGGCGCCGGACGTGCAGGTACCGGCGCCGCCAGGGACGTCTGAACCTCGCCCGCTCAGAGGAGCGAGCGAGGATCGGACCTCCTTTAGGTGATCTTCAGGCGACGAGAATCCCGCACGTTAATCGAAGTTGGCGGTCAGGCGCAGTCCGATGGTCCGGGGGAACGGCCCGGCGAACAGCGTCGAATTGCGGGCGAATGTCGGGCGGCGGCTGTCACCCAGATTCTCGCCGAACAGCGTCAGTTGCAGATCGCCCTTACGCACGCCGATCGACCCCGCGAACAAGGTCGAAGACGGCACGATATAGCCGTCGTTCATCAGGCGATTGCCGCCCGTGGAGGCAGAGGCGTTCATGACCAGCTTCATATCGTCGCCGATGGACCCGCTATAGTCCACATCCACCCGGCTGTTGAATTTCGCGGTGTTGAGCATGCGTCCGCCGTCCCGCACCGCGCCGGTCCCCGCCGCGACCAGCGGATTGACGTCGAGGAACTTCGAATGATTGAGATTGCCGGTAAAGCCAAGCGACAGGCCGTCGACCGGCGTTTTCCAGCGGAGTTCAAGGTCGACTCCGTTCGACCGTGCATCGCCCAATGTGGCGAAGCCCGGAATGAAGGCGGTCGAGGTGTTCAGGCCCGACTGAAGATTCTTATATTTGACGGAATAGAGGTTCAGCCCGACCTGCAACGCGTCACCGGCGAGGCGTGATTTCAGGCCCAGCTCGTAACTGGCCAGTCGATCGGGCCGGACGCCCTGCGCCGAGGTTATGCCGTCCTTGGCCAGCGCATCCACCTGGAACTGGGACTGGACGATGCCGCTGCGGAACCCGGTGCCGGCATTGAAGAAGATGGTGAGATCGTCGTTCGGATAATAGGACAGGTTGGCCCGCCAGGTCGTGATTTTCGCCTTGGCCCCGCCCGGATTGATCGCCCTCGTGCCAAGGACCGTCTGGTCGTTGATCGATTTGCGATTATCATCATAGTAACGCAGGCCGACCAGCGGAACGAGCTTGCCGTCGAACAGATCGTAGCTGGTCTCGCCGAATATCGCCCAGTTTTCGGTGCGGACGATGGTGTCGCCGAAGATGAACGGGATGCCGCCCAGATTCAGGTCGAAGTGGAAATCGCCCTTCGCCTTGGAATAGATCGACCCGATGAACCAGTGCAGCGGACCCGAACCATTGGACGTCAGCCGGGTTTCCTGCGAGAAATTATAGGAAGGATATTGGTTGATCAGCGGCGAATCCGGGGCGATCGCGGCGAGATAGCCAGTGCTGCCCTTGAGATAGGAGGTGCTGCTCGACAGGGTGGCGAAACCCACATCATATTTGAGGCTGAGGCTGTAGAGTTCGAAATTGGTCTTCTCGAACCCCTCTACGCCGCCATAATTGGTGATGACGGCCGGATCGAGCGAATTGAGGCTCTGGGTATAGCCCTGCCTCCCTTCGAAATGCCAGATTTGGGCGCGTGCCTGGAACCGCTCCGAAGGCTTCCACAGCAGCGTCGCGCGGATATCGCTGTTGTTGATATGATTGGCGTCCTTGACGCGCGGCGTACCGACCGCCGCGCCGCTGTAGACATCGACATAGCCGGCGCGATGATCGTAACCGCCGCTGACGCGTAGGGCGAGCGTATCGCTCACGATCGGGATGGAAACGGCGGCCGCGAAGCCATAGTTCAACCCGCCCGCGCCCTTGCTGGTCGAGGCGTTGGTGTCCACCTGCACTTCCGAATGGCTGAGATTGGGATCGCGCGTGTGGTAGATGAAGGTGCCGCCCATCGACCCCTGGCCGTACAGCGTACCCTGTGGACCGCGCAGAACCTCGACCCGGTCGAGATCCATGAACCGCACCGGCGGGGCGAAGCCGGTATTGGGAATGGCGAAGGGCGCATCGTCCAGATAATAGCCGATCAGTGAATCGCCGACGCCGCCGCCCGCGCCGGACCCGCGCAGCGAATAGGCCTTGATGATCGAGCCGACCTGCTCCAGCGGGGCAGCGCCCGGGATCATCGCGACCAGACCGCCTGTGTCGTTGATGCCCTTGGCGGCGAGCGTTTCGCTGCTGAACGCCTGGATGGCGAGCGGCGATTTCTGAAGCGTTTGCGCACCCTGTTTGGACGCGGTGACGATGATGTCGCTATCGCGGTCAGCGGCGCTGGGGGGCGAGGTATCGGCTGTCGCTTGAGCCTGCGCCACGCTGGCCGACGCCAGCACCGCCACCGAAGCCACAGACATTAGAAACCGAACAGACATCATGCAATCCTCCCCAAACCCGACGCCTAAAGCGCTCTGCAATCGATTGCGTAATACGGCGATGCCCGGAATAATGCAAGTGCAATCGTATGCACGATCCTTCGCTAGGTCCGATCCCCGTCTGTAGTCATCGCATTTCTTGCACTGAGCTGCTCGACCAGGCGACCATGGCTATCGCGGTCCAGCCGGTAAAAAAGGAAGAAGGGCGCGCCCAGCAGCAACAATATTGCAAGGCCTGGTCCCCACAGCAAGCCCAGCCCGCTGATCGTATCCGGCGACAGGCTGGCCAGATCCGCCGGCGTTTGCCCCGCGGGAAAGCCGATCCATGTGAGGCCGATGCCAGCAAGCATCGAGCCAAGGCCGGTGGCCGCCTTCGCGCCGAAGGTCAGGGAGGCGTAGTAGAGACCTTCGCAGCGCACGCCGAAGAGATGGTCATGCTCGTCCACCGCATCGGCCGCCATCGAATAGAAGCAGATGAAGCAGAGGTTCGAACACATCCCGAAGACGATCCCGTTGGCGATCAGGATGGCGAGGAGCGGATCGCCCACCGGCAGCGCGCCCGCCATCTTCAGGAGCGGCAACGATCCCTGGCTCACGGCGAGCAGCAGAACGGCCACCAGCACCCCGCTGCGCTTTTCGACATGTTTGAGCAGCTGAATGGCAAAGGGCGTGCCGATCAACATGCCGACGGGCAGGGCCAGGGTGGGAAGCTGAATCTGCTCGGGGCGCAAATGCCAGTAAAAACGATAGGCATGCAGGTTGAGCGCCAGCGCGCTGCCCGAGCCGACCAGCACGATGATAGCGCCCGTGAACAGCTTCACGAAGGTCGGATTGTGCAGCAATTGCGCAATATCCTGGACGAAAAGCCGCACGCCTTTGGCGCCCTGCTGTTCGGGCGCTTGCGGGAGCGCCTTCACCATGCGCGCCACGCCCAGGATGCAGATCAGGCCCGAAACCGTCGCCAGCAACGCCACGAGAAGCCCCAGCCACGGATAAGCCGCTCGGCTCTGTAAACCGGATGGACCGGAGAATAGGAGGCTGAACGCGGGGCCAAGGCATGCGGCGGTCCCCAGCACGATGAAGATCGCACGATAGGCCATGATGCCGGAGCGTTCGCCATAATCGCTCGATACTTCGGCCGCCAACGCCGAATAGGGCAGGGTAAAGACCGAAAGCGATATGCGCAGGATGATGTTCAGGCCCAGAACATAGGCGAAGAAGGCCGTTCCACCGAGGCTGGCGGGCAAGGAGAAGAGTGCGATCGTGCTGCCCGCCAGCGGGATCAGCGCGCCGGTCATGAAAGGCAGTCTGCGGCCCCAGCGCGAGCGATGATGATCCGAAAGGGCGCCGATCAGGGGGTCGGCGACCGCATCGACCGCCAGCGACAGAAACAATATGGTCCCGGCAAGATCCGGGGCCATCCCGCATACCGTCGTGAGGTAGAATAGCAGGAATGTGCCGAGAGCCGCCTGCGTCGCCGCATCCACCATCTGGCCCGAGCCATATGCCAGCTTGAAGCGGCGATCGATCCGCTGGGTGGTCGGCGCAGGCCGCTCGCGATGCTCGTTCATCATCCTCGCCCCTTGTTGCTTGGGAATGGCATAACAGCCAGGTGCCGTCCTGCAAGGCGATTGCAATCGATTGTAGTCGCCTCGGTCTGCGTTGCTCCTTAGGACGACCGGGTGCATGCGGCAACGAATATAACAATCGATTGCATAATGCGCTTGGGGTGATTACGTTCCGGCGGTGAGGGGATGTCCAGAGTGCAACATGACCAGCGATAAAGCGATGATATCGGATGCGACGGTGACGGGATTCGCCACCCCCGCCTTTGAATCGTGCCTCGATGCATTCAGGTCGAATTTCGAGGATGGCGGCGAACTCGGTGCGGCCTGCGCCATTTACTGGCGGGGGCAGCCCGTGATGGAGGCGTGGGGCGGGATCGCCCGCAGCCCGACCGCGACCCCCTGGCAGCGTCATACGCTGGCGCCGCTGTTTTCGGTTACGAAGGGTGTTGCAGCGCTGTGCGTGCTGATGCTGGTCGAAAAGGGCCTGATCGACCTGGACAAGCCCGTGTCGACCTATTGGCCCGAATTTGCCGCGCACGGCAAGGAGCGTGTCAGCGTGCGGGAGGCGCTGGCACATCGCGCCGGCGTCCCGATGCTGAGCGGCCCGGTTACGTTCGCCGATCTGGCCGACAGTTCGGCGATGGCGGCCCGACTGGCCGACGAGGTCCCGCTCTTCGCGCCGGGTTCGGACCATCTCTATCACGCCATCACGATCGGCTGGATCACGGGCGAGCTGGTGCGGCGGACGACAGGTCAGAGCATCGGTGGCTTTATTCGGGACCGGATCAGCGTGCCCCTCGGCCTCGACTTGTGGATCGGTCGTCCCCATCACGACGCGGCGGAGGTCGCGCTGATCGAGGCGCCGCCGGAACTGGATGTGCCGCCGCTCGATCCCGAAAGTCCGTCAGCTCGCGCTATTTCCCTGAACGGCCTGTTCGCGCCGACGCTGGCAGGGCTTGCCAGGGCCATGAACGACCCCGTCATTCAGGCGGCCGAACTGGCCGGGGCCAACGGCCTGTCGAACGCCCGTTCGCTCGCCCGGCTCTATGCGGCCGCGATCGGATCGGTCGACGGGACCCGGCTGATATCCGAAAGGGTGATGGCCGATGCGTGCACGCTGGTTTCATCGGGGACAATGTGGGGCGTGCCGTCGGCCGGTCCGGCCTGGGGCAGCGGGATCATGCTGCCCTTTTCCTACCAGCCGATGCTGGGACCCGGCTCCTTCGGTCATGACGGCGCCGGTGGCTCGATCGCCTTCGCGCATCCGCCGACGGGCATCAGCTTTGCCTATGTCCGCAATCGCATGGGTCAGCCGGGCGTGATGGATCGCCCTATCTACAGGGTGATCGCGCCCCTTGCCCGCTCTCTTGACCTCGACCCCGCCGAATATTTTCCCGTGGAGAAACCCGATGCCGCTTGATCCCGTTTTGCAACAGCTCGTTGCGAATATTCCGACGGTTGAGCCGGGGCCGCTGAACTTTCCCGAACTCCGCCAGCAGGCGGCCGACATGCTGCCGTTCATGGTCGGTCCCGCCGGCCTCGTCGAAGTGGGCGATATCGCCGAGAGGATGATCGGCGGGGTCGATGGCGAGATTCCGATCCGCATCTACCGGCCGCTCGGCGAAGCGACCGGCACGCTTCACTTTATCCATGGCGGTGGGTGGAGCATCGGCGACCTGCCGACGATCGATCCGGTGGCGCGGCGCTTGTGCCGTGATCTGTCGATGGTGGTAGTCACCAGCACTTATCGGCTCGCGCCCGAGCATCCCTTCCCCGCGGCCTATCATGACGGTCTGGCCGCCGCCTGCTGGGTGCATGCCCATGCCGCTGAACTGGGGGGCCGCGACAAACCCGTGGCGATCGGTGGCGACAGCGCGGGCAGCAATCTGGCGGCGGCGATCTGCATCGGCCTGCGCGAAGGGGATGATGTCGCGGTGGGCATCGGGAACGCCGGCGATCCGCGCCCCTTGTTCGACGCCCAGCTATTGCTCTATCCGGCCCTGGATCTGCGCGACCCCGCCTGGGGCCTGCCGTCGCGGATCAGCGATGCGGACCCGACCCTCCCCGCTCATACGATGCGCCAGGTTTTCGAGGCCTATGTCGCGGAAGCCGATCCGGGTGACTGGCGGATATCCCCGCTGGCGGCCGAAAATCTGTCGGCGCTCCCACCGGCGATCGTCGTGATCCTGACAGTGGATCCGCTCCACGATGAGGCGGTGACGTTCGCATCCCGGCTGGAAGCCGCTGGCGTGCCGGTCGCGCTGATGGAATTCGATATGCTGACCCACGGGTTTTTCAGTTTCGCCGCCATCGTGCCGGCGGCGGAAAAGGCATATCGGCAGGTGCTGGAGCGGTTCAAAATGCTGCTGGAGCTACCCGTCTGGCAATAGCGGCCGCCACTATCCCAGCCTCTTCCCGTTTCAAGGTTTTCCGCCACTATGAGTAACCCCGCCCGATGGACGTCGCGCCATCTTGAACGCCTGTCGGGGCCGGAGATGTCCCATGCGCCGCTCATCGGTGAAGCCGATGTGGTTCCGCTGGCGGACGGGCTGGGCGTGTGGGATGCGTGGCCCGTGCAGGAGGCGGATGGGACGCCGTGGAGTTCCGGCGCGGGCGACACGCTGTGGATGGCGCTGGCCGCCCCCCGCTTTGCCGATCCGGACGATCGCCATGGCCATGCCCGCATCCACCTGTTCCTGCGACGAGGCACGCGCTGGACGCATCTCGGCCCCGCCATGCCGGACGGTTTCGCGCCGGGCAGTCGCGAATGGTCCGGTTCAGCCGTCATCGAGGCAGACGGGCGTGCCCTGACGCTCTACTTCACGGCGGCGGGACGGCGAGGCGAAACGGCGGTTAGTTTTGAACAACGGTTGTTCGCGGCGCGCGCCACGCTGCGCCTTGAAGGTGAAAGGGCGGCGTTGACGGACTGGCGCGATCTTCGCGAAATCATCACCCGCGACCCGGCCCATTATATGACGACGCAGGGCGGCGGCGTGATCGGCGCGATCAAGGCGTTTCGCGACCCCGCCTATTTTCGCGATCCGGCCGATGGCCGTCACTATTTGTTTTTCGCGGCATCGCTCGCCGGTTCGCAATCCGCGTTCAACGGTGTCGTCGGGGTAGCGACCGCGCCCGCCGATGCGCCCTCTAGCTGGCGGTCGCTGCCGCCGGTGATCAGCGCCGACAGTCTCAACAATGAGCTGGAGCGGCCGCATATCATCTACCATGACGGGCGCTACTATCTCTTCTGGTCGACGCAGAGCCACGTCTTTCATCCCGAAAATACGGGTCCCACGGGCCTGTATGGCATGGTTTCGTCCCGCCTGCTCGATGGCTGGACGCCGTTGAACAGCACTGGCCTGGTCTTTGCAAATCCGCCACAAGCACCGGCACAGGCCTATAGCTGGCTGGTGCTGCCGGATTTGTCGGTGACCAGCTTCGTGGACCAGTGGGGCACGGATGCACCCGCCGTCGCGCCGCGACGGTTTGGCGGGACGTTCGCCCCCTTCCTCAAGCTGCGGCTTGCCGGCGACCATGCCGGGCTGGAGGAGATCGATGGAGAATAGCGCGCGGATTGCGGGGATCGAACTTGGCGGCACCAAAGCGATCGCGTTGGTGGTCGAAGGCGGGCGCGTCGTCGAAAAGCGGACCGTGCCGACGACCAACCCGGCGCAGACCCTGGGCATCCTGCGCGAAACGCTGCTCGGCTGGCATGCGGCAAAGCCGGTCGCCGCGCTGGGCATTGCGTCATTCGGTCCGCTGCGGCTGGACCCGGTGGCCGACGATTTCGGCCACATGCTCGCCACGCCCAAGCCCGGCTGGACCGGCGCGGATATCGCGGGCGAGTTGGCGGCCGCGTTCGACGGCCCTTGGCGGATCGACACGGATGTGAATGGCGCGGCGCTGGCAGAGTGGCGCTGGGGCGCGGGACAGGGATGCGCCAGCCTCTGTTACCTGACCATCGGAACGGGCGTCGGCGGGGGCGTCCTGATCGGGGGCGAGCCGGTGCATGGCATGCTCCATCCAGAACTCGGCCATATGCGTCTGCGCCGGGCGACAGGCGACGATTTCGCGGGCGCCTGCCCCTTTCATGGGGACTGTGTGGAAGGGCTTGTTTCGGGACCCGCGCTGGCGGCCCGCTTTGGCCTGCCCGGCGACGCGGTGCCCGATGACGACCCGCGCTGGGCTTTCGTGGCGCAGGATCTGGCGGAACTCGCCTGCGTCCTTCTGCTGACGACCGCGCCGCACCGGATCCTGATCGGCGGCGGGGTGGGGCTGAGCCGATCCTTCCTGTTGCCGGTCATCCGATCGCACGTGGTGGAGCTGCTCGCGGGCTACCTGCCGCATATCACGGCCCGCTCTGGGCAGGACATCATCGTCCAGCCGGGGCTGGGGGCCGACGCCGGGCCATTGGGCGCGATCGCCCTCGGCGCGGCGGCGCTGGATGCTTTCTTTCTCACAGACAAAGGCCCGGCACTGCGGTAACGCAAGTGGCTGGCCGGGCTGGCGAATAGAGGTCCCGGCGTCGCAAGGGGTGATTGGTGGACGAAGAAGCGTCTTCGAACGGCAAGGGTGAAACGGGGGGCATAGCGGCGGAGCGGCCCGTCCGCGCGCGCACTATGGCCGAACTCGCCCGACTGGCCGGGGTCACCGCGGGGACGGTGTCGCGCGCGCTGGCGGGCAGCCCGCTGATCAGTGCCAAGACGCGGGACCATATTCAGGCGCTCGCGCGTGAACATGACTTCCGCCTCAATGAAATGGCGCGCCGGTTGCGCACGCAGCGAACCGGGGTGATCGGCATCGTGGTGCCGCTCGGCCATGAGCGACGACAGCATATTTCCGACCCGTTCTTCATGACGATGTTCGGTCATCTTGCCGATCTGCTCACCGAAACCGGGCATGAGCTGATGCTGTCCCGCGTGATTCCCGAAGCGCCCGACTGGCTCGATCGCATCGTCGATTCCGGCATGCTCGACGGTGTGCTGATGATCGGTCAGTCGGACCAGTTCGACACGATCGAGCGCATCGCCGGTCGCTACCGGCCGCTTGTGGTCTGGGGTGTCCACCGGGAAGGGCAGGTCCATTGCTCTGTGGGTACGGACAATCGCGCGGGCGGCTTTCTGGCGGCGGACCATCTGATCCGGCGCGGGGCGCGGCGGCTGGCCTTTCTGGGCGACATTGCCGCCCCCGAAGTCGCGGCCCGGTTTGAAGGATGCGTCGCGGCTGCGGCGGACGCGGGCCTGGCGGAGGTAAAGCTGCTCAAGACCCATTTGGCGCAAGAGGATATGGAGCGCGACATCGCGGCGCATTTCGGCGAAATGCCCGGCAGGATCGACGGTATCGTCGCCGCGTCGGACATGATCGCCATGACCGCGCTGCGCGGCCTCGCCGATCATGGCGTCGTGGTGCCCGATATGATGCGGGTGGTGGGCTATGACGACCTGCCGCTGGCCGCGCAGACGGTGCCCCGGCTCTCCACCATCCGGCAGGATATCGCCGCAGGCGCCGCGGCGATGGTCGACGCGCTGGCGCGCCGGCTGGCAGGCGAATCCAGCCCGTCGGTCATTCTCGATCCGGCGCTGGTCGAAAGAGACACCAGCTAGGCATTTTACGAGATTTTATTCGAGCGGGAAATTCCGCTGAGGCTCGTCACATCTCTTCCGGCACATCCACTGCCATGTTGTGGTTTGCCGGTCGCCCGGTTGTCCGGTCGATGAAGCCGGCCAGGTTGGTCCGAACCCTAGGACGGCGGCGTCAGATACGCTCGCCCGACAAGGCGCCGCTGCCGAACATGCCGAGCTTGACGGTGCCGGTCAGGGCGTCGCCCTCCACCGTAACATCGAATTCCAGATCGAGCGGCATGGGCTTCGAAACCCTGGCGATCCAGTGCAGCTTGTTGCCGTTCACGGTGCCGTTGATCGTTTCCGAACCCATCGGGCTGTCGACCGTGCCGGTCAAGGCGCCGCCATTTTCCAGCAGTTGCGCCGTGGCTTCCTGCGGCCCCAGCGGCGTCGCGAGGGTGATCTTCCAGTTGCCGGTGGCGGACATGCCAGTTTCTCCTGTTGGCGACCAAAGCCGGGCGATGCCGGGCCGATCCCGCTTGCATAGCCGCCCGCGTGCACCCGCGCCATCCCCCGGACAAGGATGTGACGCATCGCGTTGGAAGCCGTACGCAATTGCACGAAGAAAACTTATGTTAAAGGCAGCGCGCGCGGCCCCGCCGGAACTGGTGTACCGGCGCCTGACAATGTTCTTGCGCTTGTCTGACCTTTACGCATGCAAAGGTTGACAAAAACGCGTAGCGGAGTCTGAAAGAATGGCTATTGGCAGGATGGAATGCCATTCTACGACACTCGGCTGCTTTCCTGATGTGGAAAGGATGGCGGCCGAACGGGTATATTAGGAAAGAGCTTGAATGAGTGACTCAAGGGGTATGACGGCCGAAGCCGTGCAGGAGAGCGCTGCTGCGCCCACGACGCATCAGGCGCTCAGGGCCTGGGTGGCGGAGATCGCCGCCCTGACGAAGCCGGACGCGATCCGCTGGTGCGACGGGTCCGAGTCGGAATGGCAGGAGCTGACCGCCGAACTGGTGGACGCGGGCACACTCATCCCGCTCGACCCGGCCAAACGCCCCAACAGCTTCTATGCCCGTTCCGATCCGCGCGATGTCGCGCGGGTGGAGAGCCGCACGTTCATCTGTTCGGAAAGCGAAAGCGACGCCGGTCCGACCAACAACTGGCGCGACCCTGCTGACACGCGCGAAACGATGCAGGGCCTGTTCGATGGCTGCATGCGCGGCCGCACCATGTATGTCATCCCCTATTGCATGGGTCCGATCGGGTCGGCCAACAGCGCGATCGGCGTCGAGATCAGCGACAGCGCCTATGTGGTCCTGTCGATGCGGGTCATGACCCGCATGGGCGCGCCCGCGCTCGAAGCGCTGGGTGAAGACGGCTTTTTCGTGCGCTGCGTCCATTCCGTCGGTGCCCCTCTGACGCCCGGCGAGGCCGATGTGTCCTGGCCGTGTAACGATGACAAATGGATTGTCCACTATCCCGAAACGCGGGAAATCTGGTCTTATGGGTCGGGTTATGGCGGTAACGCGCTGCTCGGCAAGAAATGCTTCGCCCTGCGTATCGCCAGCGTGATGGCGCGTGACGAGGGCTGGCTGGCCGAACATATGCTGATCCTCAAGCTGACTTCGCCCAAGGGCAGCACCCATTATATCGCTGCCGCCTTCCCTTCGGCCTGCGGCAAGACCAACATGGCGATGCTGGAACCGACCATCCCCGGATGGAAAGCCGAAACGGTGGGCGACGATATCGCATGGATGCGGTTCGGCGCGGACGGGCGGCTCTATGCGGTCAATCCCGAATCCGGCTTTTTCGGCGTCGCGCCCGGCACCGGCCCGTCGACCAACCGCAATGCGGTGGAGACGCTGCATTCGAACGCGATTTATACCAACACCGCGCTCACCAGCGACGGCGACATCTGGTGGGAAGGGCTGACCGATTCTCCCCCCGCCAATCTGATCGACTGGCAGGGGCAGCCCTATGACCCCGCCAGCGGCAAGCCCGCCGCTCACCCGAATGCCCGCTTCGCGGTGCCGGCGGCGCAATGCCCGTCGATCGCGCCCGAATGGGATTCGCCCGAGGGCGTGCCGATTTCCGCCATCCTGTTCGGCGGACGGCGCGCGACCGCCGTGCCGCTGGTGACGGAAGCCAATAGCTGGAATCACGGCGTCTATCTCGCCGCCAATATCGCGTCGGAAGGCACGGCGGCGGCGGAAAATGCGGTCGGCGCGCTACGGCGCGATCCTTTCGCGATGCTGCCCTTCTGCGGCTATAACATGGCCGATTATATCGAGCATTGGACCCGCATCGGCGCGGCGGCGGAGAGCGACGCGGCGCAATTGCCCGGCATCTACCTCGTCAACTGGTTCCGCAAGGATGCCAACGGCAAGTTCCTGTGGCCCGGTTTCGGCGATAATGCGCGCGTGCTCAAGTGGATCGTCGAACGCTGCGAAGGCACGGCGGAAGCGGTGGATTCGCCGATCGGGCGCATTCCGGCCCCCGGCGCGCTCGATCTCGACGGGCTGACGATCGGGGACGCGGACCTCGCCGAACTGCTGCGCGTCGATCCGGTGACCTGGCGGCAGGAAGCGGTGGGCAATGCCCGCGATCTGGAAAAGCTCGGCGATCTGCCGCCGGCCATCTGGGATGAACAGCGCGCGCTCGAACAGCGCCTCGCCTGAATGCAGAACGGGGCGGCGATCTCGCCGCCCCGCCTGACTTGCCTGCCTCAGTCGTGGATGAGATCGAACCGATCGGCATCCATCACTTTCGCCCAGGCGGCGATGAAGTCGGCGACGAACGCCCCTTCCGCATCGGCGGCGGCATAGACTTCCGACAGGGCGCGCAGCTGCGAATTGGAGCCGAACACCAGATCGGTGCGGGTCGCGGTCCATTTCTCCTCGCCGCTCGCGCGGCAGGTGCCGACGAAAACCTCGTCGCCGCGATCGTCGACCTCCTTCCACGCCGTGCCCATGTCGAGCAGGTTCACGAAGAAATCATTCGTGAGCTGCCCCGGCCGGTCGGTCAACACGCCATGGGGCGAGCCGCCATGGTTGGCGCCGATGACGCGCAGCCCGCCGACCAGCACCGTCATTTCAGGCGCGCTCAGGCCCAATAGCTGCGCCCGGTCGATCAGCAACTCTTCGGTCGGGACGCTGAATCGCACCGACAGATAATTGCGGAAACCGTCCGCCTTGGGTTCGAGCGGGGCGAAACCTTCGGCATCGGTCTGTTCCGCCGAAGCGTCGGCGCGGCCGGAGGTGAAGGGCACCGTCAGTTCATGACCCGCCGCCCGCGCCGCCTGTTCGATGCCGACCGCGCCGCCCAGCACGACCAGATCCGCGATGCTGACGCCGTCGCCGAAACCGGCCCTGATGCCTTCATACACGTCCAGCACAGCGGCCAGTTCGGCCGGATCATTGACCGCCCAGTCCTTTTGCGGGGCGAGGCGAATGCGCGCGCCATTGGCGCCGCCGCGCTTGTCCGACCCCCGGAAGGTGGAGGCGGAGGCCCATGCGGTGCGAACCAGCTGTGCGATCGAAAGGCCGGACGCCGCAATCTTGCTGCGCAGCGCCGCGATATCAGCGTCGCTCAGGGTCTTTCCGGCCGGGATCGGGTCTTGCCAGATCAGGCCCTCCGCCGGCACATCCGGGCCGAGATAACGCGGCTTTGGCCCCATGTCGCGATGGGTCAGCTTGAACCACGCGCGGGCGAAGGCATCGGCAAAGGCGGCGGGATCGTCGCGGAACCGTTCGGAAATGACGCGATAGTGCGGGTCCATCTTGAGCGCCATGTCCGCCGTCGTCATCATCGTCGGCACGCGGCGGTCGGGGCTGTGCGCGCCCGGCGCCAGATCGTCCGGCGCGACACTCACCGGCTGCCACTGATGTGCGCCCGCCGGGCTTTTCACCAGCGCATAGTCATAATCGAGCAGCATGTGGAAAAAGCTGTTGTCCCAGGTGGTCGGCGTCGGCGTCCACGATCCTTCGATGCCGCTGGTGATCGTGTGATCGCCGATGCCGCTTTCATGGGTGGAGGCCCAGCCGAAGCCCTGCGCGGCGATGTCCGCGCCTTCCGGCTCGACGCCCACCAGCGATGCGTCGCCCGCGCCATGCGCCTTGCCGAACGTGTGGCCACCGGCAGTCAGCGCCACCGTCTCTTCATCGTTCATGCCCATGCGTGCAAAGGTTTCGCGCATGTCCCGGCCGGAGCCGAGCGGACTGGGGCAACCGCCGGGACCTTCGGGATTGACGTAGATCAGGCCCATCTGGATCGCGGCGAGCGGATTTTCGAGCGCGCGGCCCGATTCCTCCTCGATCCGGGTCTGGCCCAGCCACTCTTCCTCGGTGCCCCAGTAAATATCCTTTTCCGGTTCGAACACATCCGCGCGGCCGCCGCCAAAGCCGAACACCGGCCCGCCCATCGATTCGATCGCGACATTGCCAGCGAGGATCATGAGGTCGGCCCAGCTAAGCTTGCGGCCATATTTCTGCTTGATCGGCCACAGCAAGCGCCGCGCCTTGTCGAGATTGCCATTGTCGGGCCAGCTGTTGAGCGGCGCAAACCGCTGCGACCCCGACGACGCGCCGCCGCGCCCGTCGCCGGTGCGGTAGGTGCCGGCGCTGTGCCACGCCATGCGGATGAAGAAGGGACCGTAATGGCCATAGTCGGCGGGCCACCAGGGCTGGCTATCGGTCATCAGCGCGGTCAGATCCGCCTTGACCGCGGCGAGGTCGAGCGAGCGGAAGGCGCGGGCGTAATCAAAACTGCCCAGCGGATTGCTGGTCTCGCCGTGCTGGGCGAGGATATCGAGCGAGAGCTGATTAGGCCACCAGTCCCGGTTGGTCCGCCCGAGCAGCGATCGCAGCGCGGCCGGCTCCTTGGCCGGATCGCTCAGGGGGCTGCCTGTTTTCGCATCCATGTCATTCACTCCTCAGGGGCTTTGTGATGGGACCATAGGCCGCGAGCGCGCGGGCTGGAAACAAAGTCCCTTCATCAGAGAAAGTCGCAGAATCGATCATGGCGGTGGAGGATAGCGCGCCCAAACAAAAAGGCCCGCCGGTGAGGGCGGGCCTTCGAGGTTATGCTGCGTGGGCGTCTTAGTGGAAGCCGCCGCCGCCGCCCGCCAGTTCCTTGGCGATGGAGCCGACCATTTCCTTGGCGTCGCCGAACAGCATTTGCGTGTTGGCGTTATAGTAGATCGGATTGTCGATCCCGGCGAAGCCCGCGTTCATCGACCGCTTGATGACGAACACCGACTTGGCGCGATCGGCCTCGATGATCGGCATGCCCGCGATCGCGCTGTTGGGATCGTCGCGCGCCGACGGGTTGATCGTGTCGTTGGCGCCGATGATGAGCGCAACGTCGGTCTGCGGCAGTTCGGGGTTGATGTCGTCCAGCTCCACGAGCTGCTCATAGGGCACATTGGCCTCCGCGAGCAGCACGTTCATATGGCCCGGCATACGGCCCGCCACCGGATGGATCGCGAACTTGACGTCCACGCCCTTCTTGGTGAGCGCCTGATAGAGTTCGGCCACCTTATGCTGCGCCTGGGCGACGGCCATGCCATAGCCGGGGATGACGACGACGCTGGCGGCATTCTCCAGTTGCAGCGCCGCTTCCTCGGCCGAAGCCGAACGGACGACGCGATCGTCCTTGCCACCGGCCGCGCTGGCGGCGGTCGCACCGAAGCCGCCGAACATGACGTTCGCGAAGCTGCGGTTCATCGCCTTGCACATGATGAGGGCGAGGATGAAACCCGATGCGCCGTCGAGCGCGCCGGCCACGATCAGCAGCTTGTTGCCGAGCGCGAAGCCCATCGCCGACGCGGCCAGACCCGCATAGCTGTTGAGCAGCGCGATGACGGTGGGCATGTCCGCGCCGCCGATCGGGATCACCAGCAGCACGCCGAACAGCAGCGCCAGCGCCACGAAAACGGGGAACAGGAAGGTCTGGGTCGGATCGAGTGCCAGGCTGGCGCCGATGGCGACCGTGGCGAGCGCCACGAGGCCGTTGACGATGCGCTGGCCGGGGAAAACGAGTGCCTTGGTCGGCAGGATTTCCTGAAGCTTGCCGAACGCGACGACCGACGCGGTGCAGGTCAGGAAACCCAGCAGCATTTCGAACATCAGCGCCCACAGCACGAACCCGCCGGCATATTCGGCATGGGCGTGCTTATAATATTCGGCTGCGCCGATCAGGCCGACGGCGAGCGCGCCGAAAGCGTGGGAGATGGCGGTCCGCTGCGGGATCGCCGTCATCGGCATCAGCAGCGCCATCGGAATACCGACGGCCGCACCGGCGACCATGGCGATGATGATAAGGTCGTAGCTGACGACTTCATGGCTGACGAGCGCGCCGATGATGGCGATGACCATACCGGCCTCGCCCGCGCGGACGCCACGGCGGGCGGTGGTCGGGTGGCTCATCCACATCAGCGACAGGATGAACAGGGCGGAAGCGACGATCGCCGCGAAGGGAACGAAAGCGTTCATGGGATCAGCCCTCCTTCCGCTTGAACATCTTGAGCATACGATCGGTGATCATGAAGCCCGAGACGAGGTTCACCGTCGCGCAGAACACGGCGATGAAGCCCAGCGTCTTGGCGAGCGGCGTCGCGCCTTCCTCACCAGTAATGGCGATGGCGCCGACGATGACGACCGCAGCGATCGCGTTGGTCAGCGACATCAGCGGCGAGTGGAGCAGCGGCGACACCTTCTTGATGAGCTGCAAGCCCAGAAAGGCGGCGAGGATGAAGACGAACAGATAGTCCGGATTGAGAGCGCTCATGATGTTTCCCCCCTTCAGGCCGTTTGGGTCTGCGAGAAACGCGGATGGACGATCTGTCCGCCGCGCGTCAGCGTCACCGCTTCGACCAGCATGTCATCGGCGGGCATGGCGATCGCCTTGTCCGTCTTGTTCCAATAGGCTTCGATGAAATTATAGCAGTTGCGCGCGAACAGGTTCGACGCATCGACCGCGAGGCGCGTCGCGCCGTTGGTCAGGCCGATGATCAGCACGCCATGGCGTTCGACCATGTCGCCGGCGACCACGCCTTCGACATTGCCGCCATTTTCAGCGGCGAGATCGACGATCACGCTGCCCGGCCGCATCGTCGCGATCTGCGCGTCGCTGACGAGGCGCGGAGCGGGACGGCCCGGAATCAGCGCGGTCGTGATGACGATATCCTGATTGCTGATATGGCTGGAAACCAGTGCCGCCTGCCGCGTGCGATAGGCTTCGCTCATCTCGCCGGCATAGCCGCCCGCGGCTTTCGTCACTTCGTCGCCTTCGCCGATTTCCTCGAAGATCGGCTTGGCGCCGAGCGACTGGATTTGCTCGCGCACTTCGGGACGCACGTCGGTGGCCGATACGATCGCGCCCAGACGGCGCGCGGTCGCGATCGCCTGCAAACCGGCAACGCCCACGCCCATGACGAACGCCTTGGCCGCCGGGATCGAACCGGCAGCCGTGGTCATCATCGGCAGGCAGCGGTTAAGCTCGGTCGAGGCGCGCACGACGGCATGATAGCCGGCGAGGTTCGCCTGGCTCGACAATATGTCCATCGCCTGCGCACGGGTCGTGCGGGGGAGCAGTTCGAGCGCCATCGCCTCGACGCCGAGCGCGGCATAGGCTTCCAGCCGTGCCGGATCGGCATAGGGCGAAAGTCCGCCGATCAGCTTGGTGCCCGCCCTAATACCGGCGAGATCGGCGGCGGCCGGTGGCCGCACGGCCAGCAGGATGTCGGCGCGCGCCAGAGCGTCGGCCCGCGACACGATGGTCGCGCCGGCGCTTTCATAGGCGGCGTCGGAAAAGCCCGCATCCTTGCCGGCGCCCGATTCGACCAGAATCGGCAGGCCAAGTTTCACGAAACGCGCCACGTTCACTGGCGTTGTCGCTACGCGATGTTCGCCCGGCGATCTTTCCTGCAAAATGCCGATATTCACTGCATCCCCCCTTCCTAGCATGACGGGTCGTCCGGGCGCATTGCGTCCAAGACGGATTCTGCTTTTTAGCTGCCCCTTAATATGTCTATTATCCAAGAATGCAAGAAGGAGAAAAGCCTGTTTTGGCGAATTGTAGCAATTAATGTGCATATAATAGGTGCGCCCGTTGAAACCGTGCCTTTCCCGGTGAAAGGGGCTAAGGGCGGTTGGAGGGTCGATCGAGGAGCATGATGAGCGTCCGCAAGCCAAAATCCCGCGAAGGGCTGGTGACAGCCGCCGTCGCGCAACTGCGCGACATGATCGTCGCGCAACCGCCCGACACGCAGATCGGCTCCTTGCCCGACCTTGCCAAAATATTGGGCGTCGGCATCGTCACCGTGCAGCAGGCCGCGCGGGTGCTTGAGCATGAAGGGCTGCTACAGGTGCGCCGTGGCCCCGGCGGTGGCTATTATGGCACCCGGCCCGAGGCGGAGGGTTTGAGCCGGGCGATATCGGGCTATCTGGCGCTGCATCATTCCGCCCATCCCGAGGCGATGGACATCATCACCCTGCTCGATTGCGAACTGATGGCGGCGGCGGCGCGAGTGAAGGACAAGGCGATGCGGGCCAAGCTGACGCTGCTCGCCCAGTCGATCGACGATCGCAACACCGCCCGATCGCGCGCGCAATTCGATCAGGACATGCTCGACATCCTCTATCTGATGGTCGAGCGGCCGTTGATGGAGCTGCTCTCGCGCACCGCCGTCCACCATTATGCGGAATATCCGCGCGCGCCGGTCTATGGCGGCGCGGACGGCAAGCAGCGCTGGAAGCGGGACAAGCGCGCGATCATTTCCGCCATTCTCGATTCCGACCCGGAACGCGCGCGGTTTGAAGCGTTCCGCCGCCGTCGCGAGATCATGAAACGGCTCGACGCCTCGATCTGAAGCGGAACTCAGGCGCGGGACCGGCGACGGTTCAGCGTCCTTTCCAGACACCGGGCCGCTTGTCGACAAATGCCGCCATGCCTTCGGTCCGGTCTTGTGTGCCGGTCAAAATCTGGAACAGCCGCCGTTCGATCAGGATCGACTGCGACAGGTTGGTTTCGAACGCGAGGTTGACCGCCTCCTTGTTCACCATCGCCGCCATGGGCGGCATCGCCGCGATCTGGGCGGCGGTCCTGAGCGCGTCGTCGAGCAGGTCGGCGGCGGGCACGATTCGTGACACGAGGCTGGCGCGCTCCGCTTCCTCCGCGTTCATCATGCGGCCGGTGAGGCACATTTCCATCGCCTTCGCCTTGCCCACGGCGCGGGTCAGCCGCTGCGACCCGCCCATGCCGGGGGCAACGCCGAGCTTGATTTCGGGCTGGCCGAATTTCGCCGTGTCGGCGGCGATGATGAAATCCGCCATCATCGCCAGCTCGCACCCGCCGCCGAGCGCAAAGCCCGCCACCGCCGCGATCCACGGCTTGCGCGTCGCCACCACCTTGCTCTGCCAGCCGGCGAAGAAATCCTCCAGAAAGAAGTCGGCGGCCTGCTTGTCCGCCATCTGCTTGATATCCGCCCCGGCGGCAAACGCCTTTTCGCTGCCGGTCAGCACGGCGCAGCGCTGGGCCGGGTCGGCGTCATAGCGGGCGAAGGCGTCGGCCAGATCATCGAGCACCTGGCTGTTGAGCGCATTGAGCGCCTGCGGCCGATTGAGGGTGATGAGCGTCACAGCATCGCGCTGCTCGACGAGGATGGTTTCGTAGGACATGAAAAAGCTCTCCCGTCGCGCTGCCATAGGACTCGAGGGGCCTTAAGCGGCGCGCGCATGAAAGGGAAGATGCGGGCTGCGGATGATGGCCGCTAGACTGGAATGGCGGTCGTATATTTGGTCATCGCCAGCGCGAAATGCGACGCGGCGCCAGCGACCGAGGGGTGGCCGAGCAGCCGGTTCATCAGGAAATCATTATAGTCGGTGACGTCCGCCACGATCACGCGGAGCAGATAATCCCACTCGCCCGACATGGAGAAGCATTCGACGATCTCCGCCTGTCCATCGACAAATTGCTCGAAGGCGCTGCGGGCGTCGCGCGCGTGGCTGCGCATGCGGATATTGCACAGGACGTTGACGCCCTTGCCGAGCGAGGCGGCGTCGACCAGCCGCACCGTGCGGCCAAGCACACCGGCGGCTTCCAGCGCCCTGATGCGCCGCCAGCAGGATGCCGCCGACGCGCCGACCCGGTCGGCCAGGTCCTGATGACTGATCGCCGCATCCGCCTGAAGCGCCGAAATGATGCGCCGATCGAGTTCGTCGATGTGACGATCCTGTTTCATATATATCCATCTAGTGCATGGCTTGTATCATATTTAGCGCATGTTCCATCAATATTGAAACGGATTTTCGGCACCGCCATGCGATACTCGCCATATGGCGAACATGACCCTCGACCGGCCCGGACAGGCGGCGTCCGACTGGACCATTCCCCAGGACTGGGCGTCCTATAGCGCGCAGGATCATGCGACATGGGACCGGCTGTTCGAACGGCAATCGCGGATGCTGCGCGACCGCGCCGCGCCCGAATTTCTCGACGGTCTCGATATGCTGCGCCTGACCAGTCCCGGCATCCCCGATTTCGCCGCGCTGTCCGATCAGTTGATGCGGCGAACCGGATGGCAGGTGGTGGCGGTGCCGGGGCTTGTTCCCGACCGGATATTCTTCGAACATCTGGCCCATCGCCGCTTCGTCGCGGGGCGCTTCATCCGCTCCCCCGACCAGATCGACTATCTGGCCGAGCCGGACGTCTTTCACGATGTCTTTGGCCATGTGCCGCTGCTCGCGAACCCGCTCTTTGCCGATTATATGCAGGCCTATGGCCAGGGCGGGCTGCGCGCCGACAGCCTTGGCGCGATCGACCGGCTGGCCCGGCTATATTGGTATACGGTCGAATTCGGACTGATCCGGCGGGATGGCGACATGAAGCTCTATGGCGCGGGCATCCTGTCTTCCTATGGCGAGTCGGTCTTTGCGCTGGACGATCCGTCGCCGCACCGGATCGGCTTCGACCTGCGGCGGGTGATGCGCACCCGCTACCGGATCGACGATTATCAGCAGAGCTATTTCGTCATCGACAGTTTCGAGGCGCTGCTGCGCGCGACGGTGGAGACGGACCTCGCGCCGCTCTATCGCGCGCTCGACGGGCAGGAAGATCTGGAGCCGGACACGGTGCTGCCGGAGGACCGGCTCTATTCGCGCGGCACGCAGGCTTATCATGCAGGAGCGAAGAACCCGTGACCGACAGCGCCAATCCGCTGGGCCTCAACGGCTTCGAGTTCGTCGAATTCACCTCGCCCGATCCTGAAGCGATGGCGGCGCAGTTCGAACAGCTGGGCTTTGTGCCCACGCACCGGCATCCGGCCAAGAATATCACCCGGTTCAAGCAGGGCCGCATCAACCTGATGCTCAATCGCGACGATGCGGGCCGGGTCGCCGCCTTTCGGGGCGAACACGGCCCGTCGGCGAGCGCGATGGCGTTTCGCGTCGCCGACCCGCACGCCGCGATGACCTGGGCGCTGGCGCATGGCGCAAAGCCGACCGAGGAGGATGATACGGTCATTCAGGGGATTGGCGGCTCCTATCTCTATTTCGTGCAGGACGGAGCGGACATATACGCCGACTGGGCGGCGTTTCCCGGCTGGCGTGAGGCGGAAGCGGCCAACAATGTCGGCCTCGACCTGCTCGATCACCTGACCCACAATGTCCGGCGCGGCCAGATGCGGGTATGGAGCGCATTTTACCGCACGCTTTTCGCCTTCGAAGAGCAGAAATATTTCGACATCAAGGGCCAGGCGACCGGCCTGTTCAGTCAGGCGATGATCGCGCCCGACCGGGCGATCCGCATCCCGCTCAACGAAAGCCAGGACGACCAGAGCCAGATCGAGGAATTCATCCGCCAATATCATGGCGAGGGCATTCAGCATCTCGCGCTGACCACCGCTGATATTCACGCGACGGTGGAAAAGCTGCGCGCGCGCGGGGTGCGATTGCAGGACACGATCGACACCTATTATGAGCTGGTCGACGCCCGCGTGCCCGGCCATGGCGAAGATCTGGCGCGGCTCAAGCGCAACCGCATCCTGATCGACGGCAGCGTGCGGACGGGAGAGGGCCTGCTGCTCCAGATTTTCACCGAACCCCTGTTCGGCCCGATTTTCTTCGAAATCATCCAGCGCAAGGGCAATGAGGGCTTTGGCACCGGCAATTTTCAGGCCCTGTTCGAAAGCATCGAGCTGGACCAGATCAGGCGCGGCGTCATCGGCGGCGGTGCCTGAGCGCGCGATGAGCCGGTAAGTCTGTCCCGTCCCTTGCGACGCCAAAGCTGATGCGCGGCGCTGCCCGACCTGCTACCGCACGGGAATCAGCGGGTTGCCGCTACGGATATTGGGGGCGATGATGGAGCATGTGGGGGTTATCGGCGCGGGTCAGATGGGCGCGGGCATCGCGCAGGTCGCGGCGCAGGCGGGGCTGAAGGTCAGCCTGTCCGATATCTCGATCGAAGCGGCGCAGAAAGGCAAGGCCGGCATTGCCGCCATCCTCGACAAGCAGGTGGCGCGCGGCAAGCTGGACGCGGCGCAGCGCGACGCCACCATGCAACGGATCGAGCCGGTCGCTGACCTTTCCGCCATGGCGTCCGCACAGATCATCATCGAGGCCGCGACCGAACAGGAGGCGGTCAAGCGCAAGATTTTCGCGCAGCTTTGCGAGGCGGTGGGCCAGGATGTGGTGCTGGCGACCAACACGTCGTCCATCGCCATTACTCGGCTGGCGCAGTCGATCGTGGGGCCTGAGCGCTTCATCGGCATGCACTTCTTCAATCCCGTGCCGCTGATGCCGCTGCTCGAACTGATCCGCGGCCTTGCCACCGCCGATGAGACCGTGGCCGTCGCGCGCGCCTTTGGCGAACGTATCGGCAAGCAGATCATCGTCGCGGCCGACAGCCCCGGCTTCGTCGTCAACCGCATCCTGCTGCCGCTGCTGAACGAGGCCTGTTTCGCCGTGGGCGAACGGCTTGCCTCGATCCCCGACATCGACACCGGCATCAAGCTTGGTCTGGGGCATCCCATGGGTCCGCTGACGCTGGCGGACCTTGTCGGCCTTGACACCATCGTGGAAATCCTGCGGGTTTATCAAAGCGATTTTGGCGATCCCAAATATCGCCCGGCGCCGATCCTGCTCAAGATGGTCGAGGCCGGCTGGCTCGGGCGTAAGAGCGGCAAGGGCTTTTATGATTATTCCGGGCCGGTGGCGGTGCCGTCCTTTTGAATGCATGGTGATCGGGCGGTATAAATGGGGGGCATGGATGGTGAACGCGCAATGACGGAGGCAAAGTCGCGCCGGAGACGAAAGCCGGCCGATGAGGAGTCGCCGGTACTGACCCCGCCCACGCGGGGCATCGGGACGATCGAGGCGATCATCGATGCGGCCGAGCGCCTGTGGGGCGACCATGGCATGGAGGGCGCGTCGTTGCGCGAGATCAGCATCGCCGCCGGTTCCGCCAACAAATCGTCGATCGGCTATCATTTCGGCGACAAGCATGGCCTGATCGGCGCGATCTTCAAGGCGCGCATTCCGGCGCTTGAAGAACATCGCGAGCCGCTTCTCGCCGCCGCCAGGGCGGAGGGCAGGCTCGACGACCCCGTCACGCTGCTGCGGATCACATTTGCGCCGGTGTTCCATGCCGTCGACGGCGATGGTCGCCACCGCTTTGCCGCGCTTCTGCGCGCCGTAAACCATTATTCCCTGTGGGATGGCCAACGCGCGATGCAGGAACATGCGCCGCTCGCCTTCTATGTGCTGGGCCTGTTGCGGCAACTGGTCCCCCATCTGCCGCAGAATTTGTTCGACGCCCGGATAAGGCTTGTGAACGAAATCTGCTACGGTGCGGCTACCGATCAGGATGACAATCCCTCCGCTGCTGGTCCCGATACGGTTCTGGCAGAGCAGTTGTTCGAAGATGCGCTGCGCACCTCGGTATATATGATATTTCTCGATAGCTGATCGGCATGTAGGCGGGTTACACTGCTGACGAAAGGCGCAGCTCGACACGCGTTGGACATTGACTCCTGCCTGAACCGAGACTATGCGCGATTTTAGGGTATATGCCTTAAAATGGCAGGCGGCGACGCGATGATCGCCAGCAGGCGCAAGGTGGGTGGAGAGGCAATGGACGGACTGAAGGGCAAATGCGCGCTGGTGACAGGCGGAACGCGGGGCATTGGGCGGGCTATCGTGCTGGCTCTGGCCGCCAAGGGCGCCGACGTGGCGTTCAGCTATCACTCGTCCATCGCGCAGGCCGAAGAGGTTCTGGGGGAACTCGAACGGCTGGGCGTGCGCGGCAAGGCCATCCAGTCGGAACAGGGCGATCCCGCTGCGGCGCCTCGACTGGTCGACGCGGTTATCGAGGCCTTCGGGCGGCTCGATATATTGATCAATAATGCCGGCATCGCGAATCTGGGGCGTCTGGGCGACGGGCATGATTATGCTGCGCTCGACCAGGTATGGGCCGTCAATACGCTGGGCGTCGTCGCCACCATCCGGGCCGCTGCCCATGTGATGGCGGACGGCGGGCGCATCGTCACGATCGGTTCGGTCAGCGGGCGAAAAGCGGGCATGCCGGGAGCGGCCGACTATTGCGGCTCCAAAGCCGCCATCGGCGGCTATTCGCGCGGCGCGGCGCATGATCTCGCGTCACGCCAGATCACCGTCAATGTGGTCGAATCGGGCATGATGAGCACCGAAATGGCGCATGGCATGCCCGAAGCCGACAAGGCGCGGATCAGGGGCGGCATTCCAGTGCAGCGTTTTGGCGAGCTGGATGAAATGACCGGCCTGATCGATTTTCTCGTCAGTCCCGCCGCGGCTTATATTTCAGGCGCGACGCTGACGATCGACGGCGGCTTTTCGGCCTGACCGCCCAAAAAGCAGGATTAGGAGAGCATGGTGAGCTATACGCATGTCGACAAGCCGATCCGGCTTGGCAATATCGAAGTCAAGAACCGCACGTTCCGGCCGGCGCACGGCACCGGAATCGGCTGGGGCGCGATGACCGAGGCGCTGATCACTTATCATGAGGAGCGGGCGCGTGGCGGCGTCGGCCTCATCATCAGCGAAATCGGGTCGGTCCACCCCTCGAGCCAGCATACCCTCAACATCTACAAGCCCGAGATCGAGGACGGGATGCGCGCCTTCGCCGATCGCATGCATGTGCACGGTACGAAGGTGTTCCAGCAGCTCTGGCACGCCGGCGCCGCTTTCCCCACGCACGACAGGTCGCCGCCGTGGAGCGCTTCGGACATTCCCAATGTCGCCATCGGCATCGTGCCCACCCCCATGACCAAAGGCATGATCGACGAGGTTATCGGCGCTTATGCCGAGTGCGCGCGTCGCATGGAGCAATATGGGCTGGATGGCGTCGATATCCATGGCGCGCATGGCTATCTGCCGGCCCAGTTCTTTTCCCCCAACAGCAACAAGCGCGAAGACGAATATGGCGGGAGCTTCGAAAACCGCGCGCGCTTCATCATGGAAATGATGCAGGCGATCCGCGGCGCGGTGTCGAAGGATTTCGTCGTCGGCATTCGCGTCGGCACCGATCTGATCGAGAACGGCCTCAGCATCGACGACTATCTGAAGCTGACGCATATGCTCGAAGACGCGGGCCTGATCGATTATGTGAACCTGTCGGTGGGCAGCTACAACCGCAACGACAAGATGATCGGCGGCATGAACGAGCCGGCGGGATATGAGCTGCCGACCAGCATTCCGATCACTCATAATGTCAAGGTGCCGACGCTGGTCACCGGCCGGTTCCGGACGCTGGAGGAATGTGATCAGGTCATCCGTGCGGGCGATGCCGACATGGTCGGCTTGGTCCGCGCGACGATCGCCGACCCGCAACTGGTGGCCAAGAGCCTGGCGGGTCAGGCGGACCGGGTGCGCCCCTGCATCGCCTGCAACCAGTCGTGCACCGCGAACCAGATGTTCGGCCTGCCCATCGAATGCGCGGTCAACGCCGGCGCGGGGCATGAACTGGAGCGCGGCGAGCATCTGTTGGAACCCGCGCCAGTCGCGCGCAAGGTCGTCGTCATCGGCGGCGGCCCGGCGGGGCTGGAAGCGGCACGGGTCGCGGCGCTGCGCGGGCATGCGGTGACGTTGATGGAAGCCAACTCCCAGTTGGGCGGGGCCATGCGTGCAGCGGCCAAAGCGCCGACCCGGCATCAGCTGATCGACATCGTCACCTGGCTGGAAGAAGAGGTCTATCGCCTCGGCGTCGATGTTCAGCTGAGCACCTATGTCGATGCGGACGACGTTCTCGCCATCGGCGCGGACGCCGTGATCGTCGCGACCGGGGCAATGGAGCGGATGGACGGCATGCAGATTTCGCATCCCGGCGAGCCGATCAGCGGCGTTGACCGCAAGGGCGTCATCTCCTCGACCGACCTGTTCATGATGACCCCCGCCAATCTTGGACGGACCGCCGTCGTCATCGACGATGTCGGTCATCATGAAGCGCTGGGTTCGGCAGAGTTCCTGATTAATCAGGGGCTGGAGGTCACTTTGGTGACGCCCAAGCGCGAACTTTCGCCGCACGTCTGGCCGACGCTGATGCTCGACCCGTTCCTGCAGCGGATGCAGGGCAAGCCGTTCCGCTATATGGATCGCACGCGCGGCATCGCGATCGAGGAAGGGCGGGTCGTCGTCGGCCCTGCCCATCTTCAGGCCACCTTGCAGGATTCGACCGTGCTGGAAGCGGATACGGTGGTGCTGGTGTCCAGCAACCGCCAGATCCGCGACGTCTTCGACGGCCTGCGCGATCGCGTCGCGGATCTTCATCTCGTCGGCGACGCCGGTTCGCCCCGCTATCTTCAAACCGCGATCCGGGAAGGTTTTCTCGCGGGCGCGACGGTCTGATCGGTCAAAGGAGCAAGTCATGACCCAAGGAAAGACAATCGCCATTCTCTGCGCGAGCAGCCGGATGGGTCAGGCGCAGGTACGCGAACTGCTTGCGGCAGGCCATGCGCCGCGCGCGATCTCGCGGACCAGCGCTATCTTCGAGCGCGACGAGTTTCGCGGGACGGAAGTGGTCAGCGCGGACTTTTCCGACGTGGCCGCCCTCGCCGAAGCTTTTGCCGGCGCGGATGCGATCTTTAGCGCCATTCCTTCGCTGGCAGGCGAAAAGTCGCCCCAATATGCCCATAATCTCGTTGAGGCGGCGAAGCAGGCGGGCGTTCGGCGCATCATCCATAATTCGATGATGTGGGCGCCGGATTCCCCTTGTGGTCAGCCCTTTTACGATGCCGTGCTCGACCTGGAAAATATCATCGCCGGCTCGGGCCTTGATGTGACGATCTTTCGTCCCGTCCTGTTCATGGATAATATGCTCACGCGCTTTGCCAAACCCAATCTGCTCCGTCACGGCCTTTATCGTTACTGCCAGCGCCCCGGTATGCTGGCCGACTGGATTGCGATGGACGATGTCGCGAAATTCATGGTCGCGGCGGTGCTTCGTGACGACCTCGCCGGCCGGCGCATCGCGATTGGCGGCCCCGAAACCCTGGCCGTGGAGGAAGTGGTCGAAATCCTGTCCGATACGCTGAACCGCCCGATCCGCTATCAATATGAAGATCCTTATGAATGGGGCGCGCGGGTCCATGAAGAAGTGGGCCTGGCGGCCTTGATGCCGCGCGATGTCTATGCCGAGGCGATGGGCGCTTTCTACACTTTCAACAATGAATCGCCCCATCGTCCGTTCGAGGTGGATATGAAAGCCGTGCTGGCCGAGATTCCCGTGTCTCTGATCACGATGCGCGCATGGGCCGCACAACAGGACTGGTCGCCGGATGAAGAAGAGGGCGTCGCCATAGGGTCGCTATCGGGATGAGCGCACCGGCTGCCATGCAGCCTATCGCGCCATGCTATCAACGGAGTTCCTCATGAAAAAAATGATCCTGTTCATCAAGAAGAAAGAGGGAATGTCGTTCGAGGACTTCCGCGATCATTATGAGAATGTGCATGTGCCGCTGTGCGGCGAGCGGATCGGGCATCTCATTCAGGATTTCCGGCGCTATTATCCCCAGAATCTCAATAATCTCTATCACGGGCGACCTGATGCGGCGGCGGGCCGTGAAGGTGGTACGCGCTATGACGCAGTTGCGGTCTACACGATCAAAGACGAACAAGCGCTGGAAGAACTAATTAAAATCGGTCAGGATCCAGAATTTCAGCGCCTCATCACGGAAGATGAAGAGCGTTTCTGTGACAGGTCTGCAACAGTTGAGGGAGTTGCGGATGAATTTTTTGGTTCTGGCCTTAATGGCTAGGATTTAGATACCGGACACTGTATGGGCGCGGCAAGCGTCCCCGGCGCTTGACTAGAGGCAGGGAGAACACCCCGGAATGGGGCGCGGTCTGCCGTGGAGAGGATCATCCTGGCGTCACCAAGACGCCGGCATTGATAATGATCATTAAGGGATGTCATGGACATGAAATTCAAATCCACATTGTGGTGCGGTGTTTCCGCGCTTCTGTATACGGCCGCGATCGCACCGGCTCACGCCCAGGACGCACAGGCGGCCGATGCGGCGCCGGTGTCGGGCGACATCATCGTCACCGCGCAGCGCCGCTCCGAGCGCTTGCAGGACGTTCCTCTCGCCATCACCGCAGTCACGCCCGAAGCGGCGACGCAGCTTGGCCTGCGCAACATGCGCGACATTCAGCTGGCGATGCCGGGCACCGATTTCACGCAGGCGAGCGGCTTCCTGTCGCTGTTCATTCGCGGCGTCGGCATTCAATATTCGACGCCCGGCCTTGAATCGCCGGTCGCGATCTATCTTGATGGCGCCTATATTCCGCGCGCGGGCGGCGTGAATTCGCTGCTCGACCTCGTCGATCCCGGCACGATCGAAGTGCTGCGCGGTCCCCAAGGTACGCTATACGGCCGCAATGCCACCGGCGGCGTCGTCCGTATCAACAGCGCCGCGCCCACGGACAAGTTCGAGGGCAAGCTTCTCGCCGAATATGGCCGTTTCGATCACAAGCAGTTCGACGGCATGCTCAACGTGCCGATCTCCGACACGCTGGCCGTCCGCTTTGCCGGCCGGTACAAGAAGGAAGACGGCTACGTCACCAATGTCGACGGGACGAAGCTGGCCGCGCAGAATAATTACACGGCGCGGGGCCGTTTCAAATGGGACCCGAGCGATGCGTTCAGCGTGACGGGCGGTGTCGAATGGCAGCGCAGCAAGGCGCGCAACTATAATGACGCGCTCGCGCTGGGCGCGCCAACCTGCTACGTGTGCCAGACCAGCGGCGAAACCCCTCCGGGCTTCTACGAGGCGATCCAGACCGATACCGGACCCTATTATAACCGTGTGTTCCGGGCCGACCTGCGCGCCACGCTGCAACTGGGCGATTTCGACCTGAGCAGCACGACCACCTATTTCACCAATTACAGCGAACAATTTGCCGATAACGATTTCGTATCGTCCAACGCCTTCACGTTCGGCGTACCGCGGAATGGCGGCAAGTCCTACTCGCAGGAATTCCAGGCCACATCGAATCTGGAAGGCCCGTTCAACTATCTGTTCGGCGTCAATTATTTCTTCGACAAAAGCTTCCTCGACATCGAACTGACCGGAAGCGACTATGATGGCGTCAAGGCGTTCGCGGGATCCTATCCGCGCAACAATGCCAATGTTACGACGCAGTCCGTCTCCGCGTTCGTCGAGGGCACCTACAAGGTGACCGACCAGATCAAGATAACGGCCGGTGGCCGCTATACCTATGATGAGCGCGATCTGTCTGTGACCAACAGCACGGGCTTCCAGGCATTCGGTATCTTTACCGGCCATCCCGAGAGATTCCCGGCGGCTTTCAGCAATTCCGCCGCATTCCGCGCCTTCACGCCGCGTTTCGTGCTGGCATGGGACAATGGGCCGCTGAACCTTTATTACAGCTTCACGCGCGGCTTCAAGGCGGGCGGCTTCTCGACGCCCGCTCCATCGCCGGCTGATCCGATCAACCCGGAAAAGGTGTTCAACCACGAAGTCGGCGTCAAGAATTCTGCCTTCGGTGGCAAGCTGCGCAGCAGCCTCGCGGTGTTCTACTATAAGAACAAGGGCCTTCAGCAGCAGATCATCGATGCGACCGGCGCTGGCACCAGGACCGAGAATGTCGGCGCGGCCGAAGGCTATGGCGCGGAACTCGAAATCAATGGCGATCCGATGCGCGGCCTCGTCATGGGCGCGTCGTTCGCCTATCTGCACGCCAAATATGAAAGCTATAAGGGCGCTTCGCAGATTTGCTTCGATCCGACCGGCACGTCCAACGTGAACTCGCCGGGCGCCACGCTCTTTCCCTGCTCGATCGACCTGTCCGGCACGCGGGTGCCGCATGCGCCGCGCATCACCGCGTCGCTCAACGGCAGCTATACGTTCGATATCGGCAGCTGGAGCGCCAATCTGGCGGGTGTTGCGCAATATCGTTCGCGCTTCCTGTTCTGGCCGGGCGCCGGTGGTCCGCTGGGCCTGGATCAGGAGAAGGGCTATGTCGTCGCCAACTTCTCGGGCTATGTCAGCCCTCCGGGTGAATCGCTGCGTCTGGGCTTCTACCTGGATAATGCGTTCGACAAGCAATATGCTACCAACCGCACGACGGGCGCGCCTTATGGCGTGAACTTCAACGCGGCCAAGCCGCGCACCTATGGTGTGCGTGCGGAATATCGCTTCTGATGGAAGCGGCGCGATCGGCGCTGGCGGTTGCCGGCGCCGATCGCACCTTTATTACCGGGCCAATCTGTTTCGGCCCCACGTGTCTGATCTTTCACATCGAGCCTATCGGAGTCCGCCATGCCGCATATCGGGGTTCTTCTCAGCCAGCACGCCTATGATCTGGACGCTCCGGCGCTTTCGGCGCTGGCGCAATCGATCGAGAAACTGGGTTATGAAAGCGTGTGGCTGCTCGATTCCTTCAGCCGCGATCCCTTTCTCGCCGCGTCCTTCATCCTGGGCAACACGACGACCCTCAAGGTAGGCACCGGCGTCGCCACCGTTTTTAGCCGTGACGCCATGGCCGCGACGCAGGCGCGCGAAACCTTGTCCGAATATTATCCCGGCCGGTTCCTGATGGGTCTTGGTGCATCGAACGAGTTCATCGTCAACATGCGCAACGGGCAGTGGGTGCCGCCGGTGCCCAAGATGACCGCCTATCTCGCGGAGATGGATGCGGTCGAACTCGCCCATCCCAAGCCGGCCGATCTTGCACCGCTTCATCTCGCCGCTCACGCGCCGGGCCTTCAGAATCTGGCGCTCAAACATGGTCAGGGCATCCTCACCTGGATCCTGCCGGTCGAAAATGTCCGTCAGGCGCGCGCGCATGTCGGCCCCGATTTCGAAGTGACCGCCAATTTCCCGGTCATCCTCAATGAAGATCCCGCCGAAGCACGCAGGATCGCGCGCGCGTTCCTGACCTTCTACATCCCCATCGCCTATTATCAGGCGGCCTATTCCAAAATCGGCTTTGGCCCCGAAGATTTCGAAAATGGCGGCAGCGACAGGCTGATCGACGCGATCGTCGCATGGGGCAGCCCGGAAAAGATTCAGGCGCGCGTGGATGAATATGTCGCCGCCGGGGCCAGCCGCGTCATCATCAACCCGATCAGCGCGGCGGAAGGCGAGCCGGTCGGCGGCGAACGGGACGTCGACCCCGACTGGGACGGCCTCGCCCGGTTGACCGGCCTGTTGCGCTGAGCGGGAACCATGCTGGGTAGTAGGCCGTAGGCGACGCTGAAGGGCGACGCCACGGCCGCCCTGCTCATCGCGCGGGGACCATCCCCTTGAATACCTTCCAGAACGGACGGTGGATGAAGCCGGGGGCGATGCGGCGCATCCGGGCAAGAAGGTTCGCCTGACCCGGCCTGATCTCGATCACCTCCGCGCCCGCATTTTCGGCCTGGAACCGCAACGACTGCGTGTTGGAAGGCACTGCCGCCTTCGTCGCGCAATAGAGGGGTAGCGCCGGAAGCGCGACAAAGGCGAGGGCATTTGCGCGCGGGCCGGGACGCCGCGCGGTCGCTGATCGGGAATTAGGCGGTCGGCCCCGGAGTGCATGGGAGCATTTGCCGATCGATTGGCAGTTGCGATAGCGCGATCACGGGCTATCTAGTGCCCGCTCTGACATGCGCGGTCTACAGGATCGGGAGTGGCATCGTCGCCTGGAGAGATGTCGTGCCAAATTCCACCCCCTATGAGATCGTCACGAAGGATGGCCTGACCTTGCGGGGCGTGGTGGCCGGGCCGTCGCACGGGCGGCCCGTGTTGTTGTTGCACGGCGGCGGTCAGACCCGGCATTCCTGGAATAAGACGCTGAAGGTGCTGGTCGAAAATGGCTATCGCGTCCTCGCCTATGATGCGCGCGGCCATGGCGACAGCGACTGGTCGCCGACGGGCGATTATGCGATTTCGACGCTGTCGGACGATCTGCTGCTGATCTTGTCGGCGCTCGATCAGCCGGCGGCGCTGATCGGTGCGTCGATGGGCGGGCTGACCGCCTTCCATGCGGTGGGATCGGCGGGGCCGGTGGCGCAGGCGCTGGTCATGGTGGATATCACCTTGCAGCCGGCGGATGAGGGGGTCGAAAAGATCAACAGGTTCATGACCGCCCATCTCGACGGCTTCGCCACGCTGGAAGAGGCGGCGCAGGCAGTCACCGCGTTCAAGCCCGGCCGGCCCGGACGCGCCAACCCGAACGGCCTGGCCCGGAATTTGCGGAAGCGGGCTGACGGGCGGCTCTACTGGCACTGGGACCCGCGCGTTCTGGACGCGACCGGCGAAGGCTGGCTGGACGAGCTCAACCATTTGAGCGGCGGGATTTCCTTGCCCATACTGCTGTTACGCGGCGGGCGCAGCGATATCGTCGATGATCGCGGCGTCGACATGATGATCGAAGCCCTGCCGCAACTGGAGATCATGGACGTGCCGGGCGTAGGGCATATGGTTGTGGGCGACAGCAATGATGCCTTTAACGACGGGTGTCTCGATTTTCTGCGCCGCTGCTTCTGAAGTGGGCTGTTGCGGCGCAGACATGCGCCTTTTCTGGCATATCGCGGTCGCGCTGAACGGGCATGATGTGGGCGATCGATTTCTACGACTTCTACGACGCGTTTGCCCGGACCGGGGACGACTGAAGGATCAAAGTCTGCGTTGCGCGACGATCGTTTTCTACGGCGACGCCCTTCGGTCAGGGCCGGTAAGCTTTTAGGGCAGCGGCACCCGGACATATCCCGCAAAGTTGTGAACGTTCATTCGTCTTGACCTCGCTGGCGCCGGGGCATAGCTTCGTGACCACAATCGAACGTCGGATCACCCGATCACGCCCATGACATGCGCAAAGACCGCAGGCGGGCGGGTGGGACCCGGCCGGGGCCAGACGCGGGCAAATCGCGAAATTTCGGCAGGATAATGTCAGGGTCTCCACGGAGACTGAGTAGCCCGCCGGACAAGATAGGAGAGGGAATTGGATCAGCTTCTGGACAAGAAGGTCGAGCACCGCTTTTCCGCCTGTCGCTATTGCGTGGGCAATTGCGGCGTGATCGTCGAGGTGGATGCCGAGACCGGGCGAGCGGTGGGGCTGCGCGGCGACCGCGACCATCCGCTGACCAAGGGCTATGCCTGCATCAAGGGACTACAGGGCGTCTATGCCCTGAACGCGCCGGACCGCGTCTTACGTCCGCTGAAACGCAATGAGGAGGGCGGCTTCGACGAGATTCCGCTGGAACAGGCGCTGGACGAGATCGCCGCGCGGATGCAAGCCTGCATCGCCGAGGATGGGCCGAAGTCGGTGGCGGTGTACAAGGGCACGCAAGGCTTCACCCATGCGCCGCTGCTGGAGATCGTGCGGCGGTTTCTGGAGGCGATTGGGTCGCCTTGCATGTTCACGACCTGGACGATCGACCAGTCGAACAAGTTTGTCGCCGCAGAACGACTGGGCTTTTGGGGCGGCGATGCCCATCATATGCTCGAATCCGACGTGATGATGCTCGTCGGCGGTAACCCGCTCGTCTCGATCGGTATGATGGGCGTGACCCCCACCAACGTCACCAAGCAGTTCAAGGCCGCCAAGGCGCGGGGCATGAAGCTGATCGTGGTCGATCCCCGGCGGTCGGAAACGGCGGTGCTGGCCGATCTGCACCTTCAGATCCGGCCGGGCGAGGATGTGGCGCTGTTTGCGGGATTGCTGCGGGAAGTCCTGGCCAACGCATGGGAGGACAAGGAATTTTGCGCGGCTCATGTCATCCAGATGGACGCCTTGCGCGACGCGGTCGAACCCTTCACCATCGCCATGGTTTCGGACCGGACCGGCCTGTCTGCCGACGACCTGCGCGTCGCCGCGCGCATGTTCGCCCATGACGCCAGCCGAGGCGGCGCGTTCAGCGGCACGGGGCCGTCGATGGCGCCGCATTCGAACCTGTCGGAACATCTGATGCAGGTGCTCAACGTCGTGTGCGGCCGCTATAATCGCGAGGGCGACATCGTGCGCGGCGCGGGGCTGATGCGCCCGCGCACGATGGTGGCGCAGGTGTATCCGCCCCGTCGCAGCTGGCAGCGCGAGCCGAAGATGCGCGCGACGGGCTATGGCACGCTGAATGGCGAGATGATGACGGCCGCGTTGCCGGACGAGATATTGACGCCCGGCGTCGGCCGCGTCCGCTCCCTGATAGTGGTCGGGGGCAATCCGGCTGCGGCTTTTCCGGATCATGTAAAGACGGTGACGGCGTTGAAGGCGCTCGATCTGCTGGTGACGGTCGAACCTTTCATGACGCAGACCGCGCGGCTTGCGCATTATATCCTGCCCCCCACGATGCAATATGAGCGGTGGGACTTGCTCTTCGGGCAGGAGAGCGAGCTTATGAACCCCGAACCCTATCAGCAATTCCTGCCGGCGGTCGCAACGCCTCCGGCGGGGTCGGACCTGATCGAGGATTGGCGCGTGTTTTATGAGCTGGCGAAGCGGCTCGGCACGCCACTCCAGTTCTGCGGCAGTCCGATGGATATGGAGGTGACGCCGAGCACCGAAGCGCTGATCGAACAGATCATCGCAGATGGCCCCTTGTCGCTCGATCATCTGAAACAGCATCCGCGCGGTACGTTCATCGACGTACCGCCGACCGTGGTTCAGCCCGGCGGCGACGATCCTGCCGCCCGGTTCGAGGTCGCGCCCGCCGATGTCATCGAGGAGCTGGCAGCGGTGCGGGCCGAACGAGTGGCGACATCGGAATATCCCTATCGGCTGATCTCGCGCAGAATGCGGGAAATGCTCAATACGGTGGGCCAGAATTTCCCCGTATGCCGGACGCGCGAACCCTATAATCCCGCCTATTTCCATCCGCAGGACATGGCGGCGATCGGCATCGGATCGGGCGACTGGGTGGAGATCGAATCCGATCATGGCCGACTTCAGGCGATCGCGAAGCCTGATGATACCATGCGTGCGGGGGCCATATCGATGACGCAGTGCTGGGGCGGATTACCCGAGGACAAGAGCCCCTATACGCAGGTCGGCGCCAACACGAATTTGCTTATCGGCACCGATCGAAACGTAGAACCGATCAACGCCATGCCGCGCATGTCGGCGATTCCGGTGAAAGTGCGGCCGATCAGTTCGCCTGAGTGAATGGCGAAAGGGATATCCGACTAACGCCTGTGTCGCGCGCGGGACGACGGGCAGGGGCTTACATCGTCAGCACAGCCTGCCGGAAATTCCCCGATCCAATCGTCCCGTGCTATCCGGCGGACGCGGCACCGACGACAGGGAATCCGGCGAGCGCTTCCCGTTCGAAATCGGCGCGTATCCACCAGAGCAGCAACATGCTCAGTCCGCTGAGCGACGCGCAGACGATTGCCAGCCCCCCGCTCAGGCCGGTCGATCCGATCATATCGCCGACCATCGGAACCGCGACCGGAACCGCGCCTGCGCCCAGCAATGTGATGCCCATGTATAACAACGCCACAAAGGTGGCCCTCATCCGGGCGGGCGCTACCTCCTGCATGGAAATGACGATGTTCGTGGTGCCACCCAACGCCGCGGCCACACCCAATCCGATCAACGCCAGGCGAAGCGGGGGAGGGGACAGGAGCGGGCCGATGGCCAATGAGAACAGGGCTATGGCCATAAATGCCAGGCAGACCAGGATGACGGCATCCATGCGCCCGCGTGCTTTCAGGCGGGCCGTCATCCACGGCGCGCCCATCACCCCGATCACGCTCGCCACCAGGTTGACAGGTCCCAGTGCCGATCCGGCCTTTACCGCAGACCAGCCAAAATCCCGCATGAGCGATTCGATCGTCCAGTAATTGAGCGCGTAGCAGCATCCACCTGCAAACGCGCAGGCGAAAAAAAGGCCAAAATACAGTTTTTTGCGGGATAATATCTGGCGCAGCACGTCCCCTTTTACAAGCGCAGCGGCGTGGCCGGGTTCGCTCGTCCGCTTCGGTTCCCGCGCCGTCAGTAAAAAGAGGATGGCCAACGCCAGGGATGGCAAGCCCACCGCAAAAAGCACCAGTTGCCAGGTTTGCATATCGGTTTGAACACCGCCGGCCTTCGCCGCTTCGATGCCCGAAATGACAAGAGCGCCGCCCGAAAACGCCAATGACGGGCCGAGCAGGCCGGCGGATGTATACAGGCTGGCGGCCAGACTGCGCTTGTCGCGGGGGAAAAGATCGCCGATCATCGAATGCGCGGCTGGCGTCAGCACCGCTTCACCGGCGGCGAGGCCCAGTCGCAACAGGACCAGCAGGACGTAGCTGCCGGCGAAACCCGATGCGATCGTGCAAAGGCACCAGATGATCGCCCCTGCGGCGACAAGCATTTTGCGGTTGCCCCGATCGGCAAGGCGACCCGCCGGTATCCCCAGAAATGCATAGACGATGGCAAAGGCGGTGCCGACCAGTAAGCCGATCTGTACGTCGCTGATCTGAAACTGCGTTTTGATCGGGCCGATCAGCAGAACGAGAATATTCCGGTCGATGAGCGAAAATGTATAAAGGACCGACAACATTGCGAGCACCAACCATGGTCCAACGCCGGCATCCCCTGACCTGGACGCACGAGTGGCGATTGATGCGTGCATTCTCTTCTCTCCCTAGCTGCATTCGCAGTCTTATGATGATCCTATGAGGCTTCGCCGAAACTGTTGGCACGCCCTTATCTGTACGGGGTCGTTTCTCCGTGACGGTATAACGACCAATATATCCGGGGATGCTCCGGAACCGTTTACCAGGCCGTCACACGGGGTATCGCGGTGTTCCGCCTCAAGATTTTCCGCCTGATATGATCCATCGCTGCATCGGCCTCCTGCCGGTCTGGCCATTTTCGCCCGGTAGCTTGATCCACGGACAATGTATGACTCGGCGCGCACGACCTAGCGGATTAATTGAACCGCCGTTTTAACCGCGCTTCCTTTTGCCGGTCGTCGCCACCGTATCGAACTCCGGGCGGCAGGTATCTTTGAAACCCGCCAGGCGACGCGAGCCTCCTAATCGATGGTGCCGAACCCGATTTATCCGATTGCGGCGGGTAAGCCTCGTCCCGCCGGTGCAGCCTTATGCGCTCGCCATCTTCAGCACGAGCTTGCCGCGATTATGACCGCCCTTCAGCCGCGCTATCGCGGATGGAAGATCGGCCAGTTCCACCACCTCGACGGGGGGAATGCGGATGCCCTTGCGCTCCAGAATAGTGACCAGCGGCAATTTCCCGATCCGCTCGGGCCAATGGGCAAAGCAACGCACATGCTTGAAACCGCGCGCTTGCGACGCAAGCATCTGTTCGTCCAGATTGCTGGTGTCGAGACCCGTCGAGATGCTGACCAGCGTTCCGCCCGGCTTCAAGGCCGCCAGCGCATCGGGCAGGGTATTCTGCCGCACGGCGTCGAACACGATATCGACACCCTCGGGCGCCCAAGCGCGCGTCTGGGCCACGATCCCTTTGTCCGGATCGGTATAGTCGATGGCGAGATCGGCGCCCATGTCGATCATATAGTCGCGATTGACCGCCCGGCCGGTCGCGGCGATCGAAAGCCCGCCAAATTTCGCAAGCTGGATGGCGAAGCTGCCGACGCCGCCGGAGCCGCCATGGATCAAGATCTTGTTGCCCGGCTTCGCATTGCCCAGATCATCGGCGAACAGCGCGATATAGGAGGTCAGGAAGCAGATGGGCGTCGCCGCCGCCTCTTCCATCGACATCCAGTCCGGAACCCGGCACAACAGATTGGCGGGAACGGGGACATATTCCGCGAAGGTCCCCGCCTCTCCGCTCGTGTGAGGACGCGCGAACATGACGCGATCGCCTGCACGCCAGTTTGTGACGTTAGCCCCCACGCGCGCGACCACGCCAGCAGCCTCGAAGCCCACAATGTTGATATCGCCGGCAGGGATAGATTTCGTCATGCCCTGTGAATATTGCCAGTCGGCGGCATTCATGCCGCCATAGGCAATGGCCACCAGCACTTCGTCATTAGATATCTGCGGCTGATCTATATCCGCAATGCGGGGCGAATTGGCAACATTGGCGAAATCGGCGATCACTGCACGCACGGGCATTACTCCTATTCAATCCACGGCATCTGGCCGACGAAGACCTACGCGCCGGGGGCGAGCAGTTGGAGGAGGCGCATATCCGTGCCGCCGTCCGGCGCCAGCGCCTTGATGCAGACCTGGGTCGCGCCCGCACTCAGATGTTCATCGATGCGCTTGCGCAGCGCCGTCTCGTCTCCCCAGCCGACGATCGAGTCGATGAAATGATCCGAGCCGCCATTGGCGACATCGTCGTCGGAAAAGCCCAGTGCCTTCCACGAATTTTGATAGTTCGGCTTCGAAAGATAATATTCGACTTCGGCGCGACCGATCGCCCGCGCCTTTACCGGGTCGGTCTCCAGCACCATCGGCTGTTCGACGCACAGCAGCTTGTCGGGGCCAAGAATGGCGCGCGCCTGCGCGGTATGTCCGGGCGTCACGAGATAGCTATGCACACCCTGCGTCCGCTCGCCCGCCAGCCCGATCATCTTTTCGCGCAGACCGGCCAGGACGATCGGAGTGGGCGCGGCCGGCGCCGCAGCCATATAGGGCGCCTGCGCGATGGCATCGAGATAGGCCCGCATCGTCGGAATCGGCTTTCCATATTCATGCCCGCGCCGGTCTTCCACGGTTTCGCGATGGGACACGCCCAGGCCCAGGATGAAGCGTCCGCCCGATTGCTCGTTCAGGGCATCGGCCGCGCCGCGCATGGCGATCGGATCGCGCGTATAGATGCTGACGATGCCGGTCGCGATTTTCAGCTTGCTCGTGTTCGCGAGCAGCCAGGACGACAGAATCAGCGGGTCGCGCCCGAAGGCCCCCGGCATCCAGATCGAATCATAGCCCATTTCCTCAACCCGGCGGGCGAAGTGGGCGAGGCGTTGCGCCGTAGCCGGTCCCAGTTCGCCGGACTTTTCATTCTCGAAAAAGCTGATCGGTCCATCGATATGGGCCCAGACCGCAAGTGTGCCGACTTTCATGATATTCTCCCGTGGGCAGCACGCGGACCGACCCGTTTCTTTACATATAGCTTGCCGAGGGCCGGGCGCGTGTGAACGCCCAATGGCCTCCCCACTCAGCTGAACGCCGGCAACACCTCATCCGCGAACAACTGCGCATAGGGTATGAATTGTTCGGCGGAGATGCCCGGCGGCATGATCATCGATACATGCTCCAGCGGCATGCGTTGCTGCATCGCCTTATATTTGGCGATCGCGCCCTCCGGCGTCATGACCTGCATCTTGCCCGATGCCTTGAATTCTTCGAGGCTCATCGCCTCCATGCCTTCACCACCCAGTTCGGCGTAGACTTTGAGGACATGGTAATAATGGGGGGCCAGTTCTTCCATCGCCTTTTCGGGGTCGCGGGCAACCACGGCGAAGAGATCGCCGATCCGCACCTTGCCCTGGCTGACATCCTTGCCGGACGCACGCAGTTGCTCGACATAGATGTCAGCCCCCTCGGGAGTGCCGACATAGCCGTCGCCATAAGTCAGGGCGCGTTCGATCGCCTTCGGAGCAAAGCCGCCGATGTAAAGCGGGACCCGGCCGCGCGGAGCCGGCGGCATCATGCGGACGCTGTCCAGCTGATAATGCTGACCCGCATAATCGAGCGTTTCGCCCGCCCAAAGCCGGGTGACGATCTCCAGCCATTCATCGAACAGCCGGCCGCGCTTGGTGAAATCGACGCCCATCGCCGCATATTCCTGCGGCAGGTAGCCGATGCCGAGGCCCAGTTCGAGCCGCCCCTTGGCGATGATGTCGAGCACCGCGCAATCGGAGGCGAAGCGGGTCGGGTGATATAACGGGGCGAGCGCAACCCACGAGCCGATCCTGATGGTCTTGGTGCGCGCGGCAATCGCTGCGAGCGCCACCAGCGGCGAGGGCATATAGCCGTCGCTGAACATATGATGCTCGGGCACCCAGGCGAACTCGAAACCGGCCTGTTCGCTCCAGACCGCGACGTCGATCGTCTCTTCGTACACATGCTCCCAGGGCTTGTGCCACTGCTGCGGATTGCGGAAGTCGTAATGGTAACCGAAGGTTACTTTGCCTGACATCTGGTCGTTCCCATTATGTGGTGCGGGCCATGAATGCGTCCATGCCGACATTTCCAGTGATGAGAGCATGATCCGATCAGATTGAGTCGTATCATGCTCATTTGTCTTTTGTTTTCCGCATTTTCCGAGCCAGAAGATGATCCCATCTGCTTAGAAAATGCTCTAGATTATCTCCTCAAGCCGGTCGCTTTGGGCCGCAACTCGCGCTCGATCATCGCGGATATTTTAAAGATGCATTCCGCCGCTCGCCTGGATGGTCTGTCCGGTTATCCACCCGCCCTCCGACGCGAGGAAGAACGCGACAGCGGCGATCTCGTCGGGATGGGCCATCCGGCCCATGGCGGTCATCTGCTCGATCCATGTCGCCATCGCCGGATCGGCCATGATGGGCGCCATCAGCGCCGTATCCGTGGCGCCCGGCGCGATGGCGTTGACGCTGATCTGCCTGGGACCAAGTTCGGCGGCGAGCGACCGGGTGAAGGCATTCAAGGCCGCCTTCGCCAGAGAATAGACGATGCCCTGCGGCGTGGCGGACACCGAGACCATCGACGAGAGGCTGATGATCCGTCCGCCGTTGGGTATCCGCGGCAGGGCGGCCCTGGTGACGAAGAACGCGCTCTTCATATTGGACGCGACGATGTGATCGAAGAGGGCCTCGTCGATGTCCGTGATCGACGCGCCATTGCCCTGGCCCGCGTTGTTGACGAGGATGTCGAGACCCGAGCGCCCGCGTTCGGCCAGCCCGGCATCAAGTTGATCGAACATCGCCCCGATGGAGGCGACGCTCGTCAAATCTGCTTGCAGGATGAAGGCCTCGCCCCCGGCCTGCTCGATCAGGTCGACCGTCTCGCGCGCGCGATCTTCGCCGCTGTTGAAATGGACGGCCACGGTCGCGCCAGCGGCGCCCAGACGCTGAGCGATTGCGCGGCCGATGCCCCCGGATGCGCCGGTGACAAGGGCTGTCTTACTCTCAAGCGAACGGGTCATCCTATTCCTCTATCCATGGTCAATTCATTCCATTCTTCCAGCTTATATAAGCCGGTGCAACCAACCGAACCGCGCCAGCGGAGGTCCGGGTACGCATCGAAGCCTGATTACCAGACCTCAAACGCCCCCCGCTGGCGCGCCGATGCTACTGCCCGAAGGCGACCGTCAGACGGATCATGATCTCCCGTCCGCGATTAAGGACGGCGTAGGTATCAGCACGGGTATTGGCGATTGGCGTACCCGAGGCTCCTCCCGTGCCGATAAACTGCTGCCCGCCGGTCCAGTAGAATTTGTCGGTCAGATTGCGACCGATCAGCGCCACTTCCCAGCGATCCTTGGCTTCGGCGATGCGCGCGGTGGCATCGAGAAGCACGCGCTTCGGCGAAGTCAGCGCCGGGGTCAGGAACGCATCGGTGGGCGAACTGCTGGCGAAGGTCATGTCCGCCGAGAGGCCAAGCTTGAGCGACGAACCCAGCGGGGTTTCGTAGCTTGCGCCCGCATTCCCGGACCAGTCGGGCGCGTTGATGAGGCGTCCTCCTGCGAGGTCCTGATTGTTGCCGGTCTCGCCCGGCAGGATCGGACGGGAAGCACCGCCGCCCAGCGCCCGGAAATCGCAGCCCTGCGCCTGCGATTGACCCGCCCAGCATGGCCCGAAATATTCACCGTAGCGTGCCTTGTTATAGGCGATCGCACCTCTGAGCGTCAGTCCGTCGATCGGGGCGCGGTAGTTCATGTCGAACTCGATGCCCTTGGTCCGCGCCGCGCCGGCGTTGCGGATCGTGCCTGTTCCGTTCGCTTCGAACGCGGTGATCTGAAGGCCGGTCACCTTATAGTCGTAGACGGACAGGTTGGCACGCAGCCTGCCATCGAACAACAAGGCTTTCACACCGCCTTCAAAGCCCTTGATCTTCTGCGGGCCATAATTGAGCGGGACGACGGAAGTCGCGACGCTGCCGTTGAAGCCACCGGACAAAAAGCCCTTCTTGTATGATCCGAACAGGGTCAGCTTGTCCGTGGGCCGGTAGGTCGCCGTCAGTTCCGGCGAAAAATCGTTGAACGAAATCTTGTCGACCGGGGTCGTGTAAGGAGTCATCCCGTTGACGAGCGAACGCCCGAAATCCGCGAGCGTGACGGGGAGCCGTTTCTTTTCGTGCGAATAGCGGCCGCCCGCCGACAGTTCGAATTGCGGCGTCACGTCGAAGCGAGCCTGGCCGAACACCGAATAGGCGGTGCCTTCCTGGCCGACCACGGACTGAAGAAACTCGGTCGGGTTGCTGAGATTGATGAAGGTATGGGTTTCGAGCGATGACTTGGTATCCGAATAGATACCGCCGACCGTGAAGTTCAAGGGACCGTCAAAGCTGCTGTTCGCGCGAAGTTCCTGCGAAATCTCCCGGTTTTTATACAGGGTGAAGGCGGCGACCTGCGGCAGACCAAAGCTGCCGAACAAGGTCATCGGTACGACAGGATAGACCAGGAAATGATCGAGATTTTCAAACCTGCTCTGATAGAATCCCGTCACCGATGTCAGATCGATCGTGTCGCTGGGTTTATAGTTCAGTTCCAGCCCGGCGAGAATCTGGTGCCCCTTTCCATAAGTCTGGCCGTTGCCGAACCGCGCGTCATATGGGGTGAAAGCCGTACCGATATTATCGGTGCGATTGGTCCGGTTGTCCGGCTTACAGTCGCTGACCACCCCTGGATATTGCGAGCTTCCCGTGGGGCAGTTGACGGTCTGGGCATTGGTGTTGCTGGATGAGCCCTTGATATTGCCGTAGGACAATTTGAGCCGCGCGCTGAAGGAATCGCTCGGGTCGAACTTCAACGTGCCACGCAACGCATATTCGCGATTGCGCGGACCGTAGCGATGGAATGGCGGCAAAATGCCATTTTCGGGCGCGATGCTCTTCACCCAGCCGCGCATGTCCGAACCAAAAAAGGCAAGGCGCGCGCCCAGCGTGTCGGTCAGGGGACCGGCCACGAAGCCTTCGCCGCGCCACTCATGGGCGTTGAGTTCATAGCCCAGCGATGCCTTGGCCGCCAATTGCGGCGTCGGGTCGGCCGTGCGCAGCGAAATGATGCCGCCGGGGCTGTTCTTGCCGAAGAACAGCGACTGCGGTCCCTTGAGCACCTCGATCTGCTGGAGATCCATGAAGGCCAGGCGACGAACGGTCGCCTTCGCCACCTGGACGCTGTCGATGTTGAACGACACCGCCTGGTCGCCGAGCGCGTTGGTTTCGGGTCCCGCCACACCGCGCAGCGCGATCGAACCGCCCTGCCTGCTGCCGCCGGAACCGAAAATCGTCAGGCCGGGGACAATCTGGCCAATCGCGTCGAGGCTGTTGATCCCGCGTCGCCCCAGCTCTTCGCCCGTCACCGCCGTCAGCACGACGGGAACCGCTATCGATGTTTCGTCACGCCGGCGGGCTGTGACGATGATGTCTTCGGCGGATACGGAACTGCGCGCGCCGGCGCTCTCCTGTCCTGCGGCCATGCCCGGCACGCAGGCGACCAGCGCACAGGTGGCGAGCAGCGCGGATCTGCTGGTAGATATACTCATGGAAAAATCCTCCCCTTTTTATTTGCAGGCCCAGTTTTATTGGACTCTATTTCAAAGTTGCTCAGGAATGTTGCTGAACAACCTCAGTGACTTATGACCTTGATAACGAAATCATATGTCCATCAGTGCTCAGCCATCTGGTGAACGACCGCAGCCGGATGCTTGTCATCATTTTGCGGGTTGCGCTGTGCATCGCTGATGGCCCAGCCGGCGCCCGCCTCGATCATTTCGGGTGTAAAGGTTTCCATCATGCCCCAGCGCGCCATGCGCCGCAGCAGCTCGATCGCGTCATGGGGGTTCGCCATGCCCTCCGCGACCGCGCAACCAAGATCGGTAATGCGCTGTGCGCCATGCAGCAGGCAGCGATCCCTGATTTCGGCTTTCAGCGACGCCGGATACACACCAAGCGTCTGGGTGTGGACGGTGACATGATCGAGCGCCTCTTCGACATGGTCGAGCGGCACCAGATTGACCACGCGGCAGGCGAGATAGTCGCGGAAATCGACCGGGTCGTTGGTCTGCGAAACGATGACGCCGCCTTCGTTCGCCTTGCAGCCGAAGACGCGATAGGAATCGCTGTAGCGAATGCCGTCGATCTCGTCCTTGAGATGCGCGTCGAAGGAAGGATGGGGCGTGCTCAGGTTGGACGGCAGCGCCTGGAGCGCGGCCTGTACCTTCTTGCCGAACTTGTTGAGCCGGTCGATGTCGTCGTCCTGCGTGCCGCTGGCGATATAGGCGACGCGCGAACTGACACAGCCTTCCTGATTATAGAAACCGACATCCATGGCGAGCCGCCTTGCCGCCTCGTCCATCGACGCTTCCGAAGCCAGCGCCTCGGGGCCGATGATGGAGGCGCTGATCTTGGGATCGAGCGCGATCAGATCGAGGCCGGGGCCGATATAGCCGCGGATGCTCTTCATCGAGGCCATCCCGCCCCAGGCGACGATCTTGTCGATCGCGCCGCCGCCATAGAGGCGCTTTTCGAACTCCACATCGCCACCCTTCCAGTAGCCGACGGTGAAATGGCGGGTGATCGGATGATCGGGCGCCATATCGATCATGGTCTTTACGATGGCGAACATGGTGAAAGGGTCGTTGGACGGACTCTTGACGATATTGTCACAGCGCAGGATCGAGCCGTTGATGACGGCGAACAGCGTGAGGATCGGCGAATTGCCCGCATTAAGATGGACGATCCGGCTGCCAAAGGCGCGGACCGCGATCTCGCGATCGTGGAGCTTATATGTGTCCCACCCTTCCAGATAGCGCGAACCGATATTCTGTTCGACGATGTCCATCAGGAATTCGCGGTTGAGGCTGGCGCTCAGCGCCAGATAGGCGCCATAGAGCTGCTCGCGCTTCAGACCCGCGGTTTGCACCGCGATGTCCAGCGACTGGGCGATATAGGGGTTGGTGTCGGGCGAGAGGCGCGGACCCAGCTCGACCAGATAGTCGATGATCTCCGCGAGCGATATGTCGTACAGGTCGCCGATCTTCGACGGATCCTTCAGGACGATCTCGTCGATATACTGATTGACGTCCGGCGTCTGGAACGCGACCACGCCGCGACGTGCCTCGAACCGCACCAGATTATCTTCGATGATCCGGCCACGGATGATAAGGGGGATGGTATATTCAAGCATCACAAATTCCTTGTCATGGCGAGTCAGGCCGTGAGATATTCTTCGAGCCGATCGAAGGCCTGCGGCGTCTTGGCGCAGGTGATCTTGTCATCGCCGCCGCGCGTGTCGGCCAAGCGCTTGATCTCGTTGAGAATGTAAGGACCCTTGCGTCCGCACGCACATCCGCCGTCCCAATTGATCGTGACATCGTCGCCCGTCGCGGTGCCCGACCAATAGGTGGTCGGCAGCAGGTCCATGACCAGCATACGCCCCCGCTGCACACCCGTGCGCGGCAAAGCCAAGCCGGTTTCCGGGTCCGAAACATGCTGAATGCCCCAGGGCAGCGGATGCAGATGCCCCTCGTCGCAGCGCAACGACACGGCATTCGTCTCCGTCATCGAATAGACTTCGCGGATCTGGCTCGGATATTTGAACGGAAACACGCTCTGAACCGTATCCATCCAGTCTTCGGGGAAGGTGTAGCCCTTCGTGCCGCCGCCCGCGACCAGCACCGAATCCTGCGACCATTCGACCTTGATGCCGCGCTTGATGCATTCCAGCGCGATCTGATAAAGCTGCACCCAGAAGCCGTTATAAATGACGGTCTTGCCCTTCTGGGCGATCACGGCGCGTTCGATGAACTCGTCCCAGCGCTTGGCGCTGTCCTTGGCCTTGGCGGCAATCTCTCTACCGAGCGCCACTTCGCGCGGCGTCAGTTCCAGCTTCTCGCCCAGCGCTTCGGCACGGCGCAGCTTGCCGGCAAGCCACAGTTCGTTGGCGCCGGCGAAACCGTCGCTCAGCGTGATGATCATCTCTTCGCGGTCGCCATAGATATGCTTGCGCATCAGATCGAGCATGATCGCAGTGCCCTGCCGACCGCTACGGCCGGGATAGCCGCAGATGAAAGGATATTTGCCGCTTTCCAGCATATCGCGATGGGGACCGTACATGCGCAGCACATGTTCCAGGAAAAACGGCACTTCCACCGTGCTGCGCGGGAACAGCGAAATCTTCCCGCTGGTGCCAGACGATGCGGCGGGGCGAAGCGGCGTCTGCGCCTCGATCGCGTCCAGCCAGTCGTCCAGCGATTCGACGCCTTCAAGATTGACGCCGGAAAGATCATGCGTGGTCAGACCCTGCAACCAGCGCGTCATGCGCTCGTAGCGACCATTGTCGACGTCGCCAGTGGCGTAGGATTTATACATGGTATGGGGGAAGCCAAGACTCGCCAGATCATCGAAGCTGGTAACGGAATCGATATCAACATCGTCAGCCAGCCGATCCAGCGACTTAAGTTCCGAGCGCAACTTATCGAACCGCTTCTTAAAATGATGCAGCTGAATTTTGGAGACTTCATCATAATCAAGCGCATAAAGTTCATCGCTGCTGAGGCGAATGAAATTCTCCGGATCTTCATACAGGTCATCGAATGTTATTGCCACGATTCCACCCTAATCTTGTTGATACTTGTGCCGATGGATTCGATTCCGATCACCACCACAAGGCTTCATTAGGGAAATATGTGCCGCAACGCTGAGGCGGTCTAGCAGATTAATTGAACCGCCGTTTTAAGGGCGGGTCCGTTTGTACTGAGAAGTGGCCATGCGGTCGTGGAGATGGATCGGGAGCGGCTGCGACGTGTTCGCGAACGTCGCCACTATCGCGTTCCCGGCTAAAAGCGCCTCGATCAAGTTCCTATTTCCCGCCCGCCCGCTGTCGAGCCGCGAGCCTGGTAAACGAAGGCGAATTTCTGGATAAAGTGCTTCAAATTCATTGGCATATCGCATCACAATGGAGAGCCATGGGCTCCCGCAGAAAGCGAGGAAGCGGTGCACCACTTCACCGGGGCTTGCTGTCGAAGCGATCACAATCTGGAGGTGATAATTTATGGAAAATTTATCGGACAATATTTACGCCGGCATTGGGCATTCGACGGCGGCATCGAAGTCGTAGCATCGATATGTTCGACTGAATTTGTCCGCGGGGTCTGGAGCATGATTCAATCCGATTGAATCGGATCATGCGACATTTGTCTTATGTCCCGGATCTTAGCAGCGCTCGCCCGCGCCTCAGAATCAGCAGATCATTCTAGCTGCTTCGAAAATGCTCTAGTGTTCAGCGACATTCGCCAGGAGATCCTTGCGCAACATGCACACTATATTCTCGATCCACACTTCGGTTGGCAAGGTCCCGATCGAACCGCTCAGCTGTACCGGACACATGGGCATTGAAGGGCCGATCACCAGACTCAACAAAATCCACGTCACCGCCACAGCATCAAGGTCCGCCCGGTAGATGCCCTTGGCGACGAGTTTGCGTATCATCCCCTCGATACGAACGGAATTGAACTGGCGGTGCTGCGAATAGAAGGTGTTGACGGGCGTGCCTACGCGAAACAGTTCGATGTAAAATATCGAGATAACCGCCGCTTTTTGCTGATAGGCAGCGATAAGCCCGCGCACGATGCGTTCGGTGGGATCGTCATCGCTGCTTTCTATATCGGCTTCCATCGCATCCAGGTGTTTATCAACGTCCCTGGCGGCGTTTTTGAGCAACGCCAGCAGCAATCCGTCCTTGCCCTGGAAATAATAGTTCACCATTCCCGCATGCGTTCCTGCGGCTTCCGCTATCTCGCGAGACGTCAGGTCGAGATGACTTTTATCGCGCAGCTGACTTTCGGCGGCCATCAGCAACGAATCGGATAAATTCCGATCGGCGCATCCTTGGGGGCGTCCTCTCATCTCTCTTCCTCTGTTCGCCGCGACATTCTTATATCTGGTTCGGCGCGTTCTTCATCGGCTACGTGCGCCGTTAATAATCACGGCGGCGCGACCCTGCATACCGAAGGTCGCTCCACCAGATTTCGCTACGCTTCTATACCACGATGACACGCATATTGTCCATGATGTCGGCCCTCGCCGACCTGATCGACGCGAAATGCCAACTGGGCGTGGTGGAGCGCGCCGATCCGCGCAACCGCATCGCGGATGACGACCGATTTACCCGAACCCGCCGGGCCGACCAGCGCGACCGTCTTGACGTCGGATCGGTTAGCAGTGCTTCGATCAGCTGGTCGGTTTCGGGCCGTGGGATCGCAAACAGTCCGCCGCCGACCCGTACATAACTTGCCGTATAGGAAGTCGTCGGGGCGGCGATACGCCAGGTAAAGTTCGGTCCACCTCATATTGCTTGAGTTTGAACTGCTTCTCAGCAGAACGCCAGGAACACGGCCCGATCTATCGGGCTATTGAATGCCCGGTCCTCCACCACCCAGGTGCGGATCGCGCTGACGATCAGATCGGACTTGCCCTGGAACCAATAGGCAATTCCTGCCGCGACGGTCTGTTCGAGAAAGTCTTCGGAAAGGGCATGGAAATCGCAGCGGTCCAGCCAGTCGAGCGCCAGCTCGCCCCTTGCGGCCAATTGCGCCTGTAATTCCTGCCAGTGCGGTATTCCGCCCTTGGAGAGAACTTTCTCAAAATCGTTGAGAGTCGGTGCGACCTGGCGCTTCTCCTGCAAGAGCTTGATCTGCGTGACGGTGTCGGTCGACGCAAAAACGCAGCACTGCGCAGATGACGGCGCGAGTTCGCGCCGAAATTGCCGATGACACCGGCACCCGAGCGCGGCGATCATCCACTCATAGCCGACGTCTGGCGTTTGCACTGGTGCCATTCGGATATATCCCGGCGCTCGACGACGTACTCGAATCCTTCATCGTCGTCGCCGATTTTCTCGATCGTGATCGACAAGGCGCTGCCATCGATCAGTCCAAGCAGCTCGCGCGTGAGCTGCCGCGCTTCGAAGCGATTGCCGGATTTGTCCGCGATGCCCCAGGATACATCAGTCAGCCCTACCGTGTCGCAGCCGACCGACAAAGATGATCCGCGTTCATCGCGAACCCTCCACTGCCAGCGTAGCGCGCACCGCGTTGACGAAGTCCCGAAGGTCATGTTCCAGCCATGCCACGAGCTCATCGATCGACGTCGGCGGGTTGCGATAACCGTTCGCCTGCTTCCTTAGCGCCGCCAGCACGTCGGCATCGCCTGAAGACGGCCGAGCAAGAAGTCATCGGGCGTGCATGCTTCCATGCCCCAGGGAGCGATGTGAAATCCTTAACATTCTCCGTCACGATGTACTGCGCTCGGCCTGCAGCGCCGCCGCAGCCAAATGACGATCCTTGGGGGTCATCGTCATCGTCGGCTCAAGCGGTTCCCAATCGGCCACTTTGGCTTTGGAGAAGGCCGCCGCCATGCGCACGGCGAGCCGCTCGGCCCGAACGAGGATACGCGCTAACTGATCATCGGTCGCGTCCATTGCCTCAAAGCGGTCGCGCGCCTCGAGAATGCGCGATTTGAGAATTTGCACGGAAGGGGCTAGGACGTTTGCAATCTGAATCATCGGCGCGGAGCTGATCGGAAGAGCTTCTCGATCTGGACCTTACTGGTCATTAGATCGCGTTGACAAAAGGGATTCCCAAACGCGTGAGGCTCTGATTCAAGGCTGCTCTTTGGAGAGCAGCCATGGGCCGGGCGATTTATCCGACGAGGAATGGGAATTGATCGGGCCTCTGTTGCTGTCCGAGCGCGGAAGATGGGCGTGCCCGGCCGGCGACAACCGGCGTTTTCTCAACGGCATGCGCACGTTCTGCGGGTCGGATGCCCCTGGCGGGACATGCACGAGCGCTATGGCAAGTGGAACTCGGTCTATGTGCGGTTCCGGCGCTGGGCCGAACAGGGCGTCTGGGATGCCCTGCTGCAGATGCTGGTCGATCCTGGCCTGACCGATGACTGGCAGCACATGATCGAAAGCACCACGGTTCGCGGCACGTCTCCGCGGTGGTCGGAAAGGGGGGACTTGCGCAGTCTTTTGGTCGATCACGCGGCGGCTTTACGAGCAAAGTCACGCCTGCTGCGACAATCAGCGACTGCCTGTCGGGTTCATCCTGACCGGCGGCGAGGCTTCGGAGTATGCAGCGGTCGATGATCTGATGGCCTTGCCATTACCCAAGCCCGAGGCCCTGCTTGCGACAAGGGTTATGACGGCGATCGCTTCCGCGAAAACCTGCTCATGCGCGGCATCCTGCCGATCATCCCACCTCGATCGAACCGGAAAGCCCCAATCCATCCAGACTATCGACGCTACAGGGACCGCAACCGCATCGAGCGGATGTTCGGTAAACTCAAGCAACAGCGCCACATCCCTACCCGCTACGACAAGACCATCCTGTCCTTCGAGAGCTTCCTCAACCTTGCTGCCGCCCCCTATGACTGAAATTTTTTGCCAACGCCGCCAGGATCGCTTCGAGATCGCGCGTGCCCCACAGCGCGATGAAGTCTCGTACGATCTCGATATTCTCTGCCACAGGCGCTGCCTCCCTTATGTTCCGGTCCAGCATGGCGCGCGTCGTTCGAGGAAGGCGCGTTTGCCTTCGATGGCGTCCCGGCTCTGCATGACCGCGTGTGAGATCGGAAAATTGTCCATGTCCAGCGCGGAAGCCAGGTCCGGCAGGTCGAACGCCCCATAGGCGACCTCTTTCGACGCACGAATCGCGATCGGCGCGCAGGCGACGATGTCGGCCGCCCAGCGCCGTGCGACCGCCATCAACTCCGCGCCGGGGACGACCTCGCTCACCAGCCCGATCGCCAGCGCCTCGGCGGCAGCCACGGTCCGTCCGGTCAGGATGATGTCCATCGCCCGCTTCATACCCACCGCGCGGGGAAGGCGCTGGATACCGCCGCCCAGCGCTGCCCAGCCGACCCTGGGTTCGGGCAGCGCGAACGTTGCTGTATCGGCCGCAATGATGAAGTCGCAGGCGAGTGCCAGTTCGAAACCGCCGCCCAGCGCCATGCCGTTCACCGCCGCGATGACGGGCAGCGGGTAGCGCATGCGGCCATTGAAACCCGCAAAGCCGGTAGACGCAATCTCCATCACGCCGGTTTCCAGATTGTCCTTGAGGTCATAGCCGGCGCAAAAGGCGCGGTCGCCGCTGCCGGTGACGATGATAATCCGCACGTCCGGCCGGGTCGGCAGATCATCAAACAGGTCCGATAATTCATGATGCGCGGCCGGATGAAGCGCATTCATCCGGTCAGGGCGATCGATGACGACCGTTGCGACGCCGCGGTCGATGTCCAGTCGGTAATATCGTCCTTGAGACACGGACTTCCTTTCGGCCGGCGCGGAAACGGCTTATTCCTCCAGCAGCAGCTGCCGGATATTGGCCTTGACCGTCGCCAGCGCATTTTCGGTGATGCGCATATGTTCGGCCGACACGCCCTTGAGGATCGACTTGTTCAGCTTGGTCCCCGCCTTCTGCATTTCGGCGATCACCTCATACCCCTTGTCGGTGATGAACACGCGGCGCGCCCGGCGATCGTTGGCGTCCAGCCGCCTTTCCACCAGCCCCGCGCTTTCGAGCCGGTCGATCAGCCCGCCGATCGTCACCTTGCCCACATCCATGATGCGCGACAGATCGACCTGCATCATGCCGTCATTGCGTTCGGCGCGCGTCAGGTTCGCCAGCACCGACCATTGCGACCGCGTGACGCCGCGCGATTTCATCACCTCGTCAAACAAAGTCCGACGCATCCGCGATACGTCATGGACCAAAAACCCAAAGCGAAAAGGCTTCACCACCGGCCGGTTTACCTGTTCGCTGTTTTCGTCAACTTTTTTGCGCGCCATATTCATTCCTACCATTTTGGCGCATCTTAAGGGATCAAACCGCCCGACAGCAAGCGGAACTAAGATTGCATTCACATCGTATGCTAGTATACCTAAATGATATAGCGACGACAGGTCAGGAGAGCAAGCCATGCTGCTGCACGAGGATTACCCCCATACCGTCCCCACGCGCGCATGGCTGCGCTGGAAGGAAAATTATTTCTGGGTTTTCATGGACCCGGAGCGGGATATCTGCTGCCTCGCGCACTGCACAGCCGAGCCGACCTATGACCGCGCGTTCATGTCGTTCGTCGTGCTGCACAAGGGGCAAAAGCTGATCGCCGGCAAGGAAGTGCCGCTGCCGTCGCCCTTCGAACATCAGAAGATCTTGAAATATGGCGGCCTGACGCTCAACTTCCTGAAACCCCAGGCGGAATTTCGCATCGAATATGAGGACGAGCATGTCTCGGCCGTCCTCAATTTCAGCCGCCGGATGCATTTGTTCGATTTTCAGGCGTGCGCCGACGTCAATCCCGACTGGTTTTCGGTGTCGGAAAACACCGCGTTCGAACGCAACAGCTTCCGCCATCAGGGCCAGTGCATGAACGCCACGGGCAATGTGAGCTTCAAGTCGGGGGAATGGGCCGGTACATCCATCGATGTCGACGGTTCGGGCTATCGCGACCATAGCTGGGGCATGCGCAACGACCATATGACGCTGGACCACAACTGGTCCTTCTTCAACTTCCCGACCAAGGGCTTTCACCTGTTCCGCGTGCGCAATATATTGCGTCCGGGCAGCATGACCGCCGAAGGCTATATCGCGTTGCCGGAAGGCAATGAGGCGATCCGCACACTTGAAATCGAGAATGTCGGCGAGGGGCCGGAGGGGATGCCCGACAAGGTGATCTTTCGCACCACGACCTTTAGCAACGAGCCTTTCACGCTGGTCGCCGATGTCGGCGGCGCCTTTGCCCGCCTGCCGTTGCAATCGCAGAAGCCGGGTGCGCAAACCTACCTCAATGTCGAGAATATGTGCCATGTCCGCTGCGAGGCGACGGGGGAGGAGGGCCTTGCCAATGTCGAGATCGGCAAGTTGCTGGCGCCTGAATAATGACCGTGGCACCCGATGGTTTTCGTTATGAGCGCGAAGGTTCCGCCGCAGTCATCACCTTCGATCGTCCCGACAGGCTGAATGCGTTTTCACGATCGATGGCCGGCGATCTGGTCGCGCTGCTCGACGCGGCGGATGCGGATGACGCCGTGCGGGCGATCATCCTGACGGGCGCGGGTCGCGCTTTCTGCGCCGGGGCGGACCTGTCGCCGGGGCAATCCTCGCTGTCGGGCGGGGCGGCGGGCGGTACGGACGAAGGTCCGGTCGACTGGTCCGACCCGCAAACACGCGACTTCGGCGGCCTGATCACGCTGCGTCTGTTCGACAGCCACAAGCCCATTATTGCCGCGTTCAACGGGCCAGCGGCGGGGATGGGCGTCACCATGGCGCTGGCGGCGGATTTCCGGCTGGCCTCGACCACCGCAAAATTCGTCCTGCCCTTCACGCGGCGGGGCATCGTGCCCGAATCGGCGTCGACCTGGTTCCTGCCGCGCATTGTCGGCATCGCCCGCGCGCTCGAATGGACGACACCGGCGCGACGGTTTCGGCGCTGGAGGCGGGGCTGGTGCGCAGCCTTCATGCACCCGACGATCTGTTGCCCGCCGCGCATGAACTGGTGCGCGCGATTGCCTTTAATACGGCGCCCGTTTCAGTGGCGATGACTCGTCAGATGCTCTGGCGAGGCCTTGGCATGGCGCATCCGTTCGACGCGCATCGGGTTGAGAGCCGCGGTATTTATACGCGCAGCCGTGCCAAGGATGTGGGCGAAGGGGTCAGCAGTTTTCTCGACAAGCGCGCGCCCGACTTCCCTGATTCGGTCAGTAAGGACTTGCCGGACCTTCCGGGCTGGTGGCTGGACATATTGGGCAGGACGTGACGCCGTCACCTGTGCGGCATTTGAGCCACGGGGGCCGAAATTTTATCGTAAAACGGCGATATTCCCACGACGCCATTGACCGGGAAAATCATCGGATATAAGTGTGCATGCATACGGTAACATGCAGGCCCATATTCATACATATGGTAGGCATAGTTTCTGTCGTTCGACAGGCGAACGCGGCCGGTCCGGTCATCGGCCCGGCCTGTTCGCCCGATAATAAAGCGCCCTCAAGTGCGTGTCAGTTTACCCGATCACAGGGGAGGAAAAATGTCTCACATGTTCCAGCTTCAGCATTATCGCGGATTCCGCGCAGCTCTTTTGTCATGCGCGGCGCTCACCGCTGTGACCGGCGTCGCCCAGTCTGCGCAGGCCCAGAATGTGGGTCTCGAGGATATCGTCGTCACCGCCCAGAAACGCGCTGAAAACGTTCAGGATACCCCGCTCAGCGTGACCGCCATTTCCGGCGAGAAATTGGCGTCGCAGGGCATCGGGACGGTTCAGGAACTCAACCGCGTCGATCCCGCGCTCCAGATCGGCCATTCGACCGGGACGGTCACGACCTTCATCCGCGGCATCGGCAACCCCGTGACCACTGCCGGCAACGAAGCCAGCGTTCCCGTTTATATCGACGACGTCTACTTCGTGCGCGCCGCTTTTCCTTTCTTCGATCTTGCGAGCATTGCGCGCGTCGAGGTTCTGAAAGGCCCGCAAGGCACGCTGTTCGGCCGTAACGCCAGCGGCGGCGTTATCTCGATCTACACCAAGGACCCCGAATTCACGCCCGCGATGGAAGCGCGCCTGGGCTACGGTAATTTCCAGACCATGGATGGCAAATTCTACGGCAACATGCCGATTACCGATAGCTTGGCGGCAAACCTGTCGGTCAGCTATCATAATCAGGATAAGGGATGGGGCCGGAACAAGCGCCTGGTCGATCCGCTCGACACGTCCAAGGGCTATAAGGCAGGCGGCGAGGATTATTGGAAGGGCCGCAGCTTTAGCACGCGCGGCAAGATATTGTGGCAGCCGACCGACACGCTGTCGCTCAAGCTGATTGGCTATTATGAGAAAAGCCGGAGCGAGATCGGCATCTACAGCCGGCCTTTCCCCGGCACCGTCGGCGGTACGCCCGATGGCGCGCACAACGGTTTCGCCAACCTGCCGGGAGTCTTCCCGATCCCGTCGCAGGTCCTGCCGCCGCTCGGCTTTTACGACGTCGCCCTGGGCGATACGCAGAAAATGTATGACAGTTCGGAAGGCTATGGCTTCTCGGGCCGCGTCGATTATGAAATGGGCTTCGCCGACATCGTCAGCATCACGGCCTATCGCAAGGCGGATGAGCTTTATGCGTCCGCGGGTAACTATTCCCCCTATGACTGGGCTCGCTACGACCTGAACGTTATCGACAAACAGATCTCGCAGGAGTTCCAGCTGAAATCGAAGGCAAGTTCGAAGGTGAACTGGATCGCCGGTCTCTATTATCTGAATGCCGATGGCGGCTTTAACCCGACGACGATCCACGGACCGGCCGTCGAGGGCCTGGGTATTCGACAGATCGACATCATTGGCAAGCAGAAGGTCATTTCTCACGCCGCCTTCGGTCAGTTGACCTATCCGGTGACCGAGACGACCAATATCACGCTGGGCGCTCGCTACACGATCGACAAGGTGCGGGGCGATGGCGAGACCAACGTCACCTTCCTGCCGGGTGTATTCGGTCCCGGCGCCGTCACCCTGAACACCCAGAAGTTCGATGCGACCAATGACTTTGGCGGAGCGCGTGGCCGCACCATCGTCGACGGCGTCAACCCCGACCATGAGAAGAAGTTCAAGAAGTTCACCTTCAAGGGAACCATCGATCAGAAGCTCGGCGAGGACGCGATGGTCTATGCGAACATCAGCCGCGGTTATAAGGCGGGCACGTTCAACACGCTGCCGCTGGACAATGCGGCGCTCCAGCCCGAGGTCATCGACGCCTATGAAGTCGGCATCAAGTCGGAGCTGTTCGATCGACTCGTCCGTCTGAACGTCGCCCTGTTCTGGAATGATATTTCCAATCCGCAGGTGCAGGCGCAACGCAACGGCCTCGTCTTCCTGACGAACGCGGGTTCGGCGCGGACCAAGGGCGCGGAGTTCGACCTGACCGTGGCGCCGGCGCAGGGGCTGACGCTTCGGCTTGCGGGCAGCTATCTCGACGCGCGCTTCCGCGACTTCCAGGGTTGCCCGACCTATGCCTACTCCACGGTCGCGCCGGGCAATCTCGACCAGCTTGTCGCCAACTGCTCGGGCAATCGCATGCCCTATGCGTCGAAGTGGAAGGGCACCGCTGCGGTCAACTACACGCATGAGGTCGATGGCACCGGAACCTTCGATTTCGACGCATCCCTCAACTATTCCAGCAAGTTCAACTGGGATGCCGACAATCTGATCAAGGAACCTGTTCGTATCCTGGTCGACGGAGCGATCGGTTTCACGCCTGCTTCGCTTGAGCATGTGACGCTGCGCGCCTGGGTCAAGAACCTCACGAACCGCAAATATAACCTCAACTATTATGCCCAGGCTTCGGGTTCGGCCTTCTCCTCCGCTCCGGGCGCGCCGCGCACCTATGGCGGCGAGCTGGTCTTCAAGTTCTGAAAGCTGAAATTCGCATGAAACGCGATGGGGGCGGTCAGTTGCTGGCCGCCCCCTTTTTTATGGAAAGACGGGCATGAACTATTGGCTGCACATTCATAATACGCCGCCAGAACAGGGGCTGGAACTGGCCGTCATGGCCGAACGGCTCGGGTTCGAGGGCGTGTTGGGCGACGACCACTGGTTCATGCCGACGGGTTCGGGCAATCAGGACCCCAATGAGCGCGCGCCGCTGCCGATGGACTATGTCTTCCCGGACCTCTTCGCATTCGGCGGCGCGGTGCTGGCGCGCACCAGCCGGTTGCGCTTTGGCAGCTGCATCATGGTTCTCGCCAACCGCACCAACCCCTTCCTGGTCGCGAAGGCGGCGGGCACGCTGGCGCGGATCAGCGGGGACCGCTTCGTCATGGGCGTGGGCAGCGGCTGGATGCGCGATGAATATGATCTGGCAGGCGTGCCATGGGAAACCCGCGTGCCACGTACCGTCGAGATGATCGATATATTGCGCAAGCTCTGGGGGCCGGGTCCGGTCGACTATCATGGCCGCTTCTTCGACTTCCCCGCCACTTTCGCCGAGCCGCGACCCGAAAAGCCGATCCCCGTCTATATGGGGTCGATCGCCCCGGCGGCGCTGCGGCGAACCGGCCAGATCGCCGACGGCTGGATGGGCATGACGTCGAAGCTCGCCGACCTGCCCGGCCAGATCGCGCTTATCGACGAAGGGCGGTCGCAGGCGGGACGGCTGGATGAACCCTTCGACTATATGGTCGGCCTTGCCCGTAACGCGGACGGCTCGTTACCGTCGCTGGACGAGTATAAGCGCGCGGCCGATCTTGGCGTGACGCAGCATCATGTCGGGCCGATCGACCATGCGCTGGGCGTGCTGCGCTCGTCCTTCGACGACAAGAAAAAATATGTCGAGAATTTCGCCCGACGCGTCATGCGCTGACACAGGAAGGGCGCGGCGGAACAGACCGCGCCCTTCCTGAAAAGCATGACGATCAGAGTGCGATGTCGCGATCGATCAGTGCATGCCAGGTCTGGATCAGCCCCTCCTGATAGGAGCCCAGCCGCGAATGCGGCGCTGCCGGGTCGGCGGCCTTCAGGCCACGCTGCACCAGCGGCAGGTTGCTCATATCCTGATCGAAGATCAGCCCCAGGAAACTATAGGCGGGCGCCATCTGCGCGATGCTTTCATGCTCGCCGATCTCGATCGCTTCGGCCGCAGGGGGCCGGGGCTGCCCCTCGGCATAGGGCATCAGCAGACGGACATCGAAATAGCAATAATCGGGGTCCGTCTCGTGCGGCAGGAACTGGTAGACGAACGGCACTGCTTCCGACAGCCACAGGGTGAAGTGCGGGTAGAGGAAATAGAGCGAGCTATCGACCATCACCGCGTCGGGCTGGCGCGTGGGTCGGCCATAAGCCCCTTCGTAAGTCTCGCGCGCCCATTGGCCGACTTGAGCGCGGATATCGCCCTGGGGATCGATCTCGGGCATGGTCGCATCGGGATAGTGCCAGATTTGCTGCACCTGCGCGAAGGCCATGCCGGCGGCCGCCGCGGTGGCGGAGGCTTCTGCATGCATGCTCGGCACCGCCGATGGCACTGCCTCGCGACCGACCGCGCCCATCGGCGTCATGAAGATATCATATTGCGACTGGCTGTCCCCGGTGAACGGCACGCCTTCGGGGTGCGTGGCGTAGACATGGTAGGATTCCTGAAAGGCTTCCTGCGTCGTTTTCCAGTTGGCGTGCACCAGCTTGCGGAACCGCGCCTTGGTATAGCGTTTTTCCGGTGCGAACTCCCGAAAATGCTCCGGCATCGGACCAAGCGCGTCGGCCAGCGGGGGCGCATTCCTGTCCGCGTTGATGAAGATGAACCCGCCCCAGCGCTCCAGCTTCACCTCCGGCAGCGATCCGTTCAGGCGCGTGATGTCGGGAAAGTCCCAGTGGCTCGGGATGCGCTTCAAGCGCCCGTCTATATTCCATTCCCACGCGTGATAGGGGCAGCGGATCGTTTCGGCGGACTCCTTTTTCGCGCATAATGTGGTGCCGCGATGCAGGCAGCTATTATGGAAAGCGCGGAAATCCTCCGGCGCGGACCGCACGATGAAATAGCCGTGGGGACCAACCTGAAACGGCACGCGATCGCCGACCTGCGGAATATCCTCTTCGCGGCAGGCGAACAGCCATTGTTTCGACCAGATTTTGTCCAGCTCCAGCTTGAAGAAAGCAGGATCATGATAGCATTTATAGTCGATCTGCCGGTTGTCCGGCTCATAATCGCCGCGCTCGGCCATGGCCGCGTTCGGGCCCATCGAATCGCGCTCCCACAATTCGCTCAGCAGCGGACGGTCAGCGCTGCCATATCCGCGCAATCTGTCGCGCGAGCCGGTTGCCATGATGCTCTCCTCGAAGCTTATTCGTATGCTAGAATACGTTACGCCGGTCGCCCGACTGTTTCAAGAGGGCCAGTTTTTAAAACGGTCGTGCCGATCGCCGGGGCTGCGTCCATCGTCACAATTTGCTAGCATATCATGTGCGAGCATCCTATCATCGCATTAAGAAAATAGCGGCATGCAGGATGGAGAAGTGGATGTCGGATACCGACTGGAACAGCAATCTGGGCCTGGGCTTCGGCCAGCACCAGCCGGGAGACGAGTTTTTCCACGGCACCGGTGAGCCGGTCGACTCGCTCACCGAAACATGGTTCTGGAACTTCCACGTCGCCGAGGCCGCGATCAATTGCTTCGCCTATTGCTGGGTCCACCCGACGCTCAAGGTCGTGTCGTCGGGGCTGTTCATCTATCAGGGGCTCAAAGCCAGCCATCTGGAATGCGAGCTGTTCGAATATCGCGACTATATGTCGATGAGCGTCGTCGGCGATGGCAGCGACATCCATCTTCCCAACAGTTTCCGCGCACAGGCCGTCGACCCGCTCAACCATGTCCGCCTGACCTTCGACGATCCGCAGCGCGAAACCAGCGTGAATGTCGATCTGCGCGCGGTGGGCGTGCCGATCATGCGCGCGAACAACAAGCATTTCGAACAGGTGATGCACGCCACCGGCGAACTGATCCTGCGCGGCAAGAGCTACAAGGTCGACTGTCTGCCGGTCCGCGACCGTAGCTGGGCCGAACCGCGCCCGGAAAATCATAATCCCGCGCCGCCTTATACCTGGGTCACGGGCACGTTCGGCGAAGATTTCGCCTTCAACGTCGGGTCGCATGACGACCCCGATCGCCATCCCGACTGGATCGGCGTGATGCCGGTTCCGGCGCGCATCTTCAACGATGGCTGGGTCGTGGTGAACGGCGAGCAGCGGCGCGTGGTCAAATCGTCGAAGCTGACCACGCGGCGCGGCGACCGGAACAGCCCGGTTACCCACGACTATAGTTTCGAGGACGACCGGGGCGATGCCTATCATATCACCGGCGAACTGATCGCGCAGACCGAATGGGGCGGCTGGTCGAACACTACCTGTCACCTGGGCCTTGTGAAATGGGACTGGAATGGTCGGACCGGCTTTGGCGAAAGCCAGGAAGTCCATTGGAACGACTATGTCTGGCGGATGGGGCAAAGCCGCACATAGGCCCGTAAAGTATCGAGGGGAAAGACATGACGGCGCCGCGCATATTGGGCTGGCTCGTGATCGCGATCATGAGCATGCTGATGGCCAATATCCTCATCCATGACGGCATGGATCATGGCGTCGGCTTCGACACGTTCGCCGCCGGAGCGTCGAACCCTTGGCAGTTGTTCATCAATAATGACCTCGTCACCGGCCTGTTCTTCATGTGCGGGTGGATCATCCTGCGCGAACGGGGCGGACGGGTGATCGACACCATCGCCTGGGTGTGGATGGTGATGTGGTGGGGCAATATCATCGTCGGCGTCTATGTGCTGCGCGCCGTATGGCAGTCCGATGGCGACTGGCATCGCTTCTTCCTCGGACGGCATGCGGGGAGCCTGCCCCCGGTGACGATCCCCGCGCCGTTGCGGGTGTTCGCGGCCCTCGCTGCACTGGCGGTAGCGAGTTGGAGCATATTGACGATCAGGGCGACGGGTTTCGCCCCCATTCCCGCGATGGGCCTCACATTGGGCTTTGCGCCGATCGTCCTGACCCTCGTGCTGCTGGCGCTTCCCGCGCGGCCCGCTCCAGCCCGATAAATTTGCCAAACCCATGTCCGTACCCCCATTCAATGACATCCCGGCCGACATCAACCGGATCATCGCCGCGCATATCAAGTTGCACCTGACCGATCCGGCGGCCGCCCATATGTGGGACGCGACGCCGGTCGGCACGCCCCGGCTGGTTCCCACGCTGCTGCTGACGAGCACCGGCCGCAAGAGCGGCGAGCCGCGCCATGTGCCGTTGCGCTATCTGGACGATGGCGACGGCTATCTGGTGATCGCGTCCAAGGGCGGCAATGCCGACCATCCGATCTGGTTCCTGAACCTGGAAGCGGACCCCGCCTGCGAAATCCGCGTGGGCGCGCCGCTGGTGCGGGCGTTCGCGCGTATCCTCGATGGCGATGACTACGCTGTTGCGTGGGCCAAGGTCGTGGCCGAGGATCGCGTCTATGCCAAATATCAAAAGCGCGCGGACCGGCGCATTCCCGTCGTCCGTCTCGAACCGGTCGAGGCTTGAGGCATCATGCCGGCATATCTGGTCGTCGAAGTCCGTTATGGCGATATGGGCTGGGCGCGGGCCTATCGCCGCGACGTACCCGCGATGATCGCCGCCTGGGGCGGGCGCTATCTCGCAAAGTCGCTTTTGCCCGAGCGGCTGGAGGGGGAGGGTGACGGCCCGGACACGCTGGCGATACTCGAATTTCCATCCGCCGACATCGTGCGGCAGTTCATGGCCAGCCCCGAATATGCGCCCTATGCCAAAGCGCGCCGGGCGGGGGCGCGTACGACCATGTATCTGCTCGAAGGTTAAAGCGACCTTCGCCGGCCCGATCAGCGCGTCGAGGGAAAGTCGGGCGCGCGCTTTTCCATGAAGGCGGTAACGCCCTCGGCAAAATCATCGTCACCGACACAGGCGACGATGCCGTTCGTTTCGCTGTCGAGAATCTCGCTCAAGGTGCGGGCGGGCGAGGCGTTGACCATCGTCTTGGCCAGCCGGATCGCGGTCTGCGGCGCGCGCGCCAGCCTTTTCGCGACCTTCAGCGCCTCATCCTCCAGCGCGTCGGCCGCGACGATGCGGTGCAATATGCCAAGGCGCAGCGCCTCGGCGGCGTCGACCCTGGCCGCCGTCATCAGCAACATGCGCGCCATGCGCACGCCGACCACCTGCGGCAGCACCGCCGTCACGCCGCCATCGGGGGTCAGGCCGACCCGCTGGTGCGCGAATATGAAAGCCGCCGTCTCGTCGCCGATCGCATAGTCGGCGGCCAGCGGATAGAAGAGGCCCGCCCCCGCCGCCGCGCCGCGCACCGATGCGACGATCGGCCGGTCGAACGCGGCGATCGCTTCGATCAGGCCCCGCGCGAGCGGCAGGCGGCGGGCGAAATCGGCCTGCCGCGCTGCGACATCCTGCTTGATCGATTCGGAAAAGCTGGCGACGTCGCCGCCGGCGGAAAAGATCTTCCCCTCGCCGCGCACCAATATGCAGCGTATCTGCGGCGTCGCCTGCGCGACCCGGAACAGGTCGGTCAGGCCCGGCACCGCCGTCTTGGGAATGGCGTTGCCAAATTGCGGGCGGTTGAAGGACAGGCGCAGCACGCCATCGGCCAATTCGACCAGATAGCTGCCGTCTTCGGCCGATTCGATCATGTGTATTTCCTCATCCGGTTCAGGCGAGAGCGGCCCGGACGGCAGCGACGATCGACGCCGCATTGGGCGCGAACGCCTGTTCCAGCGGCTTGGCGAAAGGCACCGGCGAATAGGCGCCGCCGACGCGCTGTACCGGACCCTTGAGGTCGCTCCATAATTGCTCGTGGATCACCGACGAGATTTCCGCGCCGACGCCATATTCCTTCACCGCCTCATGGACGACGACCGCGCGGCCCGTCTTCTTCACCGAGGCCAGAACCGTTTCGCGATCCCAGGGCGAAACCGTGCGCAGATCGATGACCTCGGCGGCGATGCCCTCCTTGGCCAGTTCCGCTGCGGCGGCGGCACCGTGCACAGCGCCGATCGAATAGGAGATGATCGTCACATCCGCGCCTTCCTGCACGATGCGCGCCTTGCCGAGCGGCACCGGCTGGAAGTCGACCTCGCCCGGCGTCCAGTAGAGTGCCATCGGCTCGACGAACATCACCGGGTCGTCATCCCGGATCGCCGATAACAGCAAGCCATAGGCGTCCGACGGGTTGGACGGCATGACCACCTTGATGCCGGGGGTATGGGCGAACCAGGCCTCCAGAAAGTCGCTATGCTGTCCGCCCTGCGAAAAGCCGCTGCCGGTCATCGTGCGGATGACGATCGGAACGCTCGTCTGCCCGCCGGACATGAAGCGCAGCTTGGCGGCGTGGTTGGTAATCATGTCCATCGCGACGGTGACGAAGTTCATCAGCATGATCTCGGCGACCGGACGAAAGCCGATCAGCGAAGCGCCGATCGCCGCGCCCATGATCGCCTGTTCGGAAATCGGGGTTGATTTGACGCGGTCGTCGCCGAACGTGGTCGACAGGCCACGGGTGACGCCGACGACGCCGCCTTCTTCACGATCCGCGACATCTTCGCCCAGCACCAGCACATTGGAATCGGCCTCGCACGCGGCATGGAGCGCCGCGTTGACGGCCTCGATCATATTCATTTTCTTGGGGTTCGTCATGGCGGGCCTCAGGCGAGTTCATACGCGAAAACGTCGCGCTTCAGTTCGGCGATATCGGGCAGCGCGCCGGCATAACCGGCGGCCACCGCCGTTTCGATCGCGGCCTTGATCTCCGCTTCGATGTCCGACAGATCGGCGTCACTGGCGATGCCGTCGGCGATCAGGCGCTTGCGTAGGGCGGGCACCGGGTCGTTTTCCTTATAATCCGCCAGTTCGTCGCGCGGGATATAACCCGCCGCATCGCCGACCAGATGGCCGTTGAAGCGGAAGGTCATCGCCTCGATCAGCGTCGGGCCGTCGCCGGCGCGGGCGCGCTCGACCGCGATCCTGACCGCGCCATAGATTTCGTCCGGATCGTTGCCGTTCACCGTCACGCCTTCCATGCCATAGCCGGCGGCGCGCATGGAGATGGTCTTGACCCTCGTTGAATTGGCGAAGCTGGTATGTTCGGCATAACGGTTGTTCTGGCACAGGAAGATCACCGGCAGATCCCACAGTGCCGCCAGGTTCAGCGATTCATGGAATGCGCCGATATTGGCCGCGCCGTCACCGAAATTGGCGACCGACACCTGACCCTTGCCCCTGAGCTTTGCACCCCAGCCAAGGCCGACCGCGATCGGCATGGAGGAACCGACGATGCCGGTCGTGACCATCATTCCCTTTTGCGGGTAGGTCAGATGCATCGGGCCGCCCTTGCCCTTGCACGATCCGTTCACGCGACCGGCCAGTTCGCCCCACAGGGCTTCCAGCGGAAAGCCCTTGGCCAGCATGTCGTGGGTGCCGCGATAGATGGTGCAGATGTAATCCTCGTCGGTCAGGTTCGCCGCGACCGCCGAGGGAATAATCTCCTGACCTTGGGTGGAATAAAAGGGCATCATCAGCCGCCCGGCGGTCATTTCCTTGATGACGCGCTCGTCATTCAGCCGAATGAGCGCGGCACTTTTGTATATGGCCAGAAGCGTCGCCGCATCTGGCTTTGGGTAATTGGACACAAGTGCCTCCTTTGAAGGGGGATCAGTATGATTTGGGGAGGTCGAGCACCTTTTCGGCGATGAAGCTCAGGATGAGCTGCTCGGTGATCGGCGCGATGCGCAGAAGAATGGATTCGCGGAACAGGCGCTCGACCTGATATTCGGTCGAATAGCCCATGCCGCCATGCGTCATGACCGCGCGGGTACAGGCGTCGAACGCGGCGCGACCGCCCAGGAATTTGCCGGCATTGGCTTCCGCGCCGCAGGGTAGTCCGCTGTCGTAGAGATTGGCGGCGCGCATGATCATCCAGAAAGCGCTTTCCAGATAGGCCCAATTCTCCGCGAGCGGATGCTGAATGCCCTGATTTTCGCCGATGAAGCGGCCGAATACCTTGCGTTCGCGCGCATATTGCGACGCCCGCGCCAAGGCGCCCCGGCCAAGGCCGACCGCCTCGACGCCGACGAGGATGCGCTCGGGGTTAAGGCTGTGCAGGATATAGTGGAATCCCTTGCCCTCCTCACCGATCCGGTCTTCTTGAGGTATGAAATAATCGTCGATGAAGGTCGCGTTGGAATCGACCGCGTTGCGGCCCATCTTGTTGATGCGGCGCACTTCAATCTGCGATTTGTCGAGATCGGTGTAGAACAGCGTCATGCCGTCGGTCGGCTTTTTGCACTGGTCCTTGGGCGTGGTGCGGGTCAGCAGCAGCATCTTGTTGGCGACCTGCCCCGATGACGTCCAGATCTTGCGCCCGGTGACCCGGTATCCGCCGTCCACTTTGGTCGCGAAGGTCGTGATGCTGGTGGTGTCTAGCCCGGCGTCCGGCTCGGTCACGCCGAAACAGGCGCGATCGGTGCCGGCGATCAGGGGCTTTAGCATCCGCTCCTTCTGCTCGGGCGTGCCATTCACGACGACGGCATGCGGGCCGAAAATGTTGAGATGGAGGGTGGATGCGGCGGAATAGCCGCCCGCGCTGCACGATACTTCATGCATCATGATGGCCGCCTCGGTCACGCCCAGATTGGCGCCGCCCAGTTCTTCGGGCATGGTGATGCCGAGCCATCCGGCGTCGGCCATCGCCTTGTGAAATTCGAACGGAAAGGTTTTTTCCTGATCCAGCTTCGACCAATATTCGTCGGTAAACTGGTCGCACACCCGCTTGACGCCTTCGCGAATGGCGTCCTGCTCTTCGGTAAATTTGATGTCCATGGGACCTCCGCCTGGGTCATGCGTGATCGTGGCGAAACGCCGGCAATCTTGGTATGCATCATTACTATATGCTAACTGTATTTAGTCAAGGCCGCGACTGGAAAAGCTGATGCCCCCCGCCGGATCGGGCGCAACTGCTCGATACAAGGGGCGATAAGCGCCGTTAATGAACAGTTCGACCTGCGCAGCCCCCATGCTGACCGATCCGTCCGGCGCGTGGGTCGTGATGCGTGCATCGTCTCTCCTGCAAATATCGACCGCCCGCGCGATTCTGGTTGCATAGATAGGATGCTAGCATATGGTTGCGATCATAACCAGTGCGTTGCAAGCGTGAAAAAGCAGGAGCGGAAGATGGGCAAGGCCCCCTATGGAGCATTAAATCAGGTCGCCTATATGGTGCCCGATCTGGACATGGCGATCGACTGGTGGACGCAGGTGATGGGCGTCGGCCCGTTCTTCGTTTTTCCTGCCTTCGATGTGGCGGCGGGCGATTATCGGGGGCAGGCCCATGTCGCGCAATTCGGCGCGGCGATCGCCTATTCGGGCGAGATCATGGTCGAACTGATCGAGCCGCGCGGCCCTTCCATCTTTCAGGAGTTTTTGGCCGACGGGCGCAGGGGCGTGCACCATCTCTGCGTCTTTACCCAAGACCTTGCGGCAACGGAGGAATGGATTTTGTCGAAGGGGGGCGCCCGGTTGCAGGGCGCGCGCTTCGGCGATGGATCGGAACTCGCTTATTATGACATGTCGGGCGACGAGGCCATCATCCTCGAAGTCGCGGCGCTCAAGCCCGAAGTGCTGGGGCTGTTCGCCGCGATCAAGGCAGCGGGCGCGGCGTGGGATGGAAAAACCCGATTGTTCGATCCAACCGCCGGATAGAGCGCGTTTTCCTGAGAGACGCCCATTGAACAAGGGCGCAATATGACGATAAGCATGCGTAATTAATCGGAGAGGTGAGTCATCGTGTCGAATGCCCGATATATATGGAGCGTCGCGACCGCAATGCGCAGCCGTGTCCGTCCGCATGTGACGGACAATGCGGCGCGCGATGCGCTCGACAATGGCATTCGTGTGCTGACCACCATGGCCAACGCGCTGGAGCCGGGGCCGGACGTTCCCGCCGCCTTTGCGACCGAGGGGGCGCTCGCCGATACCGACCGGCTCGGCGGGCCACCGGAAAATGTCGCCGCCTGGCGCTCGACCGGCCCGGCCATCGCTCGTCTTGCGGGGGAACTGGACCAAGGCGCGAAACCGTCCGCGCTGCTGGACGCCGTGCGCTGGGAAAAGACGCTGCTCGACCAGGCGATCGCGCGGATCGATGCGGTCGAACGGGCGGCGCCGGTGGAAGAGGGCGCGGGCGGCGACAATATCGATCCACTGCGCTTGCAGGCCTATCTGCGCCAGCGCCCCGGATGCGCCGATGTGGACGTCACCGCCTTTCGCCTGATCGTCGGCGGCCGGTCGCGCCAGACCGCGCTCTTTTCCATAACGGGCGGACAGGATCTGCCGGCCGACATGGTCATTCAGCGTGGCATTCCGGGACAGGTCGTCGCCTCGGTCTTCCTCGACGAGGTCAGGCAGTTCGATCTGCTCGAACAACTCTTTGCGGTGGGCATGCAGGTGCCGCGGCCGATATTGGTCGAACAGGATGTCAACTGGCTCGACGCTGCGTTCATGCTGGTGGAACAGGCCCCCGGATCGCCGGTTCAGCCCGATTACTGGCTGCCCGCGACAAGCGAGCCGGTCGTGCTCGACCTGGCCCGCCAGATGGCGCTGTTGCACGCCCAGCCCGTCGAAACCGTGGGCCGGAGCCTGCCGCAGGCGCGCGAGCGCTATGATACGCAAAGCTGGCGCGAGGAGATTGAGGGTTTCGCCGCGGCCTGGCACGACCGCGCTCATTGGCCCTCGATCAACATCTCCGCTGCCATCGCCTGGCTCCGCGACAATGTGGAATGTATCGACGATCGCCGGACTATCGTGCATAATGACATGATATTCCACAATATATTATCGCAGGACGATCGCATCACGGCGGTGCTCGACTGGGAACAGAGCGCCATTGGGCATCCTGGCGAGGATCTGGGCTATTGCTTCCCCGTCGTGATAGCGGTCACCGACTGGGCCAAGTTCATGGAAGCATATCGTGCCGCCGGCGGCGCGGACGTAACGCAGCGGCAGATCCAGTTTTTCGCGCTTCGGGCCGGCCTGCGCCTCATGGGTCTGGTCGTGGCCGGCGGGCGGGATTCGTTCGAAGGCGGGCTGAGCGACGATGTGCTGGTGGCGAGCGCCGGCGCGCATTTCAGCCAGCGCCTGATGCATCGCATCGCCATCGTGCTTGATTCGGTCCTGAAGGACGCGGCGTGACCGATATCAGGCCCTTCACCCTTGCGATCGATCAGGGCGAGCTGGACGACCTGAACCGGCGGATCGACCAGACGCGCTGGCCCGAGCGCGAGACGGTGGATGGCTGGGAACAGGGCATGCCGACCGACCGGCTGCGTCGCCTCGTCGATTATTGGCGCAACGGCTATGACTGGCGGCGGTGCGAAGCGATGCTGAACGGTTTTGGCCAGTACAAGACGCAGATCAATGCTATCGACGTCCATTTCCTGCATATCCGATCGCGCCACGCCAACGCCATGCCGCTGCTGCTGACCCATGGCTGGCCGGGGTCGGTCATCGAGTTTCACAAGGTTATCGGCCCCTTGAGCGACCCGGTTGCCTTTGGCGGGGACGCGGCAGACGCCTTTCACCTCGTCGTGCCGTCGCTGCCCGGCTATGGTTTTTCGGGCAAGCCCGCGCATAGCGGCGTTGGCGTGGAGACGGTCGCGCGGATGTGGGCGGAACTCATGCAACGGCTCGGCTATGACCGCTATGTCGCGCAGGGCGGCGACTGGGGATCGGCGGTCACGGTGTCGCTCGGCGTGCAGGCTCCCCCCGGACTCGCGGGTGTGCATCTCAACATGATCACGGTCATGCCGCCCGATCTGGGCAGCGACCTCGACGCGCGGGAAAAGTCCGCTGTCGCCAAAGCGAAGCATTTCGCCGATGTGGAATCGGCCTATGCCCGGCTTCAGGCGACGCGCCCGCAAACGATCGGCTATCTGCTCGCGGATTCGCCCGTGGGGCAGGCCGGCTGGATCTACGAAAAGCTGCGCACATGGTCCGACTGCGACGGCGAGGTGGAGACAATCTTCACCGACGACGAGGTGCTCGATAACATCATGCTCTACTGGCTCACCAACAGCGGCGCGTCTTCGGCGCGGTTATATTGGGAAAGCATGGGCAGCTTTCGCCCGCACAGGATCGACCTTCCTCTGGGCTATAGCCAGTTTCCGGCCGAGATCATGGCGCCGCCGCGCAAATGGGCGGAAGCGGTGTTCAGCAACATCATCCACTGGAACAGCCTCGACAAGGGCGGGCACTTCGCGGCGTTCGAGCAGCCCGCACTGTTCGTCGACGAAATCAGGACCTGTTTTCGCCAACTCCGCTGATATCGCCATTAGTAAGCTGAGATATCGTACGTCGCCGTAGATTGTTGATGCAATGTCGATTGGGGTGCGGCATGTTCGGGTATCCGCATCCTCGCTTCATGAAGATGGATGAAAGTAACCGACAATGACCGACATCGCTGCTCCGTCGCCGCAGCCCGACCCGGCTCTGGACCTGCCGTCCGCACAGAAATTCACCTTCGGATATATCGTCCATGACGTGTCGCGCATCCGCCGGACCGTCATGGATCTGATCATGCGGCCTTATGGCATCACCCGATCGCAATGGTCGGTGCTGAGTGCGCTGTCGCGCGGTGGCAATAACGGCATGACGCAGGTCGACCTCGCGCGCCTGATGGAGGTCGGCAAGGTCACGGTCGGCGGGCTCGTCGATCGCCTCGAAGCGTCGGGCCAGGTCGAGCGGCGGGCGGACGCCACGGACCGGCGGGCCAAGCGCGTTTTTATCACCGATCAGGGATATGGGGTGATCCGCCTGATGATCGAGGTGTCGGCGGAGGTGAACCAGCGCATCCTGTCGGATTGCACCCCAGAGGAGATCGAGGTGTGCGAGCGCGTGCTGGGCCGCGCCAAAAAGCAGCTCAAGACCATCCTGGCCGAGCAGATGCCGCATCATAATGCGGTTGACGACCCGCTGGCCTGACCGCACATCGTCCGTCCCACTGATAAAGGCAATTATGTATGTTTTTTCTGGTCCTCGCTCCCGACAAGCCCGGCATGCTCGACCGGCGGCTGGAACATCGCCAGCGGCATGTCGATTATTGGGTGGGACAGGGGGATGCGCTCAAGGTCGCGGGCGCGATGCTGAGTGATGATGGTGCGGACGCCACCCCCGTGGGCAGCTCCTTCCTGATCGAGGCGCCGGATGAAGCGGCAGCCCGTGCGCTGCTCGCCGCCGATCCGTTCATGACCGAAGGCGTGTTTTCCGGCGACTTTCAGGTTCAGCCGGTGCGGCCCGCAATCGGCGTGTGGCGCGGGGATTGATCTCCGGCCCGTTCGGGCCCATCAATCCTCGCCGATATAGATCAGCGTCTTGCCCCTGTTTGCTCCGGTGAACAGCGCCTCCAGCGCGCCCACGACATTGGGCAGTCCGGCCTCGACCGTTTCGTCGCGGTCGAGCTGGCCCGCGATCAGCATGTCGCTCAGCTTCTCGACCGCTTCGCTGAAACGATCCGCATGGTCGAAGATGATGAAGCCGCTCCACGTCAAAACGCGCATCAATACTTCACGTTCGTTACGCAGGCCGGTGGGCGGCGGGGTCCAGCCTGGCGTCGCGGCGGTTCCGCACTGAATAATCCGCCCGTTGCGCGCCATGGCGCGGATGGCGGTGTCCAATATCCATCCGCCGGTATTGTCGAAATAGGTATTGAATCCCTCCGGCCGCGCCCTGGCGAGCGTGTCGGCGAGGTTGCCCGTCTTGTAATTATAGGCTTCATGATAGCCGAAGCGATCGATGCAGGCGGCGACCTTCTGATCGCTGCCGGTCAGCCCGACGACATATGCGCCCGCCTGTCGCGCGATCTGGCCGACGACGCTGCCCACGGTTCCGGCGGCGGTCGACACCAGCACCGCCTGACCGGCGGATGGCGGCGCGATGTCGTGGAGCGCGAGCCAGGCGGTGACACCCGGCATGCCCAGCACGCCGGCATAGGTGGACAGCGGCGCACGGGGGGCGGGGATGTGCGAGAGCAGATCGGCGCGGGTGGCGACCGCATAATCCTGCCATCCGAAAAAGCCGTAGACGATTTCGCCAGCCTTGATCTGCGGGTCTTTGCTATCGACCACGACGCCCACCGCCAGCGCCCGCATCGGTGCGCCCACCGGGGTAAGCGCGGGGTTGGCCGCCCATCCGCGCTGCACCGGATCGGCCGACAAATAGAGATTGCGCACGAGGAATGCGCGGTCGCCTGGCGTGGGAACCGGAGCGGTATCAGACGCGAAATCGTCGCGACCGGGGGTGCCGGCGGGCCGGCGAGCCAGGACGATCTGGCGGTTTGCCGAAGGCGTGGTGAAAGCGGGAATGAAATGTGTCATGGAGCCGGTCCAGTTGGTACGCTATATTACCAAATGCTAGGCAGGCTTTGGTCCGGCGTCAATCCTCAAAGAAACACGGCCTGTTCGCGCGCGTCGGTGGGATGGACGGTGGACGGGCCTGCGGGATATATGTCGAAGATCGACCTTTCCCCGTCCAGCCCGCTCAAATATTCCATCGTCATGGGCGCGCTCGAACAGTCGAGCATGGCCCGCACGGCGCTGCGGAAATTCTCATCCTTGCGCAGCTGGCTGACGACCGCTTCGTCCCGGTAGGATTCGATCGCGACGAACTGGTTCGGATCGCGCGCCCAGCCATAATAGACGAAATGCGTCATCACCTCGATCGCGTCGACATGCGCGCGCCACATGCCGTCCCAGATTTCCAGAAACCGGTCGCGACGCGCGGGATCGATCGTCCAGCGGGAAATGAACAGGTTGGGACGGGTGTGGATGCGGCTTTCCGTCATGCCCGTGCCCTTCCCGGTGCCTGAGCGGGATCGTCGCTCAAATAACGGGCGAGCGTCTGGTGCAGATGGCGGATACGCACTTCCTGATAGGCGGAATAGATGATGTCCCTGTCACCGCCGTCGCGCATGCCTGCCTGGCACTGGCGCAGGCCATAGACGTCCTGGTCGTAGATTTCGCCATGCCATGGCGGCAGCACGCCCGCGCCCGCGAAGCTATCGTCTTCGCCAAGGTCTACGACGTTCACCTCCGGCACCAGGCCGCCGTCGCGGGGGTTGGGCTTGAAGATCAGAAATTCGAACGTCGCGCGGTTGACGTCGCCGCGCACCGGCAAGAAGCGATAGACATAAGGATAGCCGAGCGAACGGAAGATGATCATATTGGGAAAGACGGAATATTGTACCGCGTCGGCAGCTTCCGCGTCGGACATGGTCGAATAATCGATACCGTCCGCTTCGCACATGGCCGCGCGCATGCCCGCCGCCATATAATGCCGCGCTTTCATGCCCGCTTCCAGCTCCGGCGGTTCCGTGCCCGCGAACACGAGGGACAGCGCCGCGTTCAATATCTCCTGCTCCGACAGGGCGCGGGGCAACTGATCGCTCATCACGCCTGTCGGTTCGAGGAAGCGGGTGACATGGGGATCGTCGGCCCAGACATCATATTGGGTGCTGGCGTCGCCGCCGAAAGGCAATGCCTGCGCGTGGATGCCGGCCAGATGATAGGATTCGAGAAACGCCTCGACCGCGGTTTTCCAGTTCGCATCGACCGTCTTCTTGATGACCGTCGCCAGATATTTATCCGCATAGGACCAGTCGGCGAAATGGCCCGGCAGATGGCCGAGATAGTCTTCCAGCGGTGGAGCGTCATGGTCGCGGTTGATGAAGACGAAACCCTGCCAGCGTCCGACGCGAGCTTGCGGCAGGTTCATGTCCGCATCCTTGAGGCCCGGAAAATCCCAGCGCGACGGCACATGAGCCAGCGTCCCGTCGAGATTCCAGGTAAAGCCATGGAACGGACAGGATAATTTGGTCACGCTGGTGTCACCGGCGCATAATTTCATGCCGCGATGCAGGCAGCTATTATAATAAGCGCGGATCTCGTCTTGCGCGCTACGCATGATGATGAGGGACGCGCCGGGGCTTTCGTAGACGACGCAGTCGCCGATCTCGGGTATCTGTTCCTCGCGGCAGGCGAATTGCCAGACGCGCGGCCACATCCGCTCTTCTTCGAGCGCGGCGAAGGCGGGGCTGCGATATTCGTCGCGCGACACGCGGGCGACGGGCACGTCGGTCTCGGAATATTCGCGCAGTACGGACGGCGCGGCGACCGGGTCGCCCGCGATCACCTCTTGATAAAGCGGCAGATGGCTGTCCCGATATGCGGGCGCGATTTTCAATTCCGTTCCCATCATCCTTCTCCTCGGATCGCCTGCCCCGTCACGGCGGGTCGTTTGCTGGCCGGATCATAGCTCAGCCTGTCCTTGAGTCAATATCGTATGCTAGCATAGTATTTCAACCGGGCTTGCGCGGAGGAAGATTGCTAGCATATCATGTGGAGAGTAACTATTAATCGGCTACGCGCCGGCGGGGGGAAACGACAGGCACATGGATATCGATAAAATTCGCGGCATGGCGATGGAGCCGATCGTCCACGCCTACGACAAGCGCGATACGATCCTGCACGCGCTGGGGCTGGGATATGGGGCCGATCCGCTGGATGAATCGGAATTGCCGTTCGTCTATGAAAAAGATCTGCGCTGCGTGCCGGCCTTCGCCAATATCCTGTGCCATCCCGGTTTCTGGGCGCAGGACCCGCAATATGGCATCGACTGGGTCAAGATATTGCATGCCGAACAGCATCTGACGATGCACCGGCCGCTACCGGCGACGGGAACGGTACGCGGCGAATATCGTGTGGCGGGCATCGAGGACAAGGGCGAAGGACGCGGCGCTCTGCTGCATCAGGAAAAGGATTTGTTCGACGTGGCTACCGGCGATCATCTCGCCACCGTGCGGTCGACCCTGTTCATGCGCGGCAATGGCGGCGAGGGCGGCTTTGGCGATCCCATGGCGCCCGCGCAGCCGATCGAGGAGCGGACGCCTGACAAGGTTGTCGAGATCGCGACCCTGCCCCGTCAGGCGCTGATCTATCGGCTGAGCGGCGACTGGAATCCGCTGCATGCCGAACCGGAGATCGCGACGCGGGCGGGTTTCGCCAAGCCCATCCTCCACGGGTTATGCACCAAGGGCATCGCCAATCGCGCGATCTTGTCAGCCTATTGCGACAATGACGTCGCCCGCTTCAAATCGATGTTCGTGCGCTTCAGCAAGCCCGTCATGCCCGGCGAGACCATCCGCGTCGAATTTTTCGAAGAAGGCGAGGGTAGTTTGCGGTTCCGCGCGATCGCCGTCGAGCGTGACGATGTCGTGCTCGACCGCTGTTCCGCGAGTGTCGCGTGGGGACAGGAGCGATGAGCGGCAAACGCTGCCTCCTCCTTTATTATTCACTGACCGGGCAGGCCGAAAAGGCGGCCGGGCTGGCGGCGAAGGCGGCGCGCAGGGCGGGATGGGAGCCGGTGCTGTGCCGCATCACCATGCCCGCGCCGCAGGATGCGCTGGTGCGGCCGATGCGGATCGTCGATTCGAAGAAATGGACGCAGGGCGCGCAAAAGGGGCTGACGGTCCCGCTCGCCTATGATCCGCCCGAAGCCATGGCGCATCGCTATGACGCGGTGCTGCTGTTCTCCAACACATGGGGCGATCACCCGAGCGTGCCGATGCGGTCTTTCCTGGAAAGCGCGCAGGGCAAAGCGTTGCTCCACGATAGCGATTTCGGCGTCTATGTGATCTGCCGCCGGTTGTGGCGCAAGAATCTCGACATCGTGCGGACATTGGGGGAAGCGGCCGGCGGTCGGTTCGTGGACGGCGAAGCCTTCATGCATCCGGGCGGGCAGATCGGCAGCCTTATTCAGACGATCAGCTATCTGCACAGGTCCGATTCGGGCTTGCGCCGGCTGTTCGGGCTGCCCCTGCCGCGGTATGGCCTGTCGGACGAAGCGGTCGCCCGCATTCCGGCATTCACATCGCAGCTGTTAAGCAGGATGAGCGCATAGCGCAGGCGGGGGTATCTTGCATGACGGCCATTCTACCGATCACCCGCGCGCGGGATCGGCGAAGGACACGACGGTCAGGCCGCCATCGGTGAACAGTTCGGCCGCGGTCATATAGCTGGAATCCTCGGATGCGAGGAAGACCACGACCTTGCCGAATTCGGCGGGCAGGCCCATCCGCCCCATCGGGATCGCATCGACCAGCGCCCGCACCTGCGGCATGGCCTGCACCTGCGGATTTTCGAGCATTTCGGTGAGATGCGCGCCGGGATGGATCGAATTGACGCGTATATTATCGCCCCTGAGCGCACAATGCACTGCCGTCGTCTTGGTGAGGTTCGCGATGCCCGCCTTGCTCGCGCCGTAGAGCGATGTCGTCGGCAGCGCCATCTTGGTCGAATTGGACGCGACGTTGATGATCGAACCGCCGCCGCTGCGCATCGCCGGCAATACGGCCTTGATGCCCAGGAACGCGCCGATCAGATTGACGTCGAGGATGGCCTGAAACTGTTCGACCGTCGCTTCCTCGATATCGATCGGGATGTTGATGCCGGCATTGTTGACGAGACAGTCGATCCGGCCCTCGGTCGCCATGACGCCATCGACGAGGGTGGTCCAGGATTGCCCGTCGCGCACGTCCAGATGGACATAGCGCGCCCGATGCCCGGCCGCCTGCAAATCGGTCGCCAGCGCCTGGCCCACATCGTCCAGTATGTCGGCGATGACGACGCTCGCACCTTCCGCGCACAGCGCATTGGCAGCACCGCCGCCCAGTCCGCGCGCTCCGCCGGTCACGATCGCGACCTTGTCGTTCAGCCTGCCCATCGGCATCCTCCTATCATGTCGGTTTTGGTTTCAGCCACGCGCCGGCGCATAGGGCGCGTCGGATGCGAAGGAGAGGGTTTCGTTGACAACGGACTTCGCCAGCGCCGCGACGATCTCCGGGAAATCGGGATCGGCCTTGAGCGCTTCGACAGCCGCGAAATAGCTGTTGGCGTCGGGCACCTCCCAGATGTGAGTGACGGTGTTCAGCCGGTCGATCTCGCTGATCATCGCATGCAGCATCCGGCATCCGTTCACCTCCATCTTTTGCCGCACCTTGGGTGCGATGGCCAGGAAATCCAGGACGCCGGCATAGGATAGTTCAAGTCGGGCGATCAGATACATGGGTGTCTCCAGTGGTGGCGAAGGCCAGGGCCGATGGGTCAGCCCTGGTCCCGTTCCACGAAATGCTTGCGAATGAGCGCGCGCTGGACCTTGCCCGACGCGGTGCGTGGCAGGGGGACGCCGGTTTCGAGCCGCCGGGGAATCTTGTACGCCGCCAGCGATTTACGCGCGAAGGCGATGACCTCGTCCGGATCGATGCTGTGGCCCGGCCGGATTTCCAGCGCGGCGGTGACGCCCTCGCCCCATTTGGGATGGGGCAGACCGAACACGGCGCAATCGAGGATGGCAGGATGATCGCGCAGTACGGATTCGACCTCGGCCGGATAGACATTCTCGCCGCCCGACACGATCATGTCCTTGATGCGGTCGGTCAGGAACAGATAGCCTTGCGCGTTCAGCCGCCCGCCATCGCCCGACCGATACCAGCCGTCGATCAGCGCCTCGGCCGTGGCCTGGGGCTTTTTCCAATATTCGATCAGCAGGCTTGGGCCTTTGACCCAGATTTCGCCGGGGGTGTCGACCGGCAGCAATTCGCCTTGCGGATCGCGGATCGCAATCTCGAAACCGGGCAGGGGGTTCCCGACCGAGCGTAGCAGCGCGGAATGGCTCGCATCATGCTGGCGCGGCCCCAATATGGTCATCGTGCCCGAAATCTCGGTCATGCCATAATATTGCAGGAAGCGGCAGCCGAGCCGGTCGACCGATCGTTCCAGCAGCGCCGGGTCCATCGACGCCGCGCCATAATGAATGCCGCGCAGGCTGGGTGCGCGCACGCAGCGCGCGTCCATCTCGCCGATCAGCGCGCGCACCAGCGTCGGCACGATGAAGGTGCGGGTGATGCCATGGTCCAGGCAATTGTCGAGAATGACGGCAGGGTTGGTATCCGCTATCACATGCGCGGTGCCGCCCCGAACCAGCGCGGTGCAGACCCAGGACATGCCACCGATATGAAAGGATGGCAGCGGCGAGAGCAAAATCTCGTCATCACCCCAGTCGTCGAAATGGCCCGACGTGATTTCGATATGGCGGTGGATGCCGAAATTATATTGCGACGTGACGACGCCCTTGGGCCGGCCTGTCGTGCCGCTGGTATAAAGTTGCAGGCAGGGCGCATGCGGATCGAGCGGTTCGCGCGGGGCGGCGCGCGCGGCGGCGATCCGGGCACGCAAGCCCAGCGGCCCGTCATCGTCCACGACCAGGCGCGGCAGGCCGCGGCGGTCGGCCTCATCCAGCAGGTCCGTAAACTCGGCGTCCGCGACAATCAGCGAGACATCGCCGTCCTCCAGCACATAGCCGGTTTCGGGCGCGGTGTTGCGCCAGTTGACCGGCACCATCACCGCCCCGGCGCGCATGGCGCCCAGCAACATGAGGAAGTACAGATCGCTATTCTTGCCGATATAGGCAAAGCGCCCGCCGACGCCGATGCCATGGTCGCGCAGCAGGGTGACGACGGCGTTGCAACCGCGATCGAGCTGCGCATAAGTCCAGCGGTGCGGCCCGAAGACGAGCGCGGTCTTGTCGGGCGATTGCGCGGCAAAGACATTGGCATATTCAGACGGCAGTATGAGGCCGCTATCGTCGAGCGGCAGCCCCCGGGCGAGGGCCATGCCTTCGGCCAGCCCCGCCGACGAAGCGCCGACCTCAGAAGGCGACATTATCGCCGCCCTTGGTCTGCATCATCGCCCGCGCATCATCGGGCGTGGCGACGGTCAGGCTCAGTTCCTCCAATATACGACGGATCTTCACGACCTGAACCGCGTTCGACGTCGCCATCTGCCCCTTGCCGGCGTAGAGACTATCCTCCAGCCCGACGCGAACCGAACCGCCGAGCAGCGCGGATAGGGTCGTCAGCCGCATCTGATGCTTGCCCGCCGCCAGCAGCGAGAAAATGAAATCATCCCCGAACAAGCGATCGGCGGTGGTTTTCATATACATCACATTTTCAGGATCTGCGCCGATCCCGCCCAATATGCCAAATACACCCTGAATGAAGAAAGGCGGCTCGACCAGCTTGCGGTCCACGAAATGGGCGAGATTATAGAGATGCGCGATATCGTAGCATTCAAATTCGAAGCGCGTGCCCTGGTCCGACAATTGGGTCATCGCCTCTTCGATCTGGGCGAAGCTGTTTGACAGGATGAAATCCTTCGTCATGTCCAGATAGGGTTTTTCCCAGTCATGCTGCCATTGCGTGATCTTGGCACCCGCGCTCGAAATGTTGAAGTTCACCGACCCCATGTTCATCGAACAGACTTCGGGTTGGAACATTTTGGCCGGGGCCAGCCGGTCGTCCAGGCTCATGCCAAGCCCGCCGCCGGTCGTGATGTTGAGGATGGCGTCGGTCGACTGTTTGATGCGCGGCAAAAAGGCGCGGAACAGTTCGGGGTCCTGCGAAGGCTGCCCCGTTTCCGGATTGCGCGCATGCAGGTGCAGCATGGCCGCGCCGGCCTGTGCCGCCTCGATCGCGTCGGTGGCGATCTGGTCGGCCGTGATCGGCAGATGCGGCGACATGGTGGGCGTGTGGATCGACCCGGTGATGGCGCAGGTGATGATGACCTTGTCAGTACGCTTCATATGTTTCCGGCGCCTGTCACGCCCCTCCTGTTGGTATATATGGGCGATATGCGCCTTGTTCGATAGCTGACAGCGTCAGACGATCTCCGCGAGGATCGTCCCGACCTCATAGGTTTCGCCGGCGGGTTTCAGAATCTTCAGCGTGCCCGGCGCGGGTGCTTCGACCTCCTTCGTAGACTTGTCGCTTTCCAGCGCGAACAGCGGTTCGCCTTCGTTCATCGAAAATCCAAGCTTTGGCAGAATGACTTCCGTCGCCATATTTCAGTCCTCTGATTCCCCGCGCTCATGCCTCGTCGGGCTTGTCTTGCAAGCATATGGTAATCATGCATACCGATTACGTCCAGCAAATTACGCAAGGGGTGAAGGGGCAATGGAGCGGGAGAAGGAGCACGCAGTGTCTGCGTCGGAGCTGAGGCTCGTCGTGACGGACGGGATGCCCCGTCGCCGCCGCTCCCGCCACATCATGAATGACGGTCGGTGCCGAGCGGACATAATGACGGCTGGACCAGTCCCATAACAGTGCGCTAGCATATGATCCGCATATAAAATGGAGAGGTTGAAATGACGAAAGTCCCCCTATCGCCGCAGATGAAGATCGATCTGAGCGGACAGGTCGCAGTCGTACTCGGCGCATCGGCCGAAGGCGGCACCGGCTGGGACATTGCCGAAACGCTGGCCGCAAACGGGGCCAAGGTCGTGGTCGCGGCGCGCACCCTGCCCGCGCTCGAACGGCTCGCAACGAAGATCGGCGGCACGGCGATCCGCTGCGACGCGGGCGAGGAAGCCGATATCAAGGCGCTCGCAAAGGCGGTGATCGACACCTATGGACGGCTCGACATTGCGGTCAATTCGGCGGGCCTGCCGGTGATGAGCATGATTTCCGACATGACGATCGACCATCTGGAGACTGCCGCCCGCGTCAATTTTTACGGCGCGACCTTCTTCATCAAATATATGGCCGAAGCGATCGGGCAGGACGGGTCGATCATCTTCATCTCATCGATGTCGACCACCCATCCGGTCTTTCCGCACATCGCTTATGCCGCGGCGAAGTCGGCGGCCGACTGCATCGTGCGCTATGCGGGCCTCGAATATGCGGGCCGCAACATCCGGGTGAACTCACTCCTGCCGGGTGCGATCTATTCCGACATGGCCAAGGAGGCCTTTGCCGATCCGGCGTACGCCGCGATATTCGAGCGGGAGATCCCTCTTGGCCGCGTCGGCCTGCCGTCGGATTTTTCAAACGCCGTGCTGTGGCTTGCCGGGCCGTCCTACGTTACCGGCCTCAATTTACAGGTGAATGGCGGCAACCAACTGACGCGCATGCCGCGATTGGATGAATTGCCGGGGGGAGCGGAAGCGTTCGGATCGGGCAAGCCGCTCGGCGATCGCTGACCGGGGAGGGGGACCCGCCGCGCTACGGGTCCCCGGCCTGCCTCATGCCTCCGGGGCGATCCGCCCGTTCACCGTCCGCTCGTAACAGCCATAACCGTCGATCGATCCGTTGAGACGCAGCTTCACCGACTGTTCCAGCAGCACCAGCGTCGGCTCGTCCGTATCGGACGGGTAGACGCCGACATATTGGTCGTTGGGCGAAGTCAGCGAGGAATAGGAATTGCTGGTATAGGCCACAGTTTCGATATCGAGTCGGCCGTTTTCATAAATGATGCTGAAAGCAATCGGCTCTTCATCGCGGGTCGCGTCATCGCAGCGCCAGCCCATTTCCAGCCTGGCCTCGAAGAGCCTGTCGCCCTCATAGACCACCGCTTCGGAGAAAACGACCTTGCCGTCGCCGCGCGTCATCGCGTCGAACAGCAGGAAGCGGATGCCATTTTCGAAATAGCCCTGATGCCATTGATGATTGAGCAGGTCCTTATTATCGCGCGGGCCGAGGCTGTGATCGCGGTTGGCGATGGTGTCGATGTCGAACCTGTCCGTGCCGACCTGAAGCCATCCGGTGACATGGCCGATCTGTTCGATATGGCCCGCCGGCAGGAAGTCCTGAAGCCCGCCGACCTTGTGCATATCCCATATGCCCGCATCGGATTCGAAGGTCAGTTCGAAGGTCATCGGCGTCCGCGATCCTTCCAGCACCAGCCCGTCGCGCATCGACTGGGCCGGCACACGCCTGACGCCGCCCGCATAGCTGTAGGTCAGCTTGCGGCCCGGCTCGATCACGCGGATCGCATAATGCGGCCCGCCCGGACCTTCGACGGCCGAACGTGCATTGCCGATCGCCCGATTGCCGATCACCGTGCCATCGGGCAGGCGGACGTTGGTCGTCTCGCGGAACATGGTCAGGTCCTTGCGCCAGCGGCCAAGGTGCAGCCAGAAACCGACGCCCGCTTTCGGGTCGTCACCTGCGAGCAGGAAATTCTCGCTCCAGTTGGGGGTTGCTGGAAATTCACCCTTCCAGGGATAATCGTCGACGGGGGGCGTGGGCACGATTCGCTTTCCTCTCACCAGTTCATGACTTGCCGCGTTAAAGACCGCAGATATATCATATGCTGACATACCGTATAACCGGAACGGGCTGGCGCGCCAAGTAGGGAAAGGACAATGGGGCCGAACGTCCCCCTCGTGGATCAAAGGTCCACGACGAGTTCATCCCCGTCAATATATGTGTCGATCAGTTTAAGGCCATTGGCGGTCAGGGGGGAAAGGGACCTGCCATCGTCCAGGCTGAAGCGCGCACCGTGATGCGGGCACATGATGAAATTGCCGCGCACCCGACCGCCTTCCAGCGACAGCATCTGGTGTGGACATATCTCGTCCATGGCCCGGATACCGGCCGGGGCGCGGCATAGCAGGATCCGCTTTCCGGCAATCTCGACGATATGCGACCCGGTGTCGGGAATATCGGACAGGGGAATACGGGCCATGTGCGAAACCTCGTTGATCGACATAAGGTCTGTTGATATACGATATGCTTGATAACCATATATGAACCGTTTGGCGAGAGGGTTCACACGGCTGCCGCCCGTCGAACCTCAAGTCAGCCGGTCTCCGGGGCGCGAGACTGAAATTTTCGGTTCCGGGCTGGACAACCAATGAAGAGAGGGAGCGGATGAGCCATCCTACATATGTGACCGGAGACCATAGCGGCATCGCGTTTCCGGTCAGCTATGCGGTGCTGGAGGAAGGCGGGGCGGCGGCGCTGACGAAGCTGTTCCATGACATCGGCGCGATGGGCGCCGACAATCGCGTGACAGACATTCTCCACTGGAAGGAGTTTTTCGGCGGCGGCATGGGCCGCAAGATCGCGATCGACGTCGCTTATGCGAAGGACGAGGGGCTGCCGACCCGCCTGTTCGCCAAGTTCACCCGCGAATTTGGCGATCCGTTGCGCGAGCTGTTTTCGCCGGTGATGGACCCCGAAGTGCGCTTTGCGCTGTTATCGCGCCGCCCCGGCTTTCCGGTCCGCGTGCCGCGTTGCATGTTCGGCGATTATAGCGCGGACACCAAGACGGGCCTGCTCATCACCGAACGCATTCCCTATGGCACGGAAGGAATCGAACCGGCGCTTGCGCGGCGACAACTACGATGGCCGGTTGAGCGGCGACTATGATGGCCGGTAGGA
>NZ_JBMDKW010000030.1:0-11857 GCF_057809915.1 Sphingobium sp. FG11
ACTGGGTCTGTGACGACCCCCAAAAACAACTCATCTGGGCCGCCGCTACAAAGGACGCTCTATGGTTGCTGGAGGGCAAATGGAAGATCGTCATCATTTGCCAGCTGTTCGGCACCAAGGCGCCTATCCGGTTTTCCGAACTGGAGCGGCGGATCGAGGGCGTGAATCAGAAGATGCTCATCCAGCAGCTCAAGCAACTCGAAAAGGATGGCATCGTCGCCCGTACGGTCTATCCCCAGGTGCCTCCACGGGTGGAATATTCACTAACCGAGATGGGTAAAGCCCTTGGTCCGTCCATGGCGGAGCTTACCGAATGGGCCTTTAAATTGCGTGAGACAATGGGACCTCTCGATCAAGAGAAGTGAGAACAATACGCAGATCGCGTCAATAATTTGGTCTGCGCGAATATTCGGAGAGATAAGTGCCATGCCGATCCAATATGATGATCCTTTGGACGGGGATGCTCGCATGCTGGCTGAGCGACCTCTTGAGGAGCTGATTGCCCGTTCAGAGCGCATGACGTTGGAGTCCTTTGGTCCGCTGGTCACTTATTCGCGCAAGGTATTCATCCCCCTGACGAAGCTTTGCCGGGACGTTTGCCACTATTGTACGTTCGCCTCGACGCCTTCCAGGGTCGAAACCGCCTATCTGTCACGCGACGATGTGCTCGCGATCGCGCGGGCCGGCGCCGCTGCGGGTTGCCGCGAAGCGCTGTTCACGCTGGGCGACCAGCCCGAGGCGCGCTATGCGGCGGCGCGCGACGCGCTGGCGCGGCTCGGCCATTCCACCACCCTGTCCTATCTCGAAGAGATGGCTCGCGCTGTTCTGGACGAAACGGGGCTGCTGCCACACATCAATGCTGGACTGATGGACGATGCCGATTACAAGGCTCTGCGCCCCGTGTCCGCTTCGATGGGCCTGATGCTGGAAACCGTTTCGGAGCGATTGTCGCAAAAGGGCGGCCCGCATCATGGTTCGCCGGACAAGTGGCCCGCACGAAGGCTGGAGTCCATCGAGGCGGCGGGCAGGGCGGGCGTGCCGTTCACGACCGGCCTCCTCATCGGCATCGGCGAAACCCGCGAAGAGCGGATCGATGCGCTGGTCGCTATTCGCGACCTGCACCGGCGCTATGGCCATATTCAGGAAGTCATCATTCAAAACTTCCGCGCCAAGCCCGGCACCCGGATGGTCGATCATCCGGAACCGTCGCTCGACGAACATCTGTGGACCATCGCCGTCGCCCGGTTGGTTCTTGGGCCGCAGATGGTTATTCAGGCGCCGCCCAATCTCCACAATCCCGACGAACTGGCGGCGCTGCTGCGGGCGGGCGTGAACGATTGGGGCGGGGTGTCGCCAGTCACGCCCGATCATGTCAATCCGGAAGCGCCATGGCCGCACCTCGCCCTTCTCGAACAGGCGACGGAAAAGGCCGGACGCGTTCTGCGCGAGAGGCTGGCGATCGGGCCTGCCTATGCGCTTCAGGCCGATCGTTGGGCGGAGCCTGCCATCGCCCGGAAGATCCGCCAGTCCATCGATGCACGCGGGCTTCCGGTGACAGACGGCTGGCATGCCGGCGCGGGCGACGTCGCTCCGGCGCTACCGGCACATGGCGATATGGCAGATATGGCCCGGATAGAGGCGATCATCGCAGCGGCCCGCGCGGGCGACCGGATCGGCGAGAGCGATATCGTCCGGCTGTTCCAGGCGGATGGCGCTCATGTGCGGCTGCTGACTGAAGCCGCCGACGACCTTCGGCGGGAAATCGCGGGCGATGCGGTCACCTATGTCGTTAACCGCAACATCAACTATACGAATATCTGCCTCTACAAATGCGGCTTCTGCGCTTTCTCCAAGGGCAGCACGAAGGCGATGCGCGGTCCCGCCTATCGGCTCGACATGGAAGAGGTCGGACGTCGGGCGGCCGAGGCGTGGGATCGCGGCGCTACCGAGGTTTGCCTGCAGGGCGGGATTCATCCCGACTATGACGGCAACACCTATCTTTCCGTCCTGAAGGCGGTGAAGGCGGCGGCGCCGGACATTCATATCCACGCCTTTTCGCCGCTGGAGGTCAGCCACGGCGCTTCCACTTTGGGCCTGAGCCTGGAAGATTTTCTGGTAAAGCTGCGCGAGGCGGGCCTGTCCACGCTGCCGGGCACCGCGGCGGAAATACTGGACGACGAAGTTCGCGCCATTATCTGCGCCGACAAGGTGAATACCGGCGAATGGCTGGAGGTGATGCGCACCGCGCACCGCGTCGGGCTTCGTTCCACCGCGACGATCATGTTCGGGCATGTGGAAGGCTATGAGCATTGGGCTCGCCATCTGCTCAGAATCCGCGACCTTCAGGCTGAAACGGGTGGCTTCACCGAATTCGTGCCGCTTCCCTTCGTGCACATGGAAGCACCGCTCTGGAGGAAGGGGCATGCCCGATCGGGTCCCAGCTTCCGTGAGGCCATCCTGATGCATGCGGTGGCCCGGTTGGTGCTTCATCCGCTGATCCCCAATATCCAGGCGAGTTGGGTCAAGCTGGGGCCGACGGGGATCGCGACCGCCTTGCGCGCCGGCGTCAATGATCTGGGCGGGACGCTGATGGACGAGTCCATCACCCGCGCCGCGGGCGGAACTAATGGCCAGCTCTGTGATCCGGAACGGATGGCGGAACTGGCGCGGGAGGCTGGTCGCGTTGCCGTGCAGCGCACCACCTTGTACGGATCGCCGCCGGTGCTTGAGTTGCAGGCGGCGGAATAAGCCGACGGGAAGAACGATTGGAGATGGCCGGGTCTGGTCCTGGACCGGCCGGCCTCTCCAATCCCCGACATCGGGTGGCCAGCAGGCTTTATTATAGCCGTCTCCCGCGATGCGCGAAGGACGGTATCCCGATCTTTATTTTGATTCCTGCCCTGCGTCGCGGATTGGTTCCTGCCCCGCTTCACGGCCGGGCTGCCAACCGCCGCCCAGCGCCTTGAACAGATCGACCCGCGCCGACGCCAGCCGCTGCACCGAACCGGCATAGGCGCTGCGGGCCGCAAGCATGTCGGCCTGCGCCACCAGAAGGTCGAGATAGCCGATCGACCCCGCGCGGTATCGCAAATCGGCGAGCCGATGCGCCTCACCGGCGCGCGATTGCGCCTCGCGCAGCGATCCGAGCCGCTCCTGCTCGGTGGCGACCATCGTCAGCGCCTGCTCGACCTCCTTGAGCGCAGTGAGCACCCGCCCGTCGAACGTCGCGAGCGAAGCGTCACCCTGCGCCTGCGTCTGACGGAGACGCGCGCGCGCAACAGCGATGTTGGGAAAGCTCCAGGAGATGAGCGGCCCCAGTGAGAAGGAGAAGGAGTCTCCGCCCTTCACCATATCGTTGCGGAAGAAATTGCCCGATCCGCCCAGACTGACCTTGGGATAAAGATCGGCCGTCGCCACGCCGATCCGCGCCGTATCCGCCGCGAGCTGCCGCTCGGCCTGACGCAGATCCGGGCGGCGGCGCAGCAGCGCGGCGCCATCCCCGACCGGCAGGGTCGCCGCTGGTTCAGGGGCCTGCGAACAGGCGCGCGCCGCATCCGGAACATCGCCCGGCGTCGTGCCGATCAGGGCCGCCAGTTCGAACAGCGCGACCTGACGCTGGCCTTCCAGCGCCGGGATCGCCGATCGGGCCGTCGCTTCCGCTGCACCGGCCCGCTCCACATCGAGCCTGCCGACCGATCCGGCCCGCTCCTGCGCGGTGACGAGCCTGAGGCTGTCGGCGCTTGTCCTGGCGGACTGCCGTGCGACCTCGATCGCATAGGCGGTGGCGCAGGCGTTGACATAGGCACGCGTCGTTTCGGCCGCGACCGTCACCCGCACCGCGTCGCGCGCGGCTTCGACGGCTTCGGTGTCGGCGCGGGCGGCGGCGATGGCGCGGCTGACCCGGCCGAACAGATCGACCTCCCAGGCGAGCGACAGCCCGCCGGACTGGGACCATTGCGCATCGCCCTGACTGCCGGCCACGCCACCCTGTCCCGCGCCCTGGATGCCATCGCCATAGGTGACGCCGCCATTCAGGTTGGTGGACGGAATCCGCGCGGTCCGGGCCTCGCCCAGCACCGCCCGCGCCCGCGCGAGGTTCGCTGCGGCAACGCGCAGATCGGTGTTGGCGACCAGCGCGCGCTCGACCAGCGCATCCAGCGCGGGATCGCGATAGAGGCGCCACCAATCATCAGGCAATTGGGCCGCCGGATCGAATATGGCCCCCTTCGTCACGAACGGCGCGGCCGTCGCCGCAGGAGTCTTTGGCCGCTCATAATCCGGCCCGACGGCGCAGGCAGAGGCGAGCAACGGCGCGATCAGACTTAGCGCCTTGAAATTACGCATGCGCCAGCCCTCCTTCGGCTGCGGGCGGACCCGAAGGCGAGGGGTGCTCGGCTGGCCCGGTTCCCGACCGTGGGCGGTGGTCGCCGGCGAGCAGCGTGTAGACGGTCGGCAGCACGAACAGGGTGAACAGCGTGCCGATCAACATGCCCATGACGACGACGATGCCGATGGCGAAGCGGCTGTTCGCGCCCGCGCCCGCCGCGAACAGCAGCGGCACGAGACCCGCGACCATGGCGGCGGTCGTCATCAGCACGGGGCGCATGCGGACCGCGGCGGCATGACGGATCGCTTCCGCCCGGCCCCAGCCTTGGCTGTGCTGCATCTCGTTGGCGAACGACACCATCAGGATGCCATGCTTCGAAATGAGACCGATGAGCGTGACGAGGCCGATCTGCGTGTAGATGTTGAGGGTGGTAAAGCCCAGATAGAGCGGAATCAGCGCGCCGCAGACCGCCAGCGGCACCGTCACTAGGATCACGAGCGGATCGCGGAAACTTTCGAACTGCGCGGCCAGCACCAGAAAGATCACGATCAGCGCGAAGACGAACGAGACGGTCAGCTGATTGCCTTCATGCACATATTGCCGGCTGTTCGACAGCCAGTCGACCGTGGTGCCCGGCGGCAGGGGCTGGCTTTTCAGGAAATCCACGGCCTGCCCCATGGTCACGCCGGGCAGCAGCACGCCAGACAGCGTGGCCGAGTTCATCTGGTTGAATTGCGGCAGTCGGTTGGGTTGCGACCGGATTTCGACTTTTGCGACCGTGGACAGAGGGACGAGCTTGCCCGATGCGGCCTTGACGTAGAATTCGCCGAGACTGTCCGGGGTGACGCGCTTGTCCTGCGGCACCTGCGCGATGACGTCGTAGGAACGGTCGTGCCAGTTGAAGCGGTTGACGTAATTCTCGCCGACCAGCACGGCCAGCGTGTCGGCGATTTCGGCCATGGTCACGCCCATCTCGCCCGCCTTGGCCTGATCGATGCGAATGTGCGCCTCCGGACTGTCGAAAGCGAGATCGCTGTCGACGAACGCGAACAGGCCGCTGCCCCATGCCGCGCCCTTGATGGCTTCCATGCTCTTGAAGACCACGGGGAAATCGTCGGCCGACCGGATGACCATCTGCACCGGCAGACCACCGCTCCCGGCGGGAAGCGGGCTGGCCTGGAAGGCGGTCGCGAAGATCCCGGTGATGGCGCTCATGCGGCCAGACAGTTCGGCCTGAATCTGGTCGCCATTGCGGCTGCGATCGGCCCAGTTTTTCATCACGATGACGCCAAAGCCGCCATTCGCCCCCTGATCGCCGCCGGTTCCGAAGAAACTGGCGGCATATTCGGGAAACTGATGAAAAACGCGCTCGGCCTCCGCGTTGAAGCGGGCGGTATAGCTGGCGTTCGCATATTGTGGCGCCTTGGTCTGGACGAGCACATAGCCCATGTCCTCCTGCGGCGCCAATTCGCTCTTGGAACCGGCGAACAACACCCCGATCGACACGAGGACCGTGAGGCCGACGATCAGCACGGCGGCGCGCGTCGCCAGCGTCTTGTCGAGCAGCTGGACATAGGTTTCGGTCGCCCGGTGCATGGTGCGCTCGACGGCCTCGGCCAGTTTTCCCTCGCTGATCTTGGGCTTGAGCAGCAGGCCGCTCATCATCGGTGACAGGGTGAGCGCGATGACGCCCGACACGATCACCGATCCGGCGAGGGTGAAAGCGAATTCGCGGAACAACGCTCCTGTGAGTCCCCCCATCAGGCCGATCGGCGCATAGACGGCGGCGAGCGTGATGGTCATCGCGATCACGGGTCCGATGATCTCGCGCGCGCCGACCAGCGCCGCGTCGATCGGCGACAGCCCGTCCTCGATATGGCGGTGGATATTCTCCACCACGACGATGGCGTCATCGACGACAAGGCCGATCGCCAGCACCATGGCGAGCAATGTGAGCAGGTTCAGCGAAAAACCGAAAACCAGCATCAGCGCGACCGTGCCGAGCAGGGACAGGGGAATCGTGACAACGGGAATGATGACCGCCCTGAACGTGCCCAGAAACAGGAAAATCACGAAGATCACGATCAGCACCGCTTCGATCAGCGTATGTTCGACCTCCTCGATGGAGGCGTCGACGAACTGCGCGACGTCGAAGCCGCTCGAAACCTTGAGGCCGGGGGGTGCGACGCGCTGGATGTCGGGGATCAGCGCCTTGACCGCGCGCACGATCTCCAGCGGATTGCCATCGGGCGTGGGTGCGATGGCAATCGACACGCCGGGGCGGCCCGATGAAAGGGCGCTGCCATCATAATTCTGGCCGCCCAGCTCGACGGTGGCGACATCGCCGATGCGCACCACATTGTCCCGGCCGGTCTTGAGCACCATCTGGCGGAAGGACTCGACATTGCGCAGATCGGTGCCTGCGGTGATGTTGATCGCGGTGCTTTCGCCCTTGAGTTGCCCCGGCGACGCCTGGACATTGTTCGCCCGCAGCGCATTGGCCAGGTCGCTCGCGGTCAGGCCGCGCGCGGCGAGCTTCACCGGATCGACCCAGATTCGCATCGCCAGCGGTGCGCCGCCGGTGATCCCCGCCGAACCGACACCCGGAACGGAGGTGATGAGCGGCTGGGCTACGCGCGCCGCGAAATCGGCCATCTGCGATGCCGAGAGCCGGTCGCTGGCGAAAGATACATATTGGATCGCGGAAGCGCCGTCGGTGATCTTGGAGATGACCGGGTCCGTCGTCCCGGCGGGCAGCCGGTATTTGACCTGCTGTACCTTGGCCAGAACCTCCGTCATCGAACGGTCGGCATTGGCGTTGAGCACCAGCTTGGCCCGGATCTGGCTCTTGCCCTGACTGGAGGTGGAGGTCAGATATTCGATGCCGTTCGCGGTCGCGATCGCCTGAGAAATCGGCGTGGTGACGAACCCGTGCATCACCTCCTGCGAAGCGCCCGGCAGCGACGTGTCGATGGTGATCGTCGCGCTTTCCATGCCGGGATATTGGCGGATCGGCAGGTTGAAGATCGCGCTAAGCCCGGCGAGCAGGATCAGCAGGCTGACGACGATCGCCAAGATCGGCCGGCGAATGAACAGGTCGGTGAACGCCATGTCAGCGGCTCCCGGCCGGGACGGTGCGCACCACCTTTACCTCCGCGCCCGGCTGCACGCGCAACTGGCCATCAGAAACCACGACATCACCGGCGTTCAGGCCCTTGTCGATCACGACATCGTTGCCGACACGGCGGCCGGTCTGCACTGGCACGATTTCCGCCTTGCCGCCGGAGCGCGCGCTTTTGCCCCGCACGACCACCACGCTGTCGCCCTGTGCCGAGGTCTGGATCGCGGTGGCCGGCACGACCAGAACGCCCCGCTGCGGGGGAAGCGCGAGGCCAGCCGTCACATACATGCCGGGGCGCAGCGCGCGGTCGGCGTTCGGCAAGGTCGCCTGCACGGTGACGTTGCGCGTGTCCGCTCCGATCTGCGGCTCCACCGCGTTGACGCGCGCCGTAAAAATGCGGCCCGGATACGCATCGCTGGTGACGGACACCGTCGATCCGGGCTTCAGACGCGCCAGTTCCTGCTGGGGCAGCGCGAACTCGACATAGAGAGAATCGAGCGCCGTCAGCGTGGCGACAGGATCGCCCGGATTGATGAATTGCCCCAGATTGATGCGGCGGATGCCGATCTCGCCGGAAAAGGGCGCGCGGACCTGTTTCTGGATCAGGCGCGCATCGATCTGACGAACGGCGGCGACGGCCTGGGCGCGTTCGGCCTGACGCTGTTGCAGCAATTCGCGCGGCTCTGCTCCGGTCGGCGCAAGCTGTTGGGAGCGGGCAACCTGAATGCCACTAAATGCCGCTTTGGCTTTGGCGGCCTCCCGGTCCGCACGCTCTGGACCATCGAACAGCTGCACGAGCAGCGCACCGGCGCGGACGTTGGAGCCGGCCGAAAAGCGGATATCCGACACTCGCCCGGCAACCTCGCTGGAGAGCGTGACTTCGCGCACGGCGGTGAGCGAGCCGACAGCGTTCAACGACAGCGGCATATCGCGCGGGGCCACGACCGCGACGGCGACCGGCACGGCCTGCTGTTGCCAGTTCTGGCCCTGGCCGCTTTTGAGTGTGCGCCAAAGAAAAAGGCCGCCCAGGATCGCCACCAGAACGATAATGGTGACGGCAATCGTCCTGCCTTGCGATCGCGAGGAGGGAAGCGGAGGAGGGATGTCGTGAAGCGAGTCGGTCATGCTCGCGCCTCACCGGCAAACGCGCTGATGACGGATTGCAATGCCGCCGGGTAGTGTACATCCACGTTCAATATCCCCCTGTCGAACGCTCGGCACACTTGCGCGTGCAGATAAGTTTTGATATTTTCCAACTCATGGCTTTGAAAACCAAACCGGCAGATATGTCAAGCTCAACATTGGAATATTCGGGCTGGTCCACCCGGACTCCCGGCGATCGCATTTTGATGGCCCTAAAATTGCAGGGCCGCCTCTCCTCTGCTGCGATCGGTAAAAAGCTCGGGATCACCGGCGAAGCGGCGCGTCAGCAACTCATGCGCCTGGCCGAGCAAAAGCTCGTCGTCGCTACGAGTGAAGCCAAAGGCGTCGGCCGACCCCAGCAATATTGGGACCTGACAGCCGCCGCTCAATCGCGGTTTCCCGACACCTGCGCCAGCCTGACGGAACAACTGCTCGACATTATACGCACCCATATGGGCGAGTCCGCGCTCGACATGATCATCAACGTCCGCGAAAGCGGGACGCAGCGTCGCTATCTGGAAGAGATGGACGGCAAGCCGCTGCTTCGGGACCGGGTCGTCGCGCTGGCTGCATTGCGATCCGAAGAAGGCTATATGGCCGACTGGCGCGAGGAGGAGGACGGCTCCTTTCTGTTGATCGAGAATCACTGCCCGATCAGCCCGGTCGCCGCTGCTTGCGGTGGTTTTTGCAGCGCCGAACTCGAAATGTTCAAAACCGCGCTAGGCCCGACCGTTTCCATTCATCGCACAGAGCATATTATCGGAGGCGACCGCCGATGCGCTTATGTCATCAGCGAGGGCGCATCATCATAGACCACAAGGCACTTCAAACCTTGCTGGCAGCAGGCGAGAGGGGGTATTGGTACGGTCCGACGTCATGATTTTTATGCATCATAGCGCGCTGTTTTAGTCATTGGACTGGCGGTCGGACGCCGCGTATCGGCGGGGCAACATAAAGGGAGGCGGATTGATGTCAGGCAAAGTTACTTTTGGATATCTTTATGACTTCCGCAACCCGCCGCAATGGCGCCGGCCCTGGGAGCAGGTATATAAGGAAGTAATCGACGTCGCCGTCTGGAGCGAGCAGGTCGGCTTCGGCGGCGCGTGGGTGCCCGAGCATCATCTGTCCGCTGACGGCTATCTGCCTTCGCCGCTTGCCGTCATCTCGGCGATGGCCACGCGGACCAAGACTATCCGTCTCGGTACATGGATCGCGCTTGCTCCACTGTATCACCCGACCCGCTTTGCCTCCGATTGCGCGGTGCTGGATATCATCTGCGAGGGGCGCCTCGATATCGGCCTCGGCATTGGGTATCGACCGACGGAATATGCGGCGATGGGCGTCGACTTCACCAAGCGTGGCCGCCTGTTCGACGAGTGGCTGGAGATCGTCAACAAATTATGGGCCGGTGACGCGGTGGATTATGCTGGGCAGCACTACCAGCTGGATGGCGTCCAGTTGATGCCGCCCGCGCCGCGCGGCCGCATTCCGCTCTACATCGGCGCATTCGCTCCGAAGGCGATGGATCGCGTGCTCGCTTATGGCGATGGCTATGTCGGGTCGGTCGAAGGCGCCGAACTTTATGTCGAAAAGCTGCGCGCGCAGGGCAAGGATCCGAGCGAAGGCAAGGTGCGGCTCGGCGATTTCTACACGCTCGTCGCGCGCGACCCGGAACAGGCGATGGAGGATCTGGCTCCCCATTTCCTCCACGTCAACAATACCTACGCACAATGGGGTGGCGAAGGGATGGACTGGATGAGCCTCGACGAGTTCAAGACGTCCGGCAAGTTGCAGATATTGACCCCCGACGCCGCCGTGGCAAAATATAAGGCGTTGCAGGAACGCATGCCGCTGGATCATGTATCGATGATGATGCCGGGGGGCATTCCCGCCGATCGCTTCATACCCTATGCACAGCTGTTTGCGGACGAAGTGCTGCCCGCATTCCAGTAAGCGGGGCGCGCGCGTGCGGTGTCGCTGGGCATCCACGCGCTGCCAGGGGTGTGCGACTGCGCGGCTGGCGTCACACCCCTTGATACAGGCAAATCGGTCCCCTCGCGCGGCGGCTGATTTGTCCACCTTTTTCAGATGAATTGCGGGACAGCACTTGGCCGTTGGCCATGTTCGAATTAAGAGGCGGGCACGGACTTGCGCAGCCCTACAGGAGAAAATGGATGAAGCTCGGCAAACTCGCGATATGGGCCAATGTCAACGGAGCGATCGGCTTTTTCGAGGACGACAAGTCCGGCGAACTGGGTCCGGCGAACGCCGAACGCCTCGCTCGCTTCGCCCGCCGTGTCGAAGAACTGGGCTATGATTCGATCTGGATGCCTGACGCTTTCGGCCGCGATCCGCTGGTCGCTTCGGCCTGGCTGCTGGCCAACACGACAAGGCTGAAGGTGGCGACGGGCATCATCAGCATCTACTCGCGCGATCCGATCGCCATGCGGGCGGGGGCCGATGCGCTGAACGAGCAATGGGGCGGGCGTTTCATCCTGGGTCTGGGCGTATCCCATCGCGAAACTGTGGAAGGCATGCGCGGGCATCAATATGAAAAGCCGATTCCCGCAATGCGCTCCTACCTGGAGGCGATTGCCAAGGCGCCCTATTATGCCGTGCCGCCGGCTGAACCCACCACGATCGTTCTGGCTGGTCTGCGCGACAAGATGATCCAGTTGGGCGGGGAACAGGCGCAGGGCGCGCACAGCTATCTCGTAACGCCTGAACATACGGCGCAGGCGCGTGCAAACCTCGGACCCGACAAGCTGCTCTGCGTCGAACAGCCGATGGTGCTGGAGACCGACCCGGTCAAGGCGCGGGCAATCGCTCGCAGCGAGGTCGAATTTTATCTTACCCTGCCGAACTATTGCAATTCATGGAAGGCTCTGGGCTTTTCCGATGAGGATCTCGCCAATGGCGGTTCCGATCATTTCGTGGACTCGCTCGTCGGCTGGGGAGACGAGGCGGCGCTGCGCAAGCGCATCGACGAACATCTGAGTGCCGGCGCCACGCAGGTCTGCATAAAGCCGCTGGCTCCGGGCGGCAGCATCGACATGCGGATCGTCGAGTCGCTGGCGCCCGGCGCGTAATCTTCATCGACAAGATGGCGCCAAATAAACTGGAGTAATGCCTGTGCGTGCAGTGATCGCCGATTTCGCCAATATTTCGAATTCGCCCCGCATTGCGGATATAGATCAGCCGCAGATATCTGATGACGAAGTGCTGGTGGCCATTGCCTATGGCGGCATGAATGCCGCCGACTGGCA
>NZ_JBMDKW010000031.1:0-11772 GCF_057809915.1 Sphingobium sp. FG11
CATTGAACCGCAATGTCGCCGCAAACAGGCACAGCAGCAGCGCGCCGACCCGCGCGGCATGGGCGCGGCCAGTCCCCGCCGCCCGCTCGGCCGTCATCACCAGCCCCACGGCGCAGAGCAGCGCGCCGGTCATCAGACTGTCCTTGATGATCGTCGCCATCAGCGCGATCACAATCGGCTGGAGCGCGCAACAGGCGCTCAGCATGGCCCATCCCCGCCGCCCGGCGGCAAGCCGCGCGCGGATCAGCAGTACAAATCCCGCACCGTATAGCGCGAGTTGCAGGACCAGCATCGGCGCAGGCCCATGCGCCAGCCCCAGACACTGCCGCCAGATCCATTCCATCGCGGGCGGATGCCAATCGTCGAACGCGCCGCTCAGCGCCTGATCATATTGTCGCAGCGAATCCCATGTGACGAGGCCGGGCCAATAGGCCAGCGACCCCACCAGCGCGGCGACAAGCGGCAGGAAAGGGACGATGGTGCGCCAGCGGGATGATGCGGTCATATCCGCCTCCTATCGCGCGGACAGCCGCCGCGAAAGGCGGATCAGCGCGGCAGATAATGCCCTTCCGGGTCGGCGGCGATCTCGGCAGCGAACTGCGCGCTGATCCAGTCGCGAAACGCCTTCACCTTGGGCGTATTGCGGGCATGGGGCGGGTAGACGACCCAGTAGCTCGCCTGTTCGCGCATGTCTGATGGCACGGCCTCCACCAGCAGTCCGGCCTCGATCTCCGCCTTCCACAGATATTTTTTGACGATGGCGACCCCTTGCCCCGCCATGGCCGCCCGCCCCTCCATCGCCTGACTGTCGAGCGCAAGGGCCGGGCGCGCAGATGGCCCGTGGCTTTCGACCCCCACGGCGGAAAACCAGTCCCGCCACCACAGATCGCCGGGCGACAGCAAGGGCATGGCCAGCAGCGCGCGCGCATCGGCGATCGGCCCGTTCGCCGCCAGCCAGCCGGGGCTGCACAACGGCACCAGCCGGTTGAAGGTCAGATGCTTCGCCTCCAGCCCCGGCCACGGACCCACGCCATCGCGCACCGCCACGTCGATACCGTCCCGCGCAAACTCCACCATCGCGTCGGTCGCACGGATGCGCACCGCCAGCCCCGGATGGAGCATCTGGAACGCGCCGATCCGGGCGGCCAGCCACAGATGGGCGAAACTGTTGGTGCAGCTTATCGTCAGAACGGTGGCATGATCCTGCGCCAGCGCGGCGAAGCCCTGCCGCATCTGATCCATCGCGCGGATCACGACCGGGGCGATCTCACGCCCCTTGTCGGTCAGCGCGACCTTGCGGCCCGCCCGCTGGAACAGGCTGAGGCCGAGCCGTTCCTCCAGCAGCTTCACCTGATAGCTGACCGCCGCCTGCGTCATGCCGAGTTCGCGCGCGGCGGCGGTGAAATTTTCCAGCCGCGCGGCGGCTTCGAACACGCGCACGGCGGAAAGCGGGGGCAGCGAGGACATGGAGATAGATAAGGAGGGCTTATTTACCATGTCCAGCCTTTTGTTGGCGAACCTTAGGGAAAAGCGGCAATGGAACGGCAGCGGAACGGCACCGTCCCGCTGCTTCACAGTATAAGGAATGACATTCATGTTTCGAACCATCATGCAGGCCTTTTGCGCCCTGCACCGTGCCGCCTGGTCGGCGCCATGGCGGGCGGAACCGCCGTGCAACGCATAAAAGACAGCCTCTTGCGAAAGGCGGGGCTTGCCAAATCTTGCCCGCGCGCCACTGTGCCACCGTGTCCGAATCCCGCCTTTCCGCTTCTCCCGACCTCCCGCCGCCGCCGCTCGCCCTGCTGAGCGGCGCGGCGCTGTTCCTCGATTTCGACGGCACGCTCGCGCCGATCGCCGAAACCCCCGACGCCGTGCTGGTGGATGCGGCCCTGATCGCGATGCTGGCGCGGCTGCGCGATACGCTCGACGGGCGGCTCGCGATCGTCAGCGGCCGGGCGGTAGCCACCCTGCGGTCGCTGGGTTTCGCCGATTTCCTGATCGCCGGCACGCACGGGCTGGAGGTCGCGCAGCCCGGCCATGCGGTCGAAGGCCCCGCGCGCCTGCCTGCGGTGAATGCCGCGACCCGGCTGTTCGAGGAGTTTAGCACCGACAAGCCCGGCCTGCTGGTCGAGCGCAAACCGCTGAGCGTCGGCCTGCATTTTCGCGGCGCGCCGCAATGGGGCGCGGCGGCGGGCGATCTGGCCCACGCCATCGCCGCCGAACAAGGGCTGGTCGTCCAGCCCGGCAAGATGCTGTTCGAACTGCGCCCCGGCGGCGCGGACAAGGGCAGCGCGGTTCGCGCACTGATGACGCGCGCGCCGATGCACGGCGGCGTCCCCCTCTTTATCGGCGACGATGTGACCGATGAGGAAGGCTTCGCCGCCGCCACGCAACTGGGCGGCAGCGGCATCCTCGTGGGGCCGCAAAGATCGACATTGGCGGCATGGTCGTTGGAACAGGTTGCCGCCGTCAGGCATTATCTCGCTCAGGGAGCGACCGGCCTGACCTGACGGTCGATGAATGTCGCCCCCGAAAAACAGCAGCATAAGGGGCGCGACGATCAACGATACAAGCGACAGTCTATCCGCCAAAGCCGCCACAACCGATCGGTCGCTCGATCTTTGGCCCATCGGCAATTGTCAGGCGTCCGCCCTGATCGACCGCGCGGGACGCATGATCTGGGCCTGCGTGCCCCGCGTCGATGGCGACCCGCTTTTTTCGGCGCTGCTCGATGACAAGGACTGGGATCAGGCGAAGGGCTATTGGGCCATCGACCTCGAAAATTGCGTCGAGATCACCCAGCGCTACATCCGCAACACCCCGATATTGGTGACGCGCCAGACCGATGCGCAGGGCAATGCCATAGAGGTCTATGATTTCTGCCCCCGCCACCGGCGCAAGGGCCGCATCTATCGCCCCGTCGCCTTCGCCCGCATCGCTCGCCCGGTCGCGGGCAGCCCGCGCGTCCGCGTCCGGCTGCGCCCGACCACCGCCTGGAATGCGGAGGAGGTGCCGATCACCTACGGGTCCAACCATATCCGTCTCGTCCTCACGCATATGGCGATGCGCCTGTCGACGGACGCGCCCATCGGCCTGATCGCGCAGGAAAGCTGGTTTCGGCTGGAACATGACCTGCATTTCTTCCTTGGCCCGGACGAAAGCTTTTCCGACGCGCTACGGCCGGAGATCGAGCGGATGCTCGACGACACCATCATGGAATGGCAGCTATGGGTGCGTGGCCTCGCCATTCCCGCCGAATGGCAGGAAGCGGTGATTCGCGCCGCCATCACGCTCAAGCTCTGCCAGCATGAGGAAACCGGCGCGATCGTCGCGGCGCTGACCACCAGCATCCCGGAACATGCGGATTCCGGCCGCAACTGGGATTATCGCTACTGCTGGGTGCGCGACGCCTATTATACGGTGGAAGCGCTCAACCGGCTGGGCGCGCTCGACGTGCTCGAAACCTATCTTCTCTATCTGCGCAACATCGTGGATGGCGCGCGCGGCGGCCATATCCAGCCGCTCTACGATGTGCGCGGCAATGCGACGCTCACGGAATGGGAGGCGGACAAGCTGCCCGGCTATCGCGGCATGGGTCCGGTGCGGGTGGGCAACGCCGCCTATTCCCAGGTTCAGCATGACGCCTATGGCCAGATCGTCCTGTCGGCGGTGCAGGGCTTTATCGACCAGCGGCTGCTGCGCATGGCGAGCGTCGCCGATTTCGACGCACTGGAGGCGGTCGGCGAGCGGGCGTGGCAGGTTTATGACTCGCCCGACGCGGGCCTGTGGGAATTGCGCACCCGCACCCATGTGCACAGCTACAGCGCGGTGATGTGCTGGGCGGCGGCGGACCGGCTCGCCCATGCCGCCTGCGCGCTCGGCCTGACCGAGCGGGAGGCGTATTGGAAAGATCGCGCGCAGACCATGAAGGCGCGCATCCTGGAATCCGCCTGGCGCCCCGACAGCAACGCCATCTCCGCCAATTTCGAGGATGACGCCCGCGACGCATCGCTGCTCCAGTTGCTCGACCTGCGCTTCCTCGACGCTGATGATCCGAAATTCCTTGGCACGCTTGCCGCGCTGGAGGCGGATCTGCGGCGTGGCAACGACATGCTGCGCTATAGCGCTCCCGACGATTTCGGCGAGCCGGTCACGGCGTTCAACGTCTGCACCTTCTGGCTGATCGAGGCGCTGCACCGGACAGGCCGGAGCGAGGAAGCCCGCGCCCTGTTCGAAGAAATGTTGTCGCGGCGCACCGCCGCCGGCCTTTTGTCGGAGGATATCGACCCGGCGACGGGCGAATTATGGGGCAACTACCCCCAGACCTACTCTTTGGTCGGCATCATCAACTGCGCCGTTCTGCTGAGCAAACCGTGGAGCGCCATGCGATGAGCCGACTGATCGTCATTTCCAACCGGGTCAGCAGGCCCAGCAAATCGGGCAATCAGGGCGGCCTCGCCGTCGCGCTGTCGCAGGCTTTGCGCGAAAGCCGGGGCATCTGGGTCGGCTGGTCGGGGGAAGTGACCGAAAATTTCACCGGCCATATCGGCTTTGCCGAGGATCAGGGCGTCAAGACCGCGACGATCGATCTCGAAGAACAGGATATCGACGAATATTATAACGGCTATGCCAACAAGACATTGTGGCCGCTGTTCCACTTCCGCATCGACCTCGCCGAATATGCCCGCGATTTCGAAGGCGGCTATAATCGCGTCAATCGCCGCTTCGCCGAAACCATCAGTCCGCTGATCGAGCCGGACGACATCATCTGGGTCCATGACTATCACATGATCCCGCTCGGCCAGATGCTGCGCGATCAGGGGCACCAGAACCGGATGGGGTTTTTCCTCCACATCCCCTGGCCGCCCACCCGCCTGCTCGTCTCGCTGCCCCATCACACCAAATTGGTGCAGGCGCTGTTCGCCTATGATGTCGTGGGTTTTCATACCGAGGAATGGCTCGAATCCTTCCGCCACTATGTCGAACGGGAAATGGGCGGGACGGTCGATGGCGATCATGTAACGCTGGGCGACCGCACGATTCAGGCTATCGCTTGTCCCATCGGCATCGACGCCCGCGAATTTGCCGACGCCGCCGTCAGCGACGACGCCAACGCGATGTTCGAAACCATCCGCCGCTCGCTTCAGGACCGGGCGATGATCGTCGGCGTCGACCGGCTGGATTACAGCAAGGGGCTGGAGGAACGCTTCACCGGCTATGCCCGCTTCCTCAAGGATCATCCGGATTATCACCGCAAGGTCGTGCTGACGCAAGTCGCGCCGCCGAGCCGTGAGGATGTGGACAGCTATCAGAAGATCCGCGCCACGCTGGATTCGCTCGCGGGGCGAATCAACGGCGAATATAGCGATGTCGACTGGACCCCGATCCGCTACGTTAACCAGGGCTATCCGCGCGACAAGCTGGCCGGTATCTATCGCAGCGCGAAGATCGGGCTGGTGACGCCTTTGCGCGACGGCATGAACCTCGTCGCCAAGGAATATGTCGCGGCGCAGGACCCGGAGGACCCCGGCGTCCTCATCCTCTCGCGCTTCGCCGGCGCGGCGATGCAGCTTAAGGACGCGCTGCTCATCAACCCCTATAGCCCGGAGGAAATGTCGGACGCGATCCTGCGTGCGCTCGCCATGCCGCTGGACGAGCGGAAGAAACGCTGGCGGGCGATGATGGACAGTGTCGAGGCGCAGGATATCAGCTGGTGGCGCAGCAGCTTCACCTCGCGCCTCGCTGCGGCCCGTCGCGACACGCTCCCGGTTGAACCGGAACCGGCGGCGGGTTAATCCGTACCAATGGATCATGACGACGACAAACCGAGCGGCCTGTGGCCCGCCATCCTTGCCCGGTCCGGAGTCATCATCGGCGTCGTGGGGCTGATAGCGTGGATCGCGATGGTCTGGGCTATGTTCGGCGACGTTCTCTGACGCTGCCGAGCGCCGCTGCTGCCGCATACGCCGCCAGATAGGCTAGCGGCGCATAGGTCAGCCAGATATAGCGCGGGATCGGCTGAAACGGCACATAGCCTAATAGAGGCCACAACAGGAACGCCGCGAGATACAGCGCCGGAAAGCGCCGACGGCGCAGCAACAGGGCCAGCCCGATCCAGCCCGCCACCAAGACGATATCCAGCAGGATCGCCCGGATCACCGGCAGCGCGCGACCATGCGCCGTCTGAAACAGCCATGGTGGCGGCAACAGCATCTGCCGCAAATGGCCCGCCCACAGCCGCGCGACATCCCCCGGATGCGCCACCATCCACGCCCGCGCCTGCGCACCCATCATCCGGGCATAGGCAATTTCACCCCCGGCCGCCTGCATCGCATCAAAGGCGGAAGGGCTGACGAACGGGTGCACCTGCGCCAGCCGCGTCGAACGCGGCGCGCGGATCGGCGGGCGACACCGCGCCCGCGTGATTGGCGACCGCCAGTTCCAGCCCCAGATTGTCGCGCAGCCAGATCGGCTGCCCCATCGCCGCGCTGTTGCGCGCCGTCCACGCCCCGAACAGCAGCGCCACGCCAGCGAGGAACAGCGCGATCCCGCTCGCCGTACGCACCGGCGCTCGCCCCCGCCACAGCAGCAGCGCCCCGGCCGACACCGCCGCCAGTCCGATCATCGGCTGAAGAAACAGCAGCAGCGCGGGCAGCAGGCACAACGCGATCCGCGCGCCCGTCCCGTCCCGCTCCCCCGCATCGGCGCGCAGCACGAGCAGCAAGAAAGCGCCCGCCGCGCTCATCGTCATGCCGCCTTCCCATGTGCGGAAATCAAATGCCTCGACCGTGGTGAAGATCGGCGCGACGCACAGGAACACAAAGCCCGCGACGCAGGCGTGCAGCGACACGCCCAGCCGCCGTGCGATCCCGGCGAACAGCGCATAGGTCGCAAATGTCAGCAGCAGCGACCAGCCCAGCAGCACCCCTTCGGCCGCGACGCTCTGCACCCCGAGCAGGCGATAGACCCCATCCGCGAGCAAGGGCGGCAACGGCAGCAGATGCGCGGTCGGCCCCTGCCCCACCGCAAAGGCGTCGGCAAAACCGCGCCCCTGCGCCAGTGCGACTGCGACATTGAACGCCTCCCCGGTCGACGATCCGTTGGACCGCAGCAGCGCCCATGCGACGCGCTCCGCCAGTCCGATGGCGAGAGCGATGCACAGGATCACACGCACAAACACAGGCCAGTGCCGGACCCGCGCTGGCAATATGGTCATGGATTGTCTCTCGCTGATGGCCGGCGGCGTGGTGAGGGGTGCGCCATCTACTAATGCGGCGGTTTTGAAAACCCCCTCGCCTGTCTCGCGCGTCGTGCCGCGAATGCGCCCCGCAATTGCGTGCGCCGGTCCTTTGTTCTATGGGCCAGTTCCAGCAGCCCCGGCACCCGCTGATCCTTTTTGATTCGCGATTGCCGGGGCGAATGTTTTTAAAGAGACAGGAACGCGCATGGCTCGTCGCCGCCAGATCTACGAAGGCAAGGCAAAGATCCTTTATGAAGGCCCGGAGCCGGGCACGATCATCCAGTATTTCAAGGATGACGCGACCGCCTTCAATGCGCAGAAAAAGGGCACGATTTCCGGCAAGGGCGTGCTGAACAACCGGATTTCCGAGCATATCTTCACGCTGCTCGGCCAGATCGGCGTGCCGACGCATTTCATCCGCCGCCTCAACATGCGCGAACAGCTCGTCCGTCAGGTCGAAATCGTGCCGATCGAGGTCGTGGTGCGTAACGTCGCCGCCGGATCGCTCAGCAAGAAGCTGGGCATCGAGGAAGGCACGCAACTGCCCCGCACCCTGATCGAATATTGCTACAAGGACGACGCACTGGGCGACCCGCTGATTTCCGAAGAGCATATCGCCTGCTTCGGCTGGGCGACGCAGGAAGAGATGCACGACATCGCCGACATGGCGATCCGCATCAACGATTTCATGTGCGGCCTGTTCGCCGGTATCGGCATCCGCCTGATCGACTTCAAGCTGGAGTTCGGCCGGCTTTATGACGGCGATTACAGCCGCATCATCCTGGCCGACGAGATCAGCCCCGATGGCTGCCGCCTGTGGGATGCCGTCACCAACGAAAAGCTCGACAAGGATCGCTTCCGCCGCGATCTGGGCGGCGAAGTCGAAGCTTATCAGGAAGTTGCGCGCCGCCTTGGCCTGCTGCCCGAGGGGCTGGACACCACCGTCCTCGATCTCGACACCCATCGCAAGAAGCGCAGCAAGGACTGACCGGCTCCGACGCGCCCCTCAGACCGGGAGCGCGTCGGCCAGCAGCTTGATGCCCAACGCCACCATCAGCAGATAGACCAGCGTATAGAAGCGCGCCGGATCGACCTTGCGTACCAGAAACACGCCTGCGACCGTGGAGGCGAGCGCGACCGGCATCAGCATCGCCGTCGCCAGCAGATTGGCGGGGCTGAGTTGCCCCAGCGCGGCATAGGCGGGCAATTTCATCCAGTTCATCGCGGCAAAGGCGATCGCGCTCGTGCCCACGAAAATGTCGCGCGGCAGGCGCTTGGGCAGCACCCACATCTGAAAGGGTGGCGCGCCCGCATGCGCGATCTGGCTGGTGAAGCCGCTGATTACGCCGAACAGCGTGCCGGTCCAGCCGGGCGCGCTCGACGGTAGCGCCACCACTCCGCCCCGCTCGATCCAGAGTCGATGCAGCCCGAACGCCAGCGAGATCGCGCCCACCGCCCCCAGCACCGCCCGTTCGGACACCTGCGCCGCGAACAGATAGCCAAGCGCGACGCCCGCCGCCATGCCGGGCAGCATCACCTTGAGCACCTGCCCGTCCCATGTCCGGCGAAAGGCCCACACGCCGACCGCGTCCTGCACGATCAGGATCGGCAACAGGATCGCCGCCCCGCGCACCGGATCGATCGCCAGCGCCATCACCGGCATCGCCAGCGACCCGACACCTGCAAAGCCTCCTTTGGCGAGGCCGGACAGGATGACGGCCGCAACCGCGCAAAGAATATAAAAATGGCTCTCGCTCATCCCGACCGCATCGGCCGGGGGTGACGCCCGGCGCAAGGGAAAAATGCGCGCGCGCCATGACGGGCGGCGGAATGCGGCGGCGTCTCACCCCGACAGTCATTGGGAACAGGCATGCACGGCAGCGAATTAACGATGGCGCGCGGCCAGGGGAGCGGCGCTTTCTTCCACCGGGCGCGTGAAAGCCGGACCTTCGCCATCCGTTTTGGCCTCGCCGCCCTCATCTTCACCCAGCTTAGCCTGTTCGTGCATCCGGTCGGCTTCATGGGCGGGCCGAGCGATGACCAGCGCTATCTCGACATCGCGCTCGACTGGTGGCGCAATGGCCCGAGCGCGGGATCGACCCACTGGGCGCTGCGTGTGCCCCTGATCGCGGCGATCGACTTCGCCTTCCATGCCGCCGGTCCCGGCCTGCCCGCCCTGCTCGCGGTGCCGCGCTTCTTCTACGCGCTGTTCGTCCTGACGAGCAGTATCGCGATGGCGCGCTGGACCGGGCGGCGCACCGCCTGCATCTGGCTCGCGCTCATCATCGTGTCGCCGGTGCTGCACAAGATGGCGACAAGCTGTTTCCCCGAAATCGTCGAGCTGGCGATGGGCACGATCTCCATCGTCGCCTATATCGCGGCCCGGCATGCGCAGCGCACCCCGGCGCGGCTTGGCCTGCTGACGCTGTCCGGCGTCGCGCTCGGCATCGGTGTAGTCACGCGCGAGACCATCGGCTTTCTCGCGCTCGGCTATGTCTGGGCGGCGATCTTCAACCCGGCGATGCCGCGCCGCGACTATCTGCTGCTCGGGGCAGCGCTCGCGCTGCCGGTCGTGGCCGATGTCGGCTGGCTGTGGTGGCTGACCGGCGATCCGCTCTACCGGCTCCATGTCGGCGAGAATCATCTCCACATCTTCAGCGCCCATCTGCGCGGCGGCGTCTATACCGGCGGCGGTCCCTTCCTGAACCCCGATCTTGCCAGCCGCTGGATTCCGTCCGGCCCAACCAGGCTTTACTGGCCGATCAACCCGATCGGCGATTTCCTGATCGACCCCGATTTCGGCTTCGTGGCTTTAGCCTGCGCGCTGATCGCGCTGCCTTTCCTGCGGCGCGGGCGCAGGCTCAAGCTGCCGCCCTACGCCGTGCCATTGCTCATCGCCGTGGCGCTCGGCTGCTATCTGACGGTCACATGGATTTTCACCCTGCGGCCGCAGCCGCGCTATTATCTCCCCGTCATCGCCGCCGCGCAGGTGGGGCTGGCGCTGGCGCTGGCGGCAATGATGGCGCGGCACGATCTGCGCCGCCGCGCCATCGCCCTTTTTGCGCTGGTGCTGATCGGCGGGGTCGTGCCGATCCTGGCGACGCGCCCGGCCGGAATGCTCGAAGACCGCGCCATCGCCTATATCGGCCGCCATCCCGGCACCTACGCGGCGCGGGAGGATAATTTCGCGAGCCGCCTTGTCTATCGCGCGCAAGTCGCCCGGCTTGCCGCGCCCATCCACGGCGATCCGCCCGTCGGCGGCTATCGCCTGAGCGGGATAAGCAGCAAGGATGTGCGACTGGCGGGCGGCCGTTTCCCAACGCAGGCCGGTTATCGTCAGGTCGCGCTGGTGCATCTGGACCGGACGATCATCGAACGCCTGTTCAAGCCCGATGGCTGGCGCGCGCTGCGCGTCGAACGACGGGACTTTTAGGGATAACTCTTGCCTGCGCGGCGCATGCCCCCTAGGGCGAGCGCGAGAGCCGACCCAGGGAGTTTGACGCCTCATGAAAGCCCGCATCTTCATCACCCTCAAGGGCGGCGTCCTCGACCCGCAGGGCCGCGCAATCCATCACGCGCTCGACGGCCTCGGCTTTGCCGGCGTCAATGACGTGCGGGCGGGCAAGCTCATTGAGCTGGATCTGGCCGACGGCACCAGCGACGAGGATATCGACGCCATGTGCCGCAAGCTGCTGGCCAACACCGTCATCGAAAATTACCGCGTCGAAAAGGTCGCTTGAAGGAGCCTATGCCATGAAGAGCGCGGTCATCGTCTTTCCGGGCAGCAATTGCGACCGTGATCTCGCGGTGGCGTTCGAAGCGGCGACCGGCCAAAAGCCCGCTATGGTGTGGCACCGCGACACCGAACTGCCTGCCGACATCGACCTGATCGGCGTGCCCGGCGGCTTTTCCTATGGCGATTATCTGCGCTCGGGCGCGATGGCCGCGCGCTCGCCGGTGATGCAGGCAGTGGCGCAGGCGGCGGAGCGCGGCGCGTTCGTGCTCGGCATCTGCAACGGTTTTCAGGTGCTGACCGAATCCGGCCTTCTCCCCGGTGCGCTGCTGCGCAACGCAAGTGGCCATTTCGTCTGCCGCGACGTGGCGCTGACCGTCGAGAACGCCCAAAGCGCCTTCACCAGCCGCTACGCCGCGGGCGAGCGCATCAGCTATCCCGTCGCCCATCATGACGGCAATTATTTCGCCGACGCCGCCACGCTCGACCGGCTGGAAGGCGAAGGCCGCGTGGCGTTCCGCTACGCCGACGCGATCAACGGCTCCGCCCGCAACATCGCCGGCATATTGAACGAAGGCGGCAATGTGCTCGGCCTCATGCCCCATCCCGAACGGGTGATCGAACCAGCCCACGGCAACACCGACGGCAAACGGCTGTTCGAAGGACTGGTCGAAGGACTGCTGGCGCGAGCTTGAGGAAGTGCGAGCCGGGCATGAGTGCAGCGCATCTGCCGATGGCCGGAAACGACCAGAAAGCGCCGTAATATTCAGAAACACCACGCCTGAAAGCGGCCATCAGT
>NZ_JBMDKW010000032.1:0-10307 GCF_057809915.1 Sphingobium sp. FG11
GGGAGCGGCGCGAGCTGACGCAGCAGCTTCGCGAACTCAGCGCCAGGATCGCGGACACCATGCGGGGCATCGGTGACAAGGCCAAGGACATGGCGCAGGGGTTGCGCGACCGTCTCAGCGCGGCGTGGGGCAGTCAGGACCAGGCCGACGATCGCAGCGCAGCCGAGCGGATTGCGGAGGCGACGGCGCAGCGCGTGGAGCGGGATAAGGATACCCCGGAGCCGGGAAGCGCCGCCGCGCGCATCGCGTCCCGCATGGGGAGCAAAGGGGGCGGGTCGGATCACGACCAGGCCGAGCGTGATCTTGAACGGGATCGCTCGAAAGAATGGGACAGGGGACGCGAGCGATGAGCGATGACAACGACGATCCGGTGATGGCGTTGCTGGCGACTCAGCGGGCGGTTCTGGCGGCGGTGGAAAATCTGGCAGGCCAGGTCGAGGTGATGCAGGGCAAGGTGGACGCCATGAGCCGCGTGCTGGCCAAGCTCGTCGCTGGCAGCGTCGGCGCATCAGGGGGCGGCATCGGTCGCGCGCCGACGTTGGGCGACAGGTTCAGACAGGCGACCGACAAGGAAGCGGCGGCGGACCCGGAGCTACGGGCAGCGCAGGGGAATTATATGGTGGCTCGTGCGATCGCCAAAGGATTGAACAAGGGCGATCCCGAAGGCGCGGCGCGGGATGAAGCGCACGCGCGGGAATGGATCGCGGACCAACTCGATCGGGGCCGGGTGTTTGAGCCGGGCAAGGTGCGGGACAGTGAGAAAGGCGCTGTAGCGGTGGTCGAGCCGATCCATGAAGAAATGTTTCCGGGGCGCGTCAGCGTTGCACGTCGATCGGGCTTGGAGCTTCAACGCTAGGGTGAGAACCTTCGAAAATCATCCGCTCACCACTTTTCGGTTGAGCCTGGGCCTTGATCGGCATAGGTCTTCCTTAACGCAGCAGGATGATTTTTGTATGTTAAACCTCGTATCTATAAAAGATGAAGAAGTTCTTAGTGATAATGAGGTAAAAGTCGTAAGTCCAAAAAATAAGTTAAATGCTCTTACAGCATCTGAGTGGATCGCTAGAACTATTTCTGTCTTCGTTCAAAAAGGACATGGCAAAGGTTCTCCTGAAGCTATATTTGAAAGACAGCATCCTGCACCATTCTCATATCAGGATGTTCTTAAATTCATTGAAATGTTCACAAAGCCAGGTGATTTGGTTTTTGATCCGTTCGTGGGCATTGGATCAACCCTTAAGGCCTGCTCCGTCTCTGGACGCAATGGCCTCGGCGTTGAACTGAGCCCGACTTATTCGGGCCTTGCTCGGCAGCGCATTGATGAGACGCAAGGTGTAGAAGGCGTTGAACAAAAAATAATAAACATGGACATTAGGACCGCCGTTCCATCTATCGATGATGAAAGTTTGGATTTTGTAGTAACTAGTCCACCCTATTGGGGTATCTTGAATAAGATAGACCATAAAGCAAATCAGGACAGAATCGCAAACGGACTAGATCATAACTATGGAAAGTCGGCTAATGATATTGCTCACATCGCAGATTATGATGATTTTGTAGAAGAGCTGTCAGATATATTTTGTAAAATTAGTAAAAAACTAAAGCCCAAAAAATATATGGTGATAATTGTTGGGGATTTTAGGCATAAAGATCGCTATATGATGTTTCATTCTGATTTATCTAGAGCGATAGAGCTTAATAAAGAAATGGCAGTAAAAGGACTTACTATAATATATCAGAAGTTTAAGCGCGTATTTCCATATGGATATCCGCATGCTTTTGTACCAAATATACACCATCAATATGCAATTATTCTTCAGAAGATCTAGACATGGCTGGAAAAATTTTAAACATCGATGTTCTGGATGGATTTTCACGGACAGCATCCAATTCTGTCGATCTCATTGTCGCTGACCCTCCTTATGGAATAGCCAAAAATTTCGGCCTGAAGGACAGTTATAGCAATATAGACGAATGGAAAGAATGGTGTTCTCTATGGCTCACTGAATCGAAAAGGGTCATGAAAGAATCTGGTTCAATTCTATTGTACGGAATTCATAATTATATTTGTTTCAATCATGTGCAGATGCATGAATTAGAGTTGCAGTACCGCCGTCAGATAATTTGGCATTATGAGAATGGATTCTGCGGTAACCGGGCAATGCGGGCGACATATGAACCGTTATTGTGGTTCTCGAAGTCTAAAGACTTCTTTTTTGAAGAAATACGCGAGCCCTATAAGAGCGCAGAACGCTTGAAATACGCCGTGAATAAAAACGGAAAAGCTTGGCAACCCAATCCTAAAGGTCGCTTAGCAGGTGACGTTTGGGCGATTCCCACATTGGCTGGGCGTCGTTATGCCGATGAGCGTGTTGACCATCCTACGCAAAAGCCGCTGATGTTATCAGAGCGTATCGTACAGCATTTTTGCCCTGAGAATGGGAACGTACTGATCCCCTTTGCAGGTTCTGGCAGTGAATGCTTGGCCGCCTTTCGACATCAAAGGAATTTCACCGGATTTGAGATCAATCCGACCTATTGTGATTTAGGCGAAGCACGGCTTCGTGCGGAAGGTTGGCGGCCCGCGAGACAAACGTCCCGCAAGGCCGTCGGCTCAAGCGGTAAACAGAGCCGGATCGTTGTCAGCGCCTAGCGTTGTCCAAAGCGCGTCACTTTCCCATATAACTTCAAATCCATTGACCCTCAGAAAATTAGCTATTTCTTCCGATGGCTTTTGTGAAAAAAGGATAATGTGGCGAACATTCATTGTTTCTACCCCCTCAGGTAAATCGAAGAATGCATATCCTCTAAGCTGTCCTAAAGCCTTCTCTGCTTGTCTCCGACCATCAGTGGGGCTTCCGTCAAGTGTTTTTGCTTCTATCAGCAACCAAGAGTCGTCTTTAGACGCAAGGCAGTCGTAGGGGTTTGCGTATAAATGGTATCCATTTTCTTCTAGAAAATGAGCGAACTTAGTTACCAGAGATTGATGCTCTTCAGTTCTTCTTTGTCTTAGTTGTATCGCTGCGTTTAGATCAAAAATATTTTGTGCATTATTTTGGAATGCAGGCAAAGGGGCAATGTTGTTTGCGGTGTATAGAGTAGGATTTCTATTTCTTCGTGATGGATTCGTGCGAGGTGGTTTTTTTGGTATTCCAACCTCATCAATGGTTTCAGTCGCCAGAGAAGCTGAAGGCTTTGGATAAACTAGCTTATTGCCGGTTGTGATAACATCTCCAAGCTGTTCGGCTATGCCCGGAAGAACCTTTATGGAATTGGCAGCATTATGCGGGCTAACTCCAAGTTGATCTACAACATCCTGATAAGGTAAATCAGATAAATCTAGAATTCTGTTATATTCATCAAGTGAATCGTTATTAGCTTCTAATGCTAACAGAAGTTTTCTTTTCTCGATACCTGGATGGTCATAAACGAGGCGCAGAAGAATGCGATAAGGGTGGCTTTTATTCTCATCATCGCCGATGGATAACGCCAGCATAGCCTCTCGCCATATTCCTAATCTTACCTCATTTGTTGGGGAATCTAAAAGCTGACGGCCGATTGGCGTTAGACCGTTGCCAGAGATTAGCCCAAACAGTTTCAAGGCCCGTCGATGATCGCGCGCGGCTGTACGTGATCCCCTGTTTGCCGCTGGCTTTTGCAGTTCTCTAGCGAGGAGTTGGGCAATGCTTAAATTGCCTGCATCTCGGAACGAATGAACGCCCCCGTATGCAAGAGCGTCTCCGTAGGTTGCATCAGATGCGAAATCGCCCCCGGCATCTAGGATTTGGGCAGCAACCCTTAGAGCCTCCAGAAATTTATCTAGAGAGGCAACTTGATGTGGAAAATTCTTCAATTGAGCCCCCAGCTACATTTCCTGACGGTTATGTCCGGCGGCTAAATACTGCAAGGCTCCGTATTCTTAGGGTAAGGATGGCGCTCACATTGGCAGTTCTGGTGATGCAAAAATCAAAACTTTTGCATCAACGGTGCCAGGGCGGCTTTTCTGTCAATTTCCGTGATACGGCTCGCAAGCGATGCCATCGCTATCCCCGTCCATCTCGACGCGGTATCCTGGCTCCCCACGGTAAATCGGAGCGGTGCCTGCTGAGCGGGCAGAATCACACCCAGCCCAATAATCGCCAGCCTGGGGTGCGCGGGCACGAGCCATGCCAGTATTTACCGCGAAAGAATGAGCGGCGGAGGCGACGCGTTGCACCCCACCCTCGCTTGCTGCAATCGACCCTACACCTACAATTGCTCCCAGTGCCGCTGCTGCCCCAAGGAGCTTCAATTCCATAGGAACGGGCTTAGGATCAGGTTGGCGAGGGCGTGTCCTTCGCTGCCCCTTTGGCGATGGCTGATTGAAGGAGGAGCGGCGGCGCATCGTGCTGGCCTAGCAAAGCTGGGTTAAAGGCTCGTTGCCTCATCAGTGCCTACATGAATCGCGACCAGAAGGAGCGCTAGATGTGCATCAGATTTTTGCATCACGGAGAGGCGCAGATTTCTGCGCTTTTGAGTCTGATGCAAAACTTGTGATTTTTGTATCAGGCTGAAGCTTCAAAAGTTGTAATTCGCAAATTGACAGTTATCGACGCTCAGCGTGCGTGCGATGGGGGCCTGTATCCGATCATCAACGTCTTATTCGGTCCATCGTGGATGGGTATCAGCGTCGCGCCGCCTACCCTTGTGATCGCATCCACGACACAAATTCGAGATCGATCGGATTGTTCGGTGCCGCCAGCGTTGCGCGCAGCGGCTTACTTATGGTTTCCGTGTCCAGCTTATTTAAACCTATTCAACATTATGTCGTCCTCAGGGCTAATTGCGCACTTGAAAGAGGAAACATGTTTCGGAGATTTTTGATTTTAGCGATCGCCTGCGCTGTTACGACTGGTTGCAATTCGAGCAAATCTCTTTCGGATAGCGAGCTTGATGCGCGCATCTTGAATGACACCTTGGAATTCCAAGGTGTTTTCAACGGCTGTATCGCCGGGGACGTCCAAAAGTGCGAGGATTCGATCGATAAGGCTGATGCTGTTCTAGCATTGCAGGAGGAGGCATGTTCCCGGAGCTTAGGATCTGCCGGGTGTAAGGCAAAACCTCCTATTGAAAAGATAGCCAAAGCCATACCTCTTTATCGTGATCTCGCCAAAGGTGACCTAACCGCTCTGAAAAAATTGAGTACGCTTATGCTCGACAAACCTTCAGATGAGCTAAGCTATACTGAAAGGGCCGACGCGGCTGCTGAGGCCGCTGATCGAGCAGCTGAGGCCGCCGATCTGGCAGCTCGTCCCGTTGAACAAGCCGCAGACCCGATACGGTTTGATAGCTACATGACGGAAGTATTTGGGGGTGGTGAAGCTGCCAGCCCCATACTTACCGGCGGAAACCCTCCCAATAGGCGGTATAAGGCTGCTATCGAAGAAGCTGTGTTGGGTGATCCCGTCTACGCAGGGTCATACAGCGTTGTTCGGCTGGGATGCGGAAATGCTTGCGAGTTTATCAAGTTTGTTAATCAAAGGAACGGCGTTGTCGTAGATCTTCCAAGAGAGCTTCAGACCAATCCGCATGACATAGATCACATGGATAACAGCCGATTGCTAAAGGTCACTACATATCTTGACCATGACCTTAATAACTGTCGATTTGATAATCTCGTTATTGAAAGCGATCACTTTCGTACGGTAGGAAACAGTTCAGGACCTTGCCCTTCTCATTAAGGTATCGTTTGTTAAAAATTTCATTATGAAAACTTTTGCATCAGATTGAGAATGGCGAAAATCCGCGCCCTTCCCTGATGCAAAAATCTGATGCAGATCATTGCCATGATTTACGGCTATGCGCGCGTTTCCACCAACGGCCAGGACTTGGCCCAGCAGCTCGCCCAGCTCACCGCTGCCGGGTGCATCAAAATCTACCGCGAGAAGATCAGCGGTGCGACGGCCGAACGGCCACAGCTCAAGCGCGCGATCGGCGCGCTGGACGATGGCGACGTGCTGATGGTGACGGCGACAGACCGGCTTGCCCGCAACACCCGCGACCTATTGAACATCCTCCATGCGGTGAAGGAGGCCGGGGCTGGCTTCCGTTCGCTGGCCGAGCCGATGGTGGATACGACTTCGCAATTTGCCGAGGTGATAATTTCGGTGTTGGGGATCGCGGCGAGCTGGGAACGGGATCGGATCACCGAGCGCACTGCCGCAGGGCGTATCCAGGCAAGGGCGCGTGGCGTCAAATTCGGGCGTAGGACGGCCCTTACGCCACATCAGCAGGCCGAGGCGCTGGATAGGCTCGCTGCCGGTGACACGCAGCGCACCGTTGCCGCCCTGTTCAATGTCAGCCAGGCAACCATATCACGGCTTGTAGGACGTTAATGTCCCCGGCATTGTGGCACTTAGATAAGTGAATGGGTGGGAATCATGGCATCAAAGCGGACTGAAAATACGATCATTGCTGTAATCGCCGCTTTGGGAATGGCAGTTATAATAAGCAAATATTTTGAGCCATCTTCGCCTCCTGTTCAGTTGCCGAACGAACCGGCACCGATTGCAATTAAAAGTGAACCACCAATCGAAGCGTTATTACCCAATGTGTCGAGTAGCCGGAAAATGACAGATGCAGATCGAGCCTATTATGACGGTGCGTTCGCAAGCCAAGCCGAGGCATTACGAAGCGCGGAGCGACAGAATGCTAGTGGTGGTGCAGCACAGCGCGCGCGTGAGGTTGCTGGAATGACCGAAGCCGCAAAGAGTGCAGGCTATGATGATGCTACTGCCGCACGGCTTGGAAGCGAAGCCGCCGCCCTTTGTAATGGCGATCCAGAGTGTTTGAAATAATATCAGCGTTCGAGATCAGTCGCTGGATCGCCCAAACAGACGACCTAAAAAGCCACGTTTCGATTCTGCGGCCTCTGGCCCGGTGAGCAATCCGATCACCCGCGCCTGCGCTTCTCGACGCTCTTCCTCGGATTTATCGAGCCGTTGGCGCAGGTCGGAAACTACGCCATCACGATCTTGTAGCTGTTCACGCAACAGTTCAATCTCCCGCTGCAACCCCCCTGAATTTGTTAGGGTTTCCCTGTTTCCTTCAGGGGTGTCGGAGCGGGAATCATCAACCGTTTCTTTCTGTTTCGGAGGAAACACCCGGAACAGTTCGGACGTGTCGATAAGGTAGCCATTATCGGTCTTCTCGGCATAGCTAAGACGACCGGATTTTAGGGCTTTTGAGACGGTTCCCTTGCTGACCCCAGCCAGTTCAGCCCCCTTCGTCATTGAGACGGTTGCCATAGTTTATTCCCCCGTTTCCAACCGGGAACGTGTCCCTGTTTCTATAGGGTATCGCGAAACCCTAAGAGCGACAACCATTAGGGTTTACTCCATTTTTCCGCGCAACCCCTTACCCAGGTCGTCCAATCTTCGCGTAGGGCATCTCCCCGGAGCTGGCGTCGCTTGTCAGTTCGCACCCGCGCATATTGATCCGCCAACCGCTGTACGGCGTGCCCTCCACCATAGGTGACGCCGATCGCGTGCAACTCCGTTGCGCCAAATTCCGTCACCTGATCGTCGGCAGGCCAGCGCAAAACATCAGACACGCCCAAATTCGCGGCTGTTGCAGCGATGATCGCACTGGGATCGAGTATCGTTTCCGCCGTGCCATCGCGACGTGCTCGGCGACCGGCGCGATGGCGTTCGTTTTCCTCTTCGGCCGCTACCGCAGCGATCGGCGGCTTGCGGCGGAAGGTTATAGCAATCTCAATGACCTTGCGGCCCCGCCTTTTGGCGACGTCCCATGCCACCGAGAACTGCGGCACAAGCTGGTTGATTTCCGCCGTTGCGGCATCGAGGACGAAGCGTCGAAGATCGGCGAAAGAGCTGTAAGACCCTTCTGGAACACCAAGCTTTGCCCGGAGGGTTTCCACATCGCCGCGCCAGATCGGCACGTCTCGTCGGTAGAGCAACGCTCCGAGCTGGTATAGTTCGAGGGCATATTTGCTATCGAAGGCCAGCACTGTTGCCCGGTGCAGGAGTGCATAGGCTTCGCTGTCTTTCAGGAGGTCGCGCGCGCGTCGGGTGAAACGGTAGATCAACCACCCCTGTTCACCCCCCTCAAATGTCTCTTCGATCATCTGGAAGGTGCGCCGCCCATGGTCGCCATCCACCTTGTCAGGCATGGCAAAGAAGATACCCATCAGCTCGTCGATTGTCTCGGCAAGGCGATCGTTGGAGTTGTGGGAGCCGCGCAACATGCGCTTGGCGATTCTATGTTCCTGGTCCCGCCAGGCGTCGCCTGCGGCCTGGTGCATCATCAACGCGAACACCTTGCGCGCAGACAGGCTAAGGGAAACCCCCCGCGCGTAGCGGACTTCGACTAGCTCGCGCGGCTGTACGATCGTGTCAGAGCCACGCTCTTTCTCGATCCGTGCCACCTCCATCGTGCGACCAGTTGTGTCGGCTGTCCCGTCCATGATGGGACATTCGGTCGATGTGCGAACAGGGTCAAGGTATTATGAGATGAGAAAGGAAATGGCCTCACTTCATGCACCCCATTCCTCATAATACCCCCACCCCAAAACTCACAATAGGGCACCCCATTCCTCATGATGCCCCACCCCATTCCTCATGAAAGGCCGAAATACGCCTTTATAATCAATGCGTTTGATACCCCCTGAATCATAGAATCCCAGAATCTAGAATCATTGCGGACGCGCGAGCAGAAATGCAGCTCTAGGGATGAGGAATGTGGAATTGGCCTAGCGGCCAATGCGCTGTTTGATGCGTGACGGCGATGCCGTCACAGGGCGACCTACGGTCGCGGGGCTTCCGAGGGGGAAGTGGGGCGGGTTCAGCGCCCAATCGCGCCCTAAGCGGCTGTGGAGAGGTCCAGGGCGGTCAGGAGGCGGGGTTGTGGCCGTTTCCGGTCCAATGCCTCATCGGCGACGATCGCGCTCCCTGTGGCCGCTCAGCCGGGATCGGCCAGCCCTGCAAATTCGCGCTGATCGTAATAGCGGATCTTCTCCACGATCAACGGGGCCTGCCCCTGGAGCATCAGCAATTGGTCGGTGGGCGGCATCCGCATGATTTCGTCGGGGTTCATGAGGTTTCGGGCGCTGATATGGGTGCTGGCCGATTCCGTGAGCTTTGCCCCGCCGATCCTGCCGCCTTGGGAATAGCCCGCCGTCTGATATTCGAGGGTTTCCTGCCCCAGCGTCTTCGATAGCAGTTCGGCCGTGGCGAGATCGTTCACCCCGAACGCCTGAAACACCCCAGCGTTCGACATGAAGGTGCCCGCGCGTTCGCCATAGAGGGCGCGCAACTGGTGCATGTCCTGCAAGATCGGCCAGAGCTGCAACCCATATCCGGCCATCAGGCCCATCGCCCGCTCGACCGGTTCAAGGCGACCGAGGGCGGCGAACTCATCGAGCAGAAACAGGACGGGCCGCGCCGGTTTGACGGGTGAGCGGGCCATGTCGGTGAGCGCCTGGGCGACCAGCAGGCGCAGCCAGCGTGCATAGGCGTCGAGCCGGTCAGGGGGGAGGCACAGAAACACCGTGGAAACCCCCTCTTTCAACCCCGCGAACGTGAAGTCGGACGCGGCCATGCTGGCGACGATCCGGGGGCTGTCGAGAAAATGGGTATGGCGCTGGGCCGACGACAACACGCCTGCGGCCTCGCGATCGGACTTGCCGAGTTGGCGGTTGGCCGCTCTGGCGATCAGGCCACCGGCGCCGCGGCTGTCCTGCATGAGGGTGAGCAGATCGGCGAACCCCTTGGGGGCCAGCGTCAGATACTCGCGCACCGTCGCCAAGGTGCGATGCTCGCGGTCCTCATGGACAACGGCATAGAGGATCAGCCCGCCGATCAGTGCCTTGGCTTCCTCGTTCCAATGGGCATCGCCGCTTTGCCCGGCAGGGTCATGGACCAGGGCGTCGGCCAGCGTCATCGCATCTTCGGCCAGATCGAGGCTGGCGGGGTCGAGGCGGTCGAGCGGATTGTAGCGGGCAGGGGGTTGCCCCGACACCTCGAATGGATCGAGGCACCAGACCTTGCCGCGTGTGGCGCGCGCTCTGGCGGTGACGCGGGCATTCTCGCCCTTGGGGTCGATGCAGATCACCGAGCGGTCGAGGATCAGCAGGTTGGGGATGATCGTGCCGACACCCTTGCCGCTGCGCGTCGGGGCCATCGTCAGCAGGTGGGCGGGACCGCCATAGCGGAGCAGCTTTCCCGATTTGGCCGATCGACCGATCAGCAGATCGCCGTCGCCGGATTCCAGGCCGCGCACATCGTCACGCGATCCGAAGCGGGCCGAGC